>JBEKGP010000078.1:0-10440 GCA_050012735.1 Candidatus Dormibacteria bacterium
ACGGCTGTGGTGTGGCTCACCCGGCGCCCCCCACCAGATCGACGATCTTGCGCGCCGCCTCCGGGGCGCTGGTCCCCGGCACGATCCCCGCCTCGGCGAGGATGCGGCGACCCTCCTCCTCGTTGGTGCCGGTCATGCGCACCACCAGCGGCAGGGTGATGCCCAGCTCGTCGCGGGCCTGGACGATGCCCCGGGCCACCTCGTCGCCGCGGGTGATGCCGCCGAAGATGTTGATGAAAACGCCGCGCACGTCGGGGTCGCTCAGGATCATGGCCAGCGAGGTCCTCACCTTCTCGGCGTTGGCGCCACCGCCGATGTCCAGGAAGTTGTTGGGGCGGCCCCCCATCTGCTGGACCAGGTCGAGGGTGTTCATGGCGAGCCCGGCTCCGTTGCCGATGCAGCCGATGCTGCCGCCGGGGAGGTGGACGTAGGTGAGCCCGCGGCGTTTGGCCTCGGCCTCGTAGGGGTCCTCGCCGGTGCGGCCGTCCTCGCCCTCCAGGTCGATGGCCAGCTCGGCGGCCAGTTCCCGGTGGCGGTACTCGGCGCTCTCGTCCACCTCCAGCTTGCCGTCGGCGGCCACCAGCCGGCCATCGGCGGTGAGGGCGAGAGGGTTGATCTCGCAGGTGACCGCGTCGAGGTCCACGGCGAGGCGGTACAGCGTCTGGGCGAGGGGCACCAGGGCGGAGGCGAGGCGGCCTCGCGCCTCGGCCAGCGCGGGCGCGTGAGCCAGCGCCGAGAAGGCCAGCTCGCGCACCTCGAACGGCCACGGCCCTGCGAAGGGGTCCGCCCAGAGCTTGGCGATCCTCTCCGGGGATGTGGCCGCCACCTCCTCGATCTCCATCCCACCGGCGGCGGAGAGGATCAGCGCCAGACGGCGGCGATCGCGGTCGAGAGTGATCCCGAGGTAAAGCTCCTGGGCGATCTCAAGGCCGGCCTCGCACCAGACCGAGCGCACCGGGTAGCCGCGGATCTCCATGGCCAGGATGCGGGCCGCCTCGCGGTGCGCCTCCTCGGGTGAGGAGACGACGGCGATGCCCCCCGCCCTGCCCCGCCCGCCAATCGGCACCTGGGCCTTAACCGCCACCCGGCCCAGCTCACGGGCGGCAGCGGCAGCCTGGTCGGGAGTGCGGGCCAGCCGGCCCGCGGGCACCTCGATGCCGACCCGGGCGAATTGCCGCTTGGCCTGGTACTCGAGAAGCTTCACGGGAGCTACTCGCCCGGCGGTCGCCGCGAGGGAGCGATGGCATCCAGCTCCTCGAGGTCCTCCGGGCTCGGCACCCACTCCGCGGCCTCGACGTTGGCCAGCACCTGCTCCGGCTGGCTCGCCCCGGCGATGACCGAGACCACCGCCGGCTGGGCCAAGAGGCCCCCGATGGCGACGCCGAGGAGGTCGGTCCCCTTGTGCCGCGCGTAGGCGGAGAGGCCCTCGACGATGTCGTAGTTGGCGTCGGTGAGGAACTCGTCGCCCGCCTCGCCGGAGAGGCGGCCCCCCTCGGGGGCAATCTCGCCGCGCCGGTACCGCCCGGTGAGCAGGCCCCGCATCAGGGGGAAGTACGGGATCAGACCGAGGCCGAAGTGCTCACAGGCCGGGGCCACCTCGGCCTCGACACCGCGATTGAGCAGGCTGTACTCGTTCTGGGCGCTGATGAAGCGGCTGAAATGGTGGACGTAGGAAGTCCAATCGGCGTCGGCGATCTGCCAGCTGCTGAAGTTTGAGCAGCCGATGTACCGGACCTTGCCCTCGTGCACCAGGTCGTCGAGCGCGGAGAGGGTTTCCTCGATGGGCGTGTCGGCGTCGGGCACATGGATCTGGTACAGGTCGATCCAGTCGGTCCCGAGCCGGCGCAGGCTGGCCTCGACTCCGTTCCGGATGTGGCGGCGCGAAGCGCCGGAGTTGTACGGCCCCTCCCCCATGTGGCTGCCCACCTTGGTCGCCACGATGGCGGCATCGCGCCGGCCCCGGAGCGCCGCACCCAGCAGCCGCTCGGACTCCCCGCCCCCGTAGACGTCGGCGGTGTCAAAGAAGGTGACCCCGGCGTCGAGGGCCGCGTGCACGATGCGCGCCACCCCGGGGGCATCCACCCGGCGGCCAAACTGGTTGCACCCCACCCCGACAACCGAAATCTCAAGCCCGGACTCGCCGACGCGACGGAACTCCATCTGCTCCACACTCCCTCGACCTGGGCCAGCGGCCCGCTCGGATCACCCATTCTGACCGAGCGGGCGTTGCAACCGGCGCGGGACGGTGACGGAGCGGGCATCACCACCGGCGCGGAAGGCTGCGGCCATAGACTTGGCAGATGCCTCAGACGGTCGCCCTGATCGGTGGTACCGGCCGGCTCGGCCCCGGGCTTGCGCTCCGGCTGTCCCGCGGAGGCCTGCCCGTCGTCATCGGCTCCCGCGACCTGCAGCACGCCCTCGAGGTCGCCGAGCGGGTGACGGCTCTGGGTGGGGTGGCGAGGATCAGGGGCGCCACCAACGCCGACGCCGCGGCCGGCGCCGACCTGGCCATCCTCACCGTGCCCTATGAGGCGCAGGCGGGGCTCCTCCCCGAGCTCGCCGGGGCGCTCGCCGGCAAGGTGGTGGTCAGCACCACGGTCCCGGTCCACTTCGACGCGGCACTCGGCCCGGTGGCGGTGAGGGTCGCCGAGGGCTCGGCCGCGGAGCAGGTCGCGGCGCTGCTCCCCTCCAGCCGGATCGTGGCCGGTTTCCACACCGTGAGCAGCGTGCACCTGAGCCGCCTCGACCGGGACCTCGACGAGGACGTCCTCCTCTGCGGCGACGACGAGGGAGCCAAGGCGGACGCAAGCCGGATCGCCGGCGTCATCCCCGGAGTGCGCGTGGTGGACGCGGGCCGTCTCGGCAACGCGCAGCACCTCGAGCAGCTGACCGTCCTTCTGCTCAGCATCAATCGCCTGTCCCGTCGTTCGGTGGGAGTTCGCCTGACCGGTCTCTGACCTGGATCGGTGGGTAGCCCCTCGCCGGTTCAGGTCTGGTCCGGCACAGCGCCCGGGCTCGTCTCACCTACGCGGTGGCGCCGTGAAGGCCGCCGATCCCTGCTACGGTTGGCGCCGTGTCCGAGTCCACCAAGCCGGCGCCGCGGGGAGGGCGGAACGAGGGCGCGCCGCCCGCCGAGCCGGTGCCCGTCCCGCTGCCTCTCCACGAGCGGAGGCGTGACGCGCGCCAGGTGGTGAAGATGCGCACGCTGGTCGGGGCCGCGCTCATCGTCCTGCTGGTCCTCGCCCTCGTCTTTGTGATCGTCCAGATCGCCAGCCTTCTGCTCCTCTTCCTGATCGCTGTGGTGATCGCCGAGGGGGTGCGGCCACTCGTCTCACGGGTCCAGGAGTTGCACCTTCCGCGCGCCGCAGCCATCGCCGTCGTCTACCTGATGGTGCTCGTCGTTCTGGCGGTCATCGTCGCCCTGCTGGTCCAGCCCGTGGTGAGCGAGGCGGAGAGCCTGGCCAGGCACTTCCCCGCATACCAGAAGTCCGCGGTCCACTTCATCACCACCATCGAGAAGCACGTCGGCATCAGCGAAGCTCAGCTGGGCGGCCAGGTGGAGGGCGCCCTGGGACAGGCCGGCCAGGACCTGGTCACGATCGGCGGGACCATCGCCGGAGCCGTGGCCGATCTGGTACTGGTGCTGGTGATGAGCTTCCTCTGGCTCACCACCAGCGACCGGCTCAAGTCGTTCCTGGTGGACCTTTTCCCGCCCCGCGCCCAGGCGCTGGTCGTGGAGGTGATCCAGGACACCGGCTACCGGATGGGCGGCTACCTCCGAGCGGTCGCCATCAACATGGTCGTGGTCGGTGTCGCGACCGGTGTCGCCTGCTTCGTGCTCCGGCTGCCCAGCCCCATCCTGCTCGGCCTCTTCGCCGGCATCGCCGCAGCCGTCCCGATGATCGGCGCCATCCTCGGGGTCCTCCCGGCGGCGCTGCTCGGTTTCACGGTGTCGCCGGAGTACCCCGTGCTCGTGCTGGTGGTGCTGGGGGTGTTCCAGATGATCGACGCCAACACGGTCGTGCCGGTGGTGATGAACCGGGTGCTCGCCCTCCCCGCGCTGGCCGTGGTGCTGGCCCTGGTGGTGGGATGGGTGCTCGCCGGTCTGATCGGGTCGCTCCTCGCCGTGCCGGTCGCCGCCGCCCTGCAGGTGCAGGTCTCGCGGGTGCTGGTGCCCTACGTCCACCATGTCCAGGGACGTCCCGACCCGGCCTACCTCGCCGCCTTCGGCCGGACGCCGATCCCCGAGGGGCCGGAAGTCCCCACCCCGGGGACGGTTCGGAAGTAGCAGGACGGATCGCCGCGGCGCGGTGGGATGGCCGGATCAGCGATCCCGCCGGCTGGCCTTGAGGTTCCCGGTCCGCCCCCGCAGCTCACGCGGTGGCCGGCTCGCCACGACTTGCGCGGACGATGACCAGCAGCACGAGCACCGCGACCACGGTGAGGGCCGGCTCGACGGCGAGCGCTCTGACGACCCCGACGTGGTCGGAGAGCACGCCGAGGAGGAGAGGGGCGATGCCCATGGCGATCCCGATCCCCACCTGGACCCGGGACATCGCCTGGGCGGTCCTGCCAGCACCGGCTCCCAGCGCCAGGGCGAGGGTCAGCGGGTAGAGGTTGCCGATGCCGGCGCCGGTGACGAAGAGGCCCACCACCTCGAGGGGGATGGCTCGGCCGAGCCAGAGCACGAGGAAGCCGGCGAAGGCGACCCCCAGGGCGATGCCGACGAGGCGGGCCGTGCGCCCCGGCGTCCGCGTCAGCCACGCTCCCGCCAGACGCCCGGCGAACTCGCCGGCCACGAAGAGGCTGAGGGCGGCCGCGGCGTCGGCGGTGGAGAGCCTTCCACCGATGCCGAGCAGCGGGACGGCGTAGAAGAGCACGCAGAACTCGATCCCCACGGACAGGGCCACCAGCAGGCATGGTGCCCAGAAAGCCCGGGGCATCCTCCCGACCGTCACGACCACGACCGGCGGCCTGGGCATGGGAACCCGTCCCAGGACCAGGAATAGCGCGCCCAGCACGAGTAGCGGCAGCACCAGCGCGGACCGCCAGCCACCGACGGTCATGGCCAGCAGGCCGAGCAGTGCCGGAACGAAGGCGCCGACGCCGCTCGCCCCGAGGTTGGCCTCCACCAGGGCGCGGTCGCGCTGCTGCCCGTGCCGGTCGGCGAGGAATACCGAGCTCACCGCCCCCACCAGCGTGGCCCCGGTGCCCAGGATGAACGCCGCCGGCAGGGTGACCTCGACGGCGTGCCCGGCGATGAAGAGGAGCGCCCCCACGGCGGTGGTGCCCGCGGCCAGCCAGAAGAGGCGATGGCGGCCGAGGCGCCGGGCGAGGCGGTGGAGGCTCAGGCCGGCCAGCACCGAACCAACCGACCAGAGGGTGGCGTGGAGGCTGGTCAGGGTGTAGGTGAGGTGCAGCTCCTGGCGAAGGAAGGCCACCATCGGGCCCAGGGCGTAGACGTAGAAACCATAGGTCGAGATGCTGATGTAGCCGAGCCAGGTGAGCCGATCGCGGGTGAAGCGAGGGGCCTCGGCCCCGTTCAGGGACGCCACCGGGGAGGCCGCGAGCCGGTGACATCTCGCACCGCGACGCGAGACCTCGGCCGGATGGTGAGACGGTCCTCCCCCTCGGGGTGCCCGGTGCCGAAGGCGAGGGTGTGCCGGATCCAATCGACCGAGCGTCCCAGCACCTCGGCCAGCTCGTCGTCGTCGAGGCCACGCTGCGACTTGACCCGGCGGATGGCCGAGGCCACCCGGGCGAGGTCCGGTTCCTCGAAGTCGATCCCCCCGAGGAGGCGCAGCCCGGACGGATCGTCGGCCACCACCCCGGCCCGCGCCAGGAGGTGGTCGGTGATCGCCGCGTAGGCGTCCACCGCGGCCCGCAGCGGTCGATCGCGACCGGTCCCGAACATCTCGGCGTGCTCCCGGACGGTGAGCCGCTGGTCGTTGGCCTCGGGGATGCGCGAGCTGTGCGGGATGAGGACCGGGCAGACCAGGTCGCCGAAGCGCTCATGGAGACTCTCGATGACCTCGGCGTCGGCGACCCCGTTGTGCTGGCGCCGCCAGATCGCCATCAGGGAACGCTGGAGCAGGTCGCCGGTCTCCAGGCCCAGCTGCTCACGGACCCGGACGGCGACCTCGAGCATGTCCCCTGCGTGCCGGGCGTCCGGGGCGCTGGCGGTGGTCGGCATCAGAAGCTGGTCGGCGGCCACCAGCACCGCGGCGATGATCGACTCGGAGTGGCCGGTGTCGATGACGGCCCAGTCGTAGGCGTCGGCGACCACGGCCAGGCAGCGCTGGATCAGGAAGGGCCCGCCCTCGGCCGAGCGGAGAACCGGGTCCGCGTCGGCGAGGCGGGGCGAGCTGCCCAGGAGGTCCAGGTTGTCGGAGACCAGCCCGATGTAGGGGCGGGGGTCGAGCGACGCCGGCGGGTCCGCCAGGACAGCGTCGAGGCCCATGCCGGCGAGCCGCGGGCCGCGGGCGTAGCGGGTGAGGTCCGCCTGCTGATCCGCGTCGACGGCGAGCACCCGCAGGCCCCGGCGTGCCATCTCGGCGGCGACCTGAAAGGCCAGGGTGGACTTTCCCACCCCACCCTTGTTGGCGGTGACCGCGAGTACCCGCATCACCGGAGCTGCTGCGACGTCACGTGACCGGCCACCGAACCTCGTGAGTGCGCGCGCGGAACAGGACGTTGAAGGACGCCGCACCCGGGCGGCACAGCGCGGACACTACGGTAACGGCGAGTCCGGTGTCAACCCGAGGTCCGGGGAGGCGGCGCAGACGCATCGCCGCTGGCGGCGCGTCGCATCGAACGGGCCACATAGACCGCGATGTCGTCAACCGCCACCTGGTCCTGGGCGCCCCGAGAGGCGATCCCCTCGTCGAACATGGTCAGGCAGAAGGGACAGGCGGTGGCCACCCGGGTCGCCTCGGTGTCGTGGATCACCTCGAACTGCCCACCGAGGTCCGGATACTCGTTGGCGAAGGTGTTGAAACAATGAGGGCAGCTGATGACGATACGGCGCACACCGTGCCCGGACCAGCACTTCGATGTTCTGCTTTTCACGCTCCTGGAAGTGGTGCTCATTGCCGATCCGGCGCGCCGGGTCGCCAGTGCAACGCTCCTCGTCCCAGAGGATTGCGAAGTCGATGCCGGCGGCCTGGAGGATGCTGACCACAGAGGTGGCGATGCTTCGCGCGCGCTCGTCGTAGGAGACCGCGCAGCCAACCCAGTACAGGTACGTAGTCCGCGTCGCGGAGGTCGGTGATCAGTGTCTTCGGGGAGAGCACCTTGCCGGTGAGGTAGGCGGGACAGTGCGACTGGCACCGGCCGCACTCGGTGCAGCTGTAGAGGTCGAGCACGTCCTTTCACGAGAAGTGCTCGAGAGCGGCTGCCCGAAGTGCTGATCGCGCGTGTCGGAGGCCGACATCACGGCGTCGATGTCGAATGGGGCGCAAACGCCTCTTCGGTCCCTCCTCGCGGAGCGCGACGTTGACGGCGGCGGTGGCGTTGTGAAGATGTTTGCTGTAGCCGAGGTAGACGAGTAAACCGAAGACCAGGACGAGATGCGCCCAGAAGAAGACTCCGTGGAGCACGGTGAGCGCGCCGCTCCCGGAGCGCGCCGGTCGGGACGCCGTGAGCGGCGCATCAGTTGGACCAGGCGCCGCCATCTCAGCGCGGTCAGGGTGAACGACGTCCCGGCCAGCGCCACCAGGGCAACGGGGCTGACGACGGAGACAATCATTGGCTGCCGCACCCGTGCGACGGGTGCGCGGCGCTCATGCGCCTCCCCTCCCTCGCGACGGGCCTCACCGGCCGCGCCACGTGGGCGGGCGCTTCTCCAGGAATGCCGACAGACCCTCGCGGGCGTCCTCGCTGCCGAGCACCCGGTCAAACTCCTCGCGCTCGCGGCGCAGGCCGTTCTCCCAGGATCCGTCCAGTCCGCCGCCGACCGCGCGCTTGATGGCGGCGATGGCAAGCGGCGGGCGCTCGGCGAGCAGAGCGGCCAGGGCCAGCGCCTTTTGGCGGAGATCGGCCGGGGGGACCAACCCGGTGACCAGCCCCCATTCGAGTGCACGTGCGGAGTCGATCTGATCCCCGGTGAGGAGCATCTCCAGCGCGCGCCCCCGGCCCACCAGGCGGGGCAGCCGCTGGGTGCCGCCCCAGCCGGGCATGATGCCGAGCCTGATCTCCGGCTGACCAAAGCGGGCGTTCTCGCTGCAGATGCGCAGGTCGCAGGCCAGGGCGATCTCGCAACCGCCGCCCAGGGCGTAGCCGTTGACCGCGGCAACCACCGGCAGGCGCGACGCCACCAGGCCCCGGATCAGCTCGAGGGTACCCGCGGCGCCGCCGGGATCGCGGCGGAGCTCGGCCAGGTCGGCGCCGGCCGAGAAGTATCGATCGCCGTCGCCGGTGAGCACCAGTGCTCGGCAGGCGGGGTCCGCCTCGGCGGCGGTGAGCGCCTCCAGCAACGCGACCGCGACCGCGCGGCTGATGGCGTTGACGGGCGGGTGGGCGATGGTGACGAGGGTTGCAGCCCCCTCGCGCTCGACGCGGATCGGCTCGGAGGTCTCGGCCATGAGGGGGCACGCTACCCCACGGGGGCGGCGCGTGGTCATCCCGGACTCGCAGCGGAGACGCCGTGGGGCCATGATCGAGTGCGATGACCGACACGCCCGAGCCGATCCCTCCTCCCGCGCTCCCGCCGCGGGTCGACCCGGAGCGGCTCCACGACCTGGATGCGACCGCCCTGGATGCCGAGGCGGTCCAGCTCGCCCAGGCGGAGCGCGCGACGCGGACGGCGATGTCCCCGTACGACCGGCAGCTCCGCGAGATCCATGCCCGCCAGGAGGAGATCGCCACCGAGCGGCGCCGCCGCGAGCGGGCTGGGCGCCATGCCGCGCGGATCGCCGTGCGGGAGATGGCGGGGAGCGGCGAGATGCCGTCGCTGGCCGACGCCCTGCTGGCGGAGCCGTCACCGCTTCCGGAGGGGAGACCGCTCTCCGAGCTGCGGGCATTCCTCTCGAGCGGTGGCCAGGTCGGCCTCGGCTACCCCACCCGGCCCGGGATCCTCGGCTTCACCGACGGCCGCCATCTCCGCAACGCAGCGACCTGGGGGGAGGCACGGGCCCTCTACGCTGATGGCTGGGAGCCCGGCGCCCCGGGAGGTGCCGGGGTGCGCGGGGTCCGAGTCCACCTGAGCGGCACCCGGGTGGAGCGGGTGGTGTCCCCGTCCGAGGTGGTGCTGGAGCTAGCCGGCAGCGAGACCGGCCCCACCGGCCAGCCCTCCTGAGGAGCGGCGCGCGGCGATAGCCCGGGTCAGCGCGGCTGGCGGATGAACCACCGCGAGGTCGCGATCAGGATGCCCCCGCCCGCCACCAGGAGGAACGCCGGGTTTCCCGGGCGTGCCGTGGGGGCGCTACAGGCGCTCGAAATGGTCGATCGCGAGCACGAAGATGGTGGCGCCGCCGACCTCGACGTCAACCGGATGCGGCGCCGCCGCCCCTGCCGCCGCCCCCGCGGCGGCGGCGGCCTGGAACCGTTCGTTGCGACGCTTTGCGCGGCCCCGGATCAGGTCGATGACCTTGTCGACCTGGGCCGCATCGACACCGATCAGGAGGGTGACGTTCTCGCGGTCCAGAAAGCCGCCGGAGCTGCCGAGCCGGGTGCAGGCGAAGCCGGCGTCGTTCAGGGCGGTGACGCAGCTCTCCGCGTCCTTGCTGTGGACGATGGCGAGGACCAGCCTCACCGGGGTTCACCACCGGCGTTCGGCGCCGTCGCGTGACGCTCGGCGAGTCGCCGCAGGGTCACGGTGCGGATCTCGGTGAGGACGACCGCGGGGGGCCGGCTCGCATCGATCCTGACGATCCGTCCGGGATCGGCGTTGGCCAGCTGGATGAAGCCCTGCTGGACGGCATTGTGGAAGCCGTCGGCGGCGACCTCGAAGCGGTCGAGGGGGAGCTGCTGGGAGCGCTGACGGTCCTCTGCCGTCGGGCGGGGAAGCTCGAGCAGGAAGGTGACGTCCGGCCAGACGTCCATGCAGGTCTCGGTGTGCAGCCACTGGAGCGCGGAGAGGGGAAGGCCGCGCCCGGCGCCCTGGTAGGCGAACGTGGAGTCCGCGTAGCGATCGGCGATGACCACGGCCCCGGCCTGGAGCGCCGGGAGGATGCGCTCGCGGAGGAGTTGAACCCGCCCCGCGATGAAGAGGAGTGCCTCAGTCCAGGGGTCGATCGCGACCTGGTGATGCTGGAGCAGGTAGCCGCGGACCAGGTCACCGAGCTGGGTGTCACTGGGTCGCAGGGTGACGACGTCGCGACCCGAGCGGCTCAACTCGCCGGCAAGCGCAGCCCCCTGGGTGCTCTTGCCCGCTCCGTCGATCCCCTCCAGAGAGATGAAGAAACCGGGCCAGGACGACACGGTCACGGAGTATGAGCCCCA
>JBEKGP010000079.1:0-10354 GCA_050012735.1 Candidatus Dormibacteria bacterium
ACATTCGGCACCGAGGGCCTTCGCCGGCTCGCCGTCGAGACCACCTGACCGCGTCGGACCTGTCATCTCCCCGAAAGATGGCCGGCGTAGAGTGAGGCCATGTTCATTCGCTACGGCTACGGCGGCGTCGGCTTCCCCCTCTGGTTCAGCATCATCGGGCTGATCCTCTTTGCCCTGATGATCGGATCGATCATCTGGTTGGTCATCTCCCTCACCCGGCCCGGGCGCCATGTCGGCATGCGCTGGTCCGCCGGCGGGGGTGGATATGGGCCCCGATTCCACACCCCCGCGCTCCAGGAGCTGGACCTCGCCTACGCCCGTGGCCAGCTGACCCGGGAGGAATACTTCCGGCGCCGCGCTGACCTGACCACCGGCTGGGGACCCGCCGGTGGACCGCCCGGCTTCGCCGGCGGCCCAGGACCGGGCCCGCAGCAGGCCCCGAGTGGGGATCCCGGAGCCCCGACCTCTCCGTAGCGTCGGACCGCATCCCATCCCGATCCGGGATCAGCGCGACACCACCGCCATGACGTCGATGTGGTCGCCGGCCTGCCGGCTGTAGTGACGCAGGACGGCGGCGGCCGGCACCGTCCCTGATCTCTCGCTGCCGAGGACACGGAAGCGATAGCCCAGCGCCGCGAGCCCGGCAAGGAGGCTCTCTCCGCTCACCCCGGAGACGGCCTCGAGGCCTGGTGGCGAGAATTCGAACAGCAGGGCGGGGGCGTGCCGGCTCAGGGTCTCGGTGGCCCCCGCGAGGACCCGCCCCTCCGCACCCTCGACGTCGATCTTGATCACGTCGACGCGTGGCTCCCCCTTGAGGATGTCGTCGAGGCTTCGCGCCTGCACGAGCTCACTGGTTCCCAGGCTCTCCGGAGTCCCATCGAAGGCCGAGATCGCCCCGTTGCCGCCGCCCAGGTGGTGGTAGAGGAGGACAGCCGCCGTGTCGCTGACCGCGTACGGCACGAAGCGAACGTTGTCCAGGCCGTTCACCACCGTGTTGAGCAGCAGCACCGATTGGTTCTGCGGCCCTGGCTCGCAGGCGATGACCTGTCCCTCGTGACCCACCGCACGGCCCGCCAGGATGGTGAAGTAACCAATGGAGGCTCCGACGTCGACAAAGACAGCTCCAGGCCGGAGCAGCCGCAGGATCTCTCGCGCAACGTGGGGCTCATACGCCCCCTCGCGGCGCATCTCCGCCCCCACTGCGTCCTCGTTCCGGACGTAGAGCCTCATCCCGTCGGGGAGCTCCACCACCGCCAGTTCCCGTTTGGCAAGGTCGTCGATGCCCCGCGTTCGGGCGCCGAACTCGTGACTGCTGATGAAGTACCCGGCCAGCTCGTCGACGGTGACCCGGCGACTCCTGACCAGGAACGCGTATCCGCGGTAGCCGCGCTCGTCCGGCTTGCGTCCGAGGAGGATCCGGTAGCAGGCCACCACGTCGCCGACACGGGCCCGTGCATCGAAAGCGCGCCGGCTGACGCGCCTGCTCTCGAACTCGTCGGCGGCGTTGCGGGCGCGGCGGATGAGGGCCCTACCCTGGGGGGGCACCACCCGGCGGAGAGCGTCCCGAAGCCGGCTCCCGTCCATCGATCGAGAGGATAGGGGTTGGCCCAGCCCGGGGTTCAGGTCGCGCCTGCCAGGCTGCCCGGTGGCGTCACCCGTCCATCGCCGGGACGCCGTACCAGACGGTCACCCCGCCGGTGCTCTCGCCGGGCCTGCCGAGCAGCTCCGTCATCAGCCGAGCCACCTGAGCTGACCCCGCTCCGGGGCCGACGATCACCGTCGTCACGGCATGAGCCCGCAGGTCGCCGAGGTAGGTCGCGCGGACCGAGGTCGCGATCGAGGTCGGTGCCGGCTTGCCGAAGTCTCCGATGGCGTTCAGCTCCTTGCCCAGGGGATCCAGCTCGGGGCCTTCCATCTTGCCGTTGAGCCCCGGGGCGTAGACGATCCCGAGCTGGCTCTTGAACGCCATGTCCGAGACCGCCTCCCAGAGCTCGGGGGGGTAGTCCGCCATGAACACCCCGTACGGGGTCATCAAGACCGACCCCGTCTGGGGGAGCCGCTGCGCCTGACCGTCGGTGAAGAAGGCGGGGACATCGAGCTGGCTGGACTGGATCGGGAGCGTGGGGATGAGCGGTATGAGCGCCACCGCGGCCATCGCCAGGCCGCCGACCCGTTTCCAGCGCCGCGCCTCCAGCACCCGGTCGAGGAAGATGGCGACGATCACCGCCAGCGCGAGATAGACGACCACCATCAGGCGGACCGGCAGGACGTTGTTGAGCAGCGGCAGCTTGGTCGCGATCAGCCACGGCAGCCGGATGTCGGTCGCCGCTCCCTGGATCCACAGATGAGCACCCAATGCAAGGACCATCGTGCAGACGACGGTCACGGCGGCGGCCACCACGGCCGGCCGGCGGCGCATCCGGACGGTGATGGCGATCGCCAGGACCAGGAGCGGGATGCCGATGTACACGCTCGAGTCGTAGATGGTGGTGGGGCCGCCAATCAGCTGCAGCGCGCTGGGGATGACGAAAGACGCGGGCCGAGCGACGTAGAAGTTCCCCTGGAGCGCGCCGGAGACCCGCTGCGGCCCGAGCAGGAGGAAGTAGAGCGGGTAACCTGCCAACACCGCAAACACCGCCAGCGCGGCTTCCGCGGCCCGGAGCGCGTAGCCGAGCCGCTCCCGGAGCTGGGCTCGGAAGATGATGGCGAGGGTGATGAGCGCCGGGATGGAGAGCATGGCCGAGATGGCCAGCAGTTCCGTGCCGGTGAGGAGTTGCGCGGCCGTGGCGACCCCGAGGAGGCCGCCGGTCAGCCAGGGGCGGCGGCGCTGCCGGACCAGGATCTCGTCCGCAAGGATCACCAGCAGGGGAGGGAACATGGCCGGGAAGAGCTGGGAGTGGGCGGTGATCTGGCTGGCCATGAAAGGGCTGAACTCGTAGAGGAGGCCTCCGACCGCGGCCGACGCCCAGCGCCGCGAGAACCTGCGGATCGCCAGGTAGGCGCACCAGCCGGAGAGCCCCACGCTGAGGAGGACCATCACGTTGTAGGAGACGATCGGCCCCGCCAGGACGGTGACCGGCATCAGCACCAGCGACGGGAAGAGGATGGATCCGTTCCACATCATGTTGGCGCCGGTCGGGTAGTGGAGATACTCGGTGAACAGCGGGTTGAGGTGGTGGCTGAGGGCAAAGGGCATCCATTGCAGTGCCCAGATCGAGAAGGACGGGTCACCAGTGGTCCCGACGATGGTGTCGTGACCGGTGAAGAGCCCCGGCCACATCGCCGCCAGCGCCAGGGCGAGGAAGAGGAGCGGTGCCAGCACAGCCAGGTCGGGCCGCGGGGGCCCACCTCCCGTGGCATTTGGAGCGGCCTGGCCCGGCGGTGTCTCCGAACCGGCGGGGACACCGGGTGGGAGCGCCGGCTCCGACCGCGTGGTCATCGCTCTCTCAGCGCCGCTGGGGGGGGGCGCCAGCCCCGGCAGCGCGCCAGGGTCCGGAGCGCGCGCACCCCGTCCATGGCCGTCAGCTTCTTGCCCTCGGCACGGGAGCGGGCGGCGTAGCTGATCGGGACCTCGTAGATCCGGTGCCCCGAACGGAGCAGCTTGGCGGTGATCTCGGGCTCCAGCTCGAATCCGCGGGCCTGCAGGTCAAGGGAGAGGGCGACTTCGCGGGGCATCACCTTGTAGCCGGTCTCCATGTCCGAGAGGTAGCAGTTGTAGATGACGTTGGTGGCCAGGGTCACCAGCCGGTTGCCGATCACGTACCAGTACGAGTAGGCGGTGTGGCTGGTGAATGCCCTCGAGCCGTAGACCACCGTGGCCCGTCCGTTCTGGATCGGCTCCAGCAGGTGGGGGTAGTCCGCGGGGTCGTACTCGAGGTCGGCGTCCTGGATCAGCACCACCTTTCCTCGCGCGTGCCCGAGCGCAGTGCGGATCGCCGCCCCCTTCCCCTGGTTGACCTGGTGGCGGTAGGCGTGCACCCGGGGGTCGGCGGCCGCACGTGCCTCCATCAGTTCCCAGGTGCGGTCGGTCGAGCCGTCGTCCACCAGGATCAGCTCCAGGTCGACCGGGGAGGCGAGGACGGCATCCAGGACCTGGGAGATGGTCCGCCCCTCGTTGAGGGCGGGCATCAGGACCGAGAGGAAGGGTGCATCCATCAGCGCGGGCATCCTAGCCCAACGCCGTCGCGTGCCCGGGTTGCTCTCGCGAGGGTCCCGGTTCCGGCTCGCCCCCTCGCCACCACGCGATGGTGCGGGCCAGCCCGTCCTTCAACGGGACGCGAGGCTCCCAGGCGAGAAGCTGTCGGGCCAGTGTGATGTCCGGTCGCCGGCGCCGGGGATCGTCGACCGGCAGGGGCTCAAAGACGATCTGGCTCGTGCTCCCGCAGAGCTCGCGCACCATCCGGGCCAGCTCGAGCATGGTGATCTCGCTCGGATTGCCGATGTTGACCGGCAGCGGATGATCGGAGGCGAGCAGCCGATGGACGCCGTCGATCAGGTCGTCGACATAGCAGAGGCTCCGGGTCTGCGAACCCTCGCCGAAGACGGTGATCGGCTCACCGGCCAGCGCCTGCGTCACAAAGGCGGGCACCGCGCGCCCGTCATGCCGGCGCATGCGCGGCCCATAGGTGTTGAAGATCCGCACGATCCGGGTGTCCAGACCATGATGGTTGTGGTAGGCCATGGTGAACGCTTCGGCGGCCCGCTTGGCCTCGTCGTAGATGCTCCGCGGCCCCACCGGGTTGACGTGTCCCCAGTAGGTTTCGGGCTGGGGGTGGACCTCCGGGTCGCCATACACCTCGCTGGTGCTGGCGAGCAGGAAGCGCGCCCCCTTGGCCATGGCCAGCCCCAGGGCCCGGTGGGTGCCGAGCGTGCCCACCTTGATGGTCTGTATCGGCAGCAGCGCGTAGTCGATGGGGCTGGCCGGCGAGGCGAAATGGAGAACGGCGTCAACGGGGCCCTCCACGTCGAGGTACTCGGTGACGTCCTGCCGCTGCAAGCTGAATGCCGGGTTGCCGCTCAGATGGGCGATGTTGTCCAGGCTGCCGGTCAGGAGGTTGTCGATGGCGACCACCGCGACGCCACGCCCGAGGAAGTGGTCGCAGAGGTGCGAGCCAAGAAACCCGGCCCCCCCCGTCACCACCACTCGTTCCAGGCGTCGAGGGTTGCCGGACATCGCCGTCGATCCTACCGTGGTCTCAGGGATGGACGTCGAACCAGACGACCACGCCTCCGGTCGACACCCCGGGCTCGCCCGTGAGCTCGGTGAAGAACTGCGCCTCCTGCCCCTGGGCGCTCGAGGGGCCGACCACGAGGCTCTCGACGTCGTGGGCGCGCATGTCCCCCAGGTAGGTATCGCGCAGGGAGGGAGACAGTGTCGTGGGAGCCGGCGCCCCGCTTCCCAGTGCGCTCAGCTCCCAGCCCAGGGCGTCCGTCTCCGGGCCCCATTCGAATCCGCCGGGTCCGGGCGTGAAGACCATCCCGATCTGGGTCTTGAAGTCCAGACCCGAGATCGCCTGCCACACCTCGGGAGGGTAGTCGGGGACCCCATTGCCGTACGGGGTCATGAGCACCGAGCCGGTGGTGGGGAGCCGGCTGGCGGCGCCATCGGTGAAGAACGGGGGGATCACGTACTGAGCCGCGGAGATCGGCAGCGTGGGGATGACGGGCACCAGCGCCACCGCGGCGGCGGCCAGGCCTGCGATCCGCCATCGCAGGGGCGCCTCCAGCACCCGGTCGAGGAAGACGGCCACGATCAGGGCCAGGGCCAGATAGCCGGCCACCATCAGGCGCACCGGCAGGACGTTGTCGAGCAGCGGAAGGCTCTGAGGGAGGAGCCAGGGGAGCGGGATCCCCGTGGAGCTGCCGTGCAGGGTGAGGTTGCCGCCCAGTGCCAGCACCATGGCGCAGGCGACGGTGACCGCCGCGGCCACCACGACCGGGTGCCGTCGCATGCGGATGGTGACCGCCACCGCCAGGAGTAGCAGGGGGACGCCGATGTACACGCTGGAGTCGAGGACCGTAGAGGACCCGCCGATCAGCTCGAAGGTGGAGGGGACGAGGAAGGACGTTGGCCGGGCAACGAAGCCGGTGCCCTGGAGCGCGCCCGAGACCCGCCCGGGTCCGAAGAAGAGGATGTACAGGGGATAACCCGCCAGGACGACGAAGGTCGCCGCGGCGAAGCCGGCGGCTCGGATCATGTAGGGCATCCGCTCCCGGAGGCGGGCGCGGAAGATCACCGCCAGGGTGATGAGCGCCGGGATCGCCATCAGCACGGAGATCGTCAGCAGCTCGGTGCCGGTGAGCAGCTGCGCCGCGGCTGCGACGCCAAGCAGGACGCCGATCAACCAGGCTCGGTGGCGCTGTCGCACCAGGATCTCGTCCGCCAGGAGCACGAGGAGGGGAGGGAACACGGCCACGAAGAGGTGGGCGTGACCGGTGATCTGCACCGCCATGAACGGGCTGAACTCGTAGATCAGCCCTCCGACGACGGCGGCGATCCAGTGCCGTGAGTACCGGCGCACCGCCAGGTAGGCGCACCACCCGGACAGCGACATCCCGAGGACGGTCAGCACGTTGTACGAGACGATCGGGCCGAAAAGGTCGGTGACCGGGGTCAGCACCAGGGCGGGGAAGAGGATCGACGTGTTCCACATCAGGTTGGCGCCCGTCGGGTAGTGGAGGTAAGTGGTCACCAGCGGGTTGAGGTGGTGGCTGAGGGCGAAGGGCAGCCACTGCAGCGACCAGATGAAGATCGAGGGGTCGCCGGTGTTCCCCACGATGGTGTCGTGTCCGGTGAAGAGCCCGGGTCGCAGCGCCGCCACGGCGAGTGCCAGGAGGAGGACGAGGGCGAGAGCATCCGCCGCGGGCGGCGGCAGGCTGTGGCGAGGCCGGCCGGCCCCCTCGCCAGGTGTCGTGTCGGCCGCGCCGGCCGTACCGGCCGGCGCCGCGGCTCTTTCTGGTCGTGTGCTCATCGTCGCCGGATCATATCCGCCGGATCCCCGGTCGCTGGTCACCGCTAGCCGGTGGGGGTCGCCCGGCAGCTAGAGTCCCGAGCCATGACCTCTGAGGCCGACGATCAGATCATCTGCATCATCGGTGCCGGGTACGTCGGCCTGGTGACCGCGGCTGGGCTCGCCGAGGCGGGCCGCGAGGTCCGGGTCGTCGAGGTCGACGCCGATCGGCGGGCCGCGGTGGCGGTTGGGCTGTCGCCCATCTTCGAGCCGGGTCTCGACGAGCTCCTCAGCGCCGTGGTCGCCTCGGGCCGGCTCCGCGCGGTCGAGACCATGAAGGAGGGAGTCGCGGGGGCCGGGATCGTCATCGTGGCGGTTGGCACCCCGCCCACCCACGACGGCGAGGCTGACCTCTCCCAGGTCCGCCTGGCCGTCGACCAGGCCCTCGCCGAGGTAGCCCCCGGGGCCGTCATCGCCATCAAGAGCACGGTGCCCCCCGAGACCACGCGAGCCCTCGGCCGCGACAGCACCCGGCAGGACGTCACCTTCGTCATGTTTCCCGAGTTCCTCCGCGAGGGTTCCGCCCTCGAGGACCTCCGGCACCCGAGCCGGGTCGTGGTGGGCGGCGAGGACGTCGCGGCGGTGCGGCGAGTCGCGGCGCTGCTGGGCGGCCCCGACACGACGCGCCTCCTCTGCGACAGCGTCAGCGCCGAGCTGATCAAATACGGCTCCAACGCCTTCCTGGCCACCAAGATCAGCTTCATCAATGAGATGGCCCAGCTCTGCGAGCTGACCGGAGCCGACATCGAGAAGGTGGCCGACGGGATGGGCCTCGACCCGCGCATCGGGCGCAGCTTCCTGGGCGCCGGTCTCGGCTGGGGCGGCTCCTGCTTCCCCAAGGACGTCCGGGCACTGGAGACCTCGGCCGGGTACCACGGTCAGAGCTTCTGGCTGCTCAAGGCGGCCATCGAGGTTAACAGCCAGCAGCGGCGGCGGTTCACCGCCAAACTCCTCCGGGGCCTCGGGGGCAGCCTGGAAGGGCGCCGGATCGCCATCCTCGGCCTCGCCTTCAAGCCCTTCACCGACGACCTGCGCCAGGCTCCGGCTCTGGAGGTGGTGCGACAGCTTGAGGACCTGGGCGCCCAGATCGTCGCCACCGACCCCGTGGCCCTCGATCGGGCTCGGTCCCTGCTGCCACGGGCGACGTTGGTCGCCGACCCCTACGAGGCGGTCACCGGGGCCGACGCGGTCGGCCTGGTCACCGAGTGGCCGGTGTACCGCGAACTGGACTGGGGGCGGGCCATCGGGTTGATGCGGGGCCGGCTCGTGGTCGACGGCCGTAACTGCCTCGATGGCACGGACGTCACCGAGGGCGGTGGGGTCTACGTGAGCATGGGCCGCCGGACTCGGGGGCTTCCGCCGCAGGCACCGGGTTCGACCGCCGAGGGCGTCTATTCCAGCACGGTCCCGCCGGTCCCCCTCGGCTGAGGCGGCGGGTCCCCCGCCCGCCCCGCCGCGTGGGGTGGGAGAATCCGGGCCGAAGGATGATGGCGCGGCTTCGACCCGGGAAGAATCTGACCCGGCTGCTCACCCCCGGCCTCCACGTGAAGCGCTGGCTGCTTCTGCTCATGGTCGGGATCGTGATGGTGGCCCTGGCCATCGGCTACGTCCTGCGCGACATCTACTACTCCAGCGTCAGGTTCCCCGACTGGGTGTCCGACCTGACCCTCCAATTCCTCCCCCGCTCCATCCGCGGCCTGATCTTCCTGGGCATCGGGGTGGCCATCATCGGGATCAGCTTCTACTTCCTGGGCAAGTCGGTGCTCGGGCCCTTCCTGCCCGGCGGCACCGGTGAGGGGGGGTTCGTCCAGCAGCTCTACGCCTACCGCCTCCTCTCCAAGGGACCGCGGGTGGTCGCGATGGGCGGCGGCACCGGGTTGTCGGCCCTCCTCCGCGGCATCAAGAAGTACACCGGGAACATCGTCGCCATCGTCACCGTCGCCGACGACGGGGGCTCCAGCGGCCGGCTGCGTGACGAGTTCCGGGTGTTGCCTCCCGGGGACTTCCGGCAATGCCTGACCGCCCTGGCCGAGACCGAGCCGCTGATGACCGAGCTCTTCCAGCACCGCTTCAGCGGCGACGGCGAGCTGGGCGGCCACTCCTTCGGCAACCTCTTCATCATGGCCATGGCCGAGATCACCGGCGACTTCGAGCACGCCATCCGGGAGTCGGGGCGCGTCCTCGCCGTCCGGGGCGCCATCGTCCCGAGCACGCTCACCGACGTCGTCCTCTGCGCCACGGCGGGCGAGGAGCTCCGGGTCGGGGAGTCCAAGGTCCCGCTCGGGGAGGGCCGGATCGACCGGGTCTTCCTGGAGCCCAACGCGCCGCCGATCAACCCCGAGGCGGAGGCCGCCGTCCTCAACGCCGAGATGGTGATCATCGGTCCCGGCTCGCTGTACACCTCGATCCTCCCCAACCTGCTGGTGGACGGCATGGTCGAGGCGCTCCGGGCCAGCCCCGCGGTCAAGGTCTACGTCTGCAACCTGGCCGGCCAGCCCGGCGAGACCTTCGGCTTCACGGTGAGCGAGCACCTCGACGCCATCCAGGCCCATATCGGCAGCAACCTCTTCGACTACGTGGTGGTCAACAGCAATGTCACCCCGCCGCTCCCCGCCTCCGCTCGCCGCGCCGGCGTCAGCCGGGTCAGCTTCGACCGCCAGCGGGCCCAGCAATTCCCGGTCCGCTACATCCTCGCCGACGTCGTCAGCACCGCGGTCAGCTCCCACCACGATCCCGACAAGCTGGCCCGGGTGGTCATGAAGCGGATCTGGCACCAGCGCTAGACACCCTGGGCCCTGAGGGCCCCGCGCCCTCAGGGCGGGCAACCGACTATGGCGCCGGGCGGCCTGTCAGTACAGCAGGTCGCCCCGGACCCGCCAGCGGAGCCGCCGGACCAGGGCTTCGCCGGCCCGCTTCCAGAGCCGGTGGCGGCGCTCGTCCAGCACCAGCTCCCAGGTCCCGACGAACTCGCGGATGTCGGCGGTGAAGCCCGCCTTGAACTGCAGGAGACCCCCGAGGGGATGGTCGCCGGTCGCGAGCTGCTCCCGGCTCGGCACCGCGAAGAGGTCGTAGCTGCGGACCCCGCGCGCGCGCAGCCACCGCATCGCCTCCCATTGGACCAGGTGGGGGGCCATGACCTCGTGCCGCTGGGTGTACGAACCACCGTCCTTGTACCAGCCCCGATCCCCGAGGTGGATGACGAACGCGCCCGCCAGCACCTCCTCCCCCAGCCGGGCGAGGAACAGCTGACCCTGGCCACTCGCCTCGAAGAGCCGCCAGTAGCCGGAGTAGTAGGCCTGGGGGCGGAGGGGGTAGCCGGCCCGCTGGAATGCCGCTGCCATCAG
>JBEKGP010000080.1:0-10106 GCA_050012735.1 Candidatus Dormibacteria bacterium
GAGCCCCAGACCGCGGGAGGCGCCGATCAGGAGGACGGTGGCGTGAGGAGATCTCGGGGTCATCGTCGTGCTCCCTCCTGGCTCGGGGCGCTGGGCATCGCGTCGAATGGCGGCTTCGGGGACGATTCAAGGCCTAGCATCGCCCACATGAGCCCTTCCACGCCGCCCGGGACACCACGGGCAAGCGCGGACGGGCCGCCGTCCGTGGAACGAGGGTGACGCTCATGAAGGTGCTGGTGACCGGGGGGACGAGCGGTCTGGGACTGGCCATGGCCTCCGCCCTGACCTCGGCGGGATCGACGGTGGCGCTCACCGGCCGCTCCGGCGAGCGGGCGAGGGCCGTTGCCTCCGAGCTGCCCAGGGCAGTCGGCGTCGAGCTCGACGTGCGCGACGAGCAGGCGGTGGCGAGGGCGGTCGACGAGGCGTGGACGCGGCTCGGTGGCATCGACATGCTGGTGAACAACGCCGGGATCGGCATGCGCACGGTCAACCCCCGCCTTCTGACCCACCCGCAGGCCTTCTGGAAGGTTCCGGTCGACGGCTTTCGGGCGGTGATCGAGACCAACCTGACCGGCTACTTCCTGGTGGCGCGGGAGGTCACCCCGCGGATGCTGGCAGCCGGCGGCGGCCGCATCGTCAACATCTCGGTGAGCCACTCGACCATGGAGCGAGCCGGGTTTGTTCCTTACGAACCATCGCGGGCCGGCAGCGAGGCGCTGTCCAGGATCATGGCCGCGGACCTGCGGGACACGGGTATCACCGTCAACCTCATGCTGCCCGGTGGCGCGACCGTCACAGGTATGGTTCCGCCCTCCGCCGTGGCGGAGGGTCGGGGGTTCCTCGATGCCGCCGTGATGGGCCCGCCCATTGTGTGGCTGGCCTCGGAGGAGGCCGCTGGGGTCCACGACGAGCGCATCGTCGCCGTCGAGTTCGAGCGCTGGCTGCGCGTCAGGCGGGGCGATGGCGCTCGAGATCCGCGGCCATGACCCCTCCCCCCTGGCAGACTCGTGACATGAAGTCGAGTGGAGACATCGACCAGCAGGGTCCCGCTCGCCATGCGACCCGTCCAGGCCATTACGGCATCGACGGCGGGACCATCGGCGTGCCCATCCTCGCGGGCGTCGAGGCGGGGCTGGTGGGGGTGATGGGCGGGGCGGTGCGCCGGCGCCGCCCTGTCGTCGCGAGCCTGGCGGGTGTGGCGGGCCTCGCCTGGTCGGTGGTCGCCGCGGGCTACCTCTATTCCACGGGGAAGGGCAAGCTGTCGATCTGGGCTGAGATCCTGGACGAGCTCCGCCTGTCGGGGAGCGAGCACATCCTGGATGTCGGCTGCGGTCGTGGCGCTGTCCTGATGCTCGCCGCCCATCGCGTGCCGGCGGGCAGCGCGGTGGGGGCGGACATCTGGCGCCGCCGGGACCAGAGCGGTAACAGTCGCGCGGCCGCCGAGCGCAATGCGATCCTGGAGGGGGTGGAGGAACGGGTCACCCTCGTCGAGGCGGATGCGCGCTCCCTGCCCTTCGCGTCGGAATCGTTCGACCTCCTGGTCAGCAGTCTCACCTACAGCAACATCCCCACCGGAGAGTGCCGCGACCAGGCGCTGGCCGAGTCCGTGAGGGTGTTGAGAGGCGGTGGCCGCCTGCGCATCGTCGATGATCGAGCCGACCGCTATGTGGACACCCTCCGCCGGGTGGGCTGCACCGACGTCACGGTTCGCCGGCTGGATTGGCGAACGGCATACGGCGTACCGGGCAACCAGCAGATCCTGGTGTCGGCTCATAAGGTCCCGCCGGCGTCCTGAAGCGCTGCTGGTCGGTACTCCGGAGCGGGAGATAAGACCCGAGCTCGCGACATCCGGCCTGGACCGACCGGGCATCGTTGACTTTTACCGTCTAGTTATATAACCTAACGGTTATGTCCACTGACGACCCTCTGAGCCGCGCTTTCGCCGCCCTCGCCGACCCCACCCGCCGATCGATCCTCAAGCGCCTCGGGGCCGGCGAGGCCGGCGTCGTCGAGCTCGCGGAAGCCTCCACGCTCACGCAGCCTGCCATCACCAAACACCTCAAGGTGCTGGAGCGGGCCGGCCTCATCGGGCGCGCCCGCGACGGCCAGCGCCGCCCGGCGAGGCTCCAACTCGACGGCCTCGTCCCCGTGGACGACTGGCTTCGCCGCGCCCATGCCGAATGGTCCGACCGCCTCGACCGTCTCGACGCCCATCTCGCCGCCCAACCAGAAGGAACCACCGCAAAGGAGAGCCCCGATGCCTGAGTCCCACACCGCCGTGGATCTGCGAGCCGCCACCCCCACCAAGCAGCTCGTCCTCGAGCGCACCATCAAGGCCTCGCCGGAGCGGGTCTTTGACGCCTTCACCGACCCGGCCCAGCTCCAGAGGTGGTGGTGGCCCAACGGCTTCACCTGCCCCGCGGCGGAGGTCGACTTTCGTGTCGGCGGGACGTACCGGCTCGCCATGGAGTGGCCGGCCTCCACCCCTGCCGAGGCCCAGTTCTCCCACTCCATGGGAGGTGAGTACTACGAGATCGACCGTCCGCACCGCCTGGTCATGAGCGGTCGAGCTCTCAACGATGAAGAGGGCGAGCTCTTCGTCACGCTCATCGAGGTGACCTTCGAGGCTCGCGACGGGGGGACCGCCCTCACCATGCGACAGTCCTACTTCGAGCCGATGCCTTCCGCGGAGGCGATGGGCGGTGCCGAGCAGGGCTGGTCCGAGCAGTTCGAAAAGCTCGAGCGGCTTCTCGCGGACTGAACGGGGGAGCCTGGCATGAAGACATACACGCTTGAAGCGGCCGAGGCCGACATCGTCTACGACGTCCAGGGCCCGCTGCCCACCGCCGACGGACGTCCACCGTTGCTCATGATCGGGCAGCCGATGGACGCCGGCGGTTTTCGCACCTTGGCGTCGTACTTCCCCGACCGCACCGTGGTCACCTATGACCCGCGCGGGCTCGGTCGCAGCGTACGTAAGGATGGCCGAGTCGACCAAGTGCCCACCATCCAGGCCGCCGACGTGCACGCTGTCATCGGGGCTCTCGGCGCCGGCCCGGTCGAGATGTTCGCCAGCAGTGGCGGCGCCGTCACCGCGCTGGCAATCGTGGCGGCGTATCCCGACGACGTCACCGTGCTGGTGGCCCACGAGCCGCCGCTGGTGTCGGTGCTTCCCGACGCGGACGCCGCCGAGCGCGCTTTGGCCCACTTTCGGGACGCGTACGTGGCCAGGGGGCGAGGTGCCGGCATGGCGGCCTTCATTGCCATGACGTCGTGGCGAGGTGAGTTCGCCGAGGACTACCTCGCGCGGCCGGCACCGGATCCCGCGCAATTCGGGATGCCGAGCGAGGACGACGGCTCGCGTGACGACCCGCTGCTCTCCGACCGTTCCTCGGCGGTCACCAGCTATCGCCCCGACTTCGACGCGCTGGCCGCGGCGTCCACGCGCATCGTGATCGCCGTGGGCGAGGAGTCCGCGGGAATCTTCACCGGCCGCACGTCGGTGGCCACCGCCAAACGGCTCGGTCAGCAGGCGACGGTCTTCCCCAGCCACCACGGCGGCTTCGTGGGCGGCGACTCCGGATACGCCGGCCAGCCCGAAGCCTTCGCCCGCAGGCTGCGCGACGTTCTCACCGGGGATTAGTTCGGGAGCAGGTCCAGTGCCGCAGATGACGCGTTCGCAGAGCACATCAACGGCGCCGTAACTCCTGGCCTTGACATGCGTTGGACACTGCGGTGGCAGTGCTCCACCACTCTTGGAGACTCCGTTTCATGACGGCCGACACCCCTCGGCACGGCTGGCAGGCCGGTTCCGGATGGCGCCCCGTCCGGCGGAGCGTCGCAGCGCCTGCAGAGGGCGGGGGCTCCCTCGACGCCCGCTCCAGGGACAGGGGTTACACCATGCCGCGACGTCGCCCGCCTCACTCCGGCATCGCGGCATGCTGCGCCGCCCTCCTTCTCCTCACCGCGTGCGGCACGGTGCACTCCCCGGGAGCGCAGCGGACCCCGACAGCCGCCGGCGTCAGCACGGCATCGCCATCCACGTCCGCCTCCGCCTCGGCGATGTCCTCCGTGCCGTCCACGCCCCTTCCGGGCTCCGCCGGCGGCGTCACCGTCGGGACGCGGACCTGGTTCGCGACCCCCGTGCCCATCAACTCCACGATTCCGCTGTTCCCCTCGGACGACATGACGAGCGGAACCTTCAGCTTCTACGAGGTCGGAGAGCTGGCCGACGGTGACGCCATCGACCTCGGCCTCCTCGCCGAGATGAGGATCGCCGGCTTCCTCTTCCTCGACTCCGGCTCCCACTACACCATCCTAGAGGCCTACTCGTCCGCCATCTTCGACCAAACGGGTCAGGTGATCTTCAGCGACGGCGTGGGGCCGAACACGAGCGTCGACACGACCACCGCATATCCTGAGCTGGACCCCACCACCCTGAGCGTGGGCGGCGCAACCTACACGAACGACAGTGAGGTGAGCACCCTCGGTCCCTACGACGTTTCCGGGGGAATCGCCCTGGCAGTCGGTACCTCGAACGGGACCGACACCTCGCTCCTGGCATCGACCTCGTACGGGAACCTGTACACCCAGACCACGGCGAGCTCTGGGGCGGCACCGGCCGGACTTACGGAAACGAGCTTCGTCCTTGCCGGCTACGACTTCATCCCTCAGACCTTCCTCCCGACTCCCGCGATCTACAGCATCGCCGCCGGCGCCCTCACCTTCACGGCGACGGGGGCAACCAACAGCTACGCCTACACGGACGCGGGCGCGGGCTGCTCCGTTGTCGACGGCAACGAGATGGCGCTCCCGGATCCCACGTCCTACACCTTCACCCCGGTGGCCACGGCCGCCGATGGCACCGTGCTGTCCACGGCGGCTCTCCCCGACGGAACCTCTCCCCTGGCTGCGTCGCTGTACAGCATCTACTCCAGCCTCGAACCGACACCGCTGGTGCCCTATGAGACCTACCTCGCCAGCGATCCCATCCTCTTCTACACGAATTCTGAGGGCACCGTGGTGGCACTCTTCACCACCGAGTACCCGATGAGCGGGGGCTGCGGCAAGCCGGTCGAGTACCTCTACCCGACCCACAACGAGACGGTCCACCTCACCGTGGACGCCAACGTGGCCACGTCGGATCCCGCCTACGACGGGGGGTGGACCGTCCAGGCTTCCCCCTCTGGGCAGCTCGAGGACAAGGGCGCGACCTATGGCTCGCTGTACTGGGAGGGCTATGCGCTGAATGCATTCCCCGCCATCACCGAAGGGACGGTGGTGTCCCGCACCGACGCGGCGGGCGTCCTGGCGTCGCAATCGCGAACGCTTGGGCTCAACCCGACCGAGGCCAGTGCTTTCCTCGCCTTCTGGGTCCCACGCATCCCCCCCTCTCCCTACGTCGAGATCTCGTGGCTCACCACCCCAACCCTCGACCAGCTCCTCCCCCTCACCGTGACGCCTCGACCGACGACCATGCTCCGCATCTTTGTCGTGATGAGCGGGGACACCACCGACGTGTCCGTACCCGCCGAGCCCTTGCACGGAACGGTCCGTCGCGGATTCACCCTGGTCGAATGGGGCGGCCTGCTCAGGACCAGCGTGCCGTAGCCCTGGGGTCCTGCCCGGCGCCGGCCCGCTACCGTTCCTCGACGAGCTCCTGTGCGACGTCCATCGCGGCGACTCGGAACTCCTCGCTGGTCGCCGTGATGCCGAAGGTGGGCAGCATGCCCGAGGCGGGTGCGAGGGTCCCGAAGTGGACGGCGACCAGCGCAAGCAGAGAGCGCACCTGCTGGCGCGGCTCAGCGTCGGGGTCAACCACCGCGGTGAACAGCCCCAGCAGCCGCCGCCGCATCTGCTCGCCCTCCTTCTGGTGGTCGCGAAGGGTGGGCTCGTTCGCCTGAGCGAACTGGATCCAGCGGCTCCACGGCCCCTGCACGGCCTCCGCGATCCGGCGCACCACCTCCCGGCGGGTTTCGGCGGTCCGCGGCTGCGTCTGGCTCCAGGCAACCAGCTCGTCGACCGGGGCCAGCAGGTTCTCCATGATCCCGGCCAGAAGGGCCTCCTTGGAGGGGAAGTGGTAGTACAGGGAGGCCTTCTTGATCCCGAGGCGGTCCGCGATCTCCCGCAGAGAGGCCTTCTCGTAGCCCTGCTCCGTGAAGAGATCGAAGGCCACGTCGAGGGCGCGCTGGCGGGTGTCCGTGTGGCGAGGACTCATCGCTGCCGATCCTGCCCCTTAGTGTGGAAGCAACCTGCTTGACGGCAGGTTATTCAAATCGTTATCCTTCCCGCCAAGTAACCAACCATCCGGCAGGTAGAGAATAGCAGGATGAGCCAGCAGACGACCAATCCGACCCTTGACAGGGCGCCCTCCCTCTCGTGAGCGCTCCCGCCATCTCCGCATCCCACCTTGCCCGGTCTTTCGGAACCACGCACGCCCTGGTGGACGTCAGCCTCGAGGTGGAGGCGGGAACCGTGTGCGCGCTGCTCGGTCGCAACGGCGCCGGCAAGACCACCACGGTCCGCATCCTCACGACCCTGCTCCGCGCCGACGCGGGTCACGCCCGGGTTGCCGGCTTCGACGTCAGCGCGCAGGCCCCCCAGGTCCGGACCCGGATCGGCGTCACCGGTCAGACCGCGACCATGGATGAGCTGCTGACCGGGGCCGAGAACCTGGAGACCATCGGGCGCTTCTGCCACCTGGGAGCGGCCAACTCGCGCCGCCGTGCGGCAGCGCTGCTCGAGCAGTTCGATCTCACCGCCGCCGCCCGGCAGCTGGTGAAGAACTATTCGGGCGGCATGCGGCGGCGGCTCGACCTCGCCGCCAGCCTGATCCACGACCCCGAGGTCCTCTTCCTCGACGAACCCACCACCGGATTGGACCCGGTCAGCCGAGCCGAAATGTGGACGTCGATCCGCACCCTGGTCGCCGGGGGGACGACGGTCCTGCTGACCACCCAGTACCTCGATGAGGCCGACCGCCTCGCCGACACCATCGTGGTCGTCGATCGCGGGTTGGTGGTGGCGGAGGGGACGCCGGAGCAGCTCAAGGCCTCGATCGGGCGGCCCTTCATTCGGGTCACCTTGCCGGAGGGGGACCCGGCCACCTTGGAGAAGGTGCGCCGGCTGCTCGGCGAGGAGGCCGAGGTGAGCGGGCGGTCGGTGAGCGCGCCCGCGCCCCAGGGCCTGACCTCCCTCGAGGAGATCGTGGGCCAGCTCCGCGAGCAGGGGGTGACGGTCCATGAGGTCGGGCTGGAGCACCCCAGCCTCGACGAGGTCTTCAGCACCGTCACCGACCACTCCGGCCATCCGAATGTGCCGGCGACGAGCACGGAGGGCACGGCATGAGCGAGATGGCGGTTCACACCCAACGGCCGCTGCGGGACGGCCTGCTCGACGCCTACACGGCCACCCGGCGGTTCCTCATCCGGGGGACGCGCCAGCTCGACGTCGTCCTCGGCAGCGTGCTGATCCCGGTCATCTTCGTGGTGCTCTTCGGCTACGTCTTCGGCAGCTCCATCCGCATCCCCGGCGGCAACTACCGCTCCTACCTCATGCCGGGCCTCTTTGCCATGTCCATCCTCTTCAGCTCAAACAACGTGGCAGTCGCGGTCGCCACCGACATGAGCGAGGGAGTCGTCGACCGGTTCCGGACGCTTCCGATCGCGCGCTCCGCGATCGTGATCGGGCGCTCGCTATCCAGCTTCGTGCTTGGAATCCCGGTGCTGGCGGTGATGATCGTCTGCGGTCTGGCGGTCGGGTGGCGACCCGAGAATGGGCTGGGCAACGCGATTCTCGCCCTCCTGCTCTTCGAGCTGTTCGGCTTCGCGATCGGCTGGCTCGGCGTGCTGGTGGGGTTGGTCGCCGGCGGGGCTCAGGCTGCCGACGTGATCATCAGCATCCCCACCTTCCTCCTCGGCTTCATCTCCAGCGTCTTCGTCGACCCGGCGCTGATGCCCGCCTGGTTGCGGGTGATCGCCTACTGGAACCCGGTGTCGGCGGTGGTGACCGCGGGCCGTCAGCTGTTCGGCAACACCATCGGACCACCGCCCGCGGGAGTGTGGTCGCTCGACCATCCGATCGCCACGACCCTCGGCCTCGCCATCATCATCATCGTCGTCGTCGCCCCGATCTGCGTGCGCCTGTACAGCCACAGCGAGCGCTGACGAGCCCAGCGGCAGCCCAGGGGTCGGGGCGACGTCGTCCGAGGGCTTCGATGACGGTTCAGTGATACGGCCGTCGCAGCCTGCCTGACAACGTCGCTGTCCCTCCTGGGTCAGGTCGATGATCCCTGACAATCGAGCTGGACGCCGCCGGTCTTGAACCGGTGCGCCGGGCCGAAAACGGAGGTGGGCGGTGACTTCGGGCAGCCCAGCAGCGGGCGCCGACCGCCCACAGCCTGACAGCGTATGGCAGCGCCGTCCGATCCTGAGCGCCGCCCTTCGCAGCAGCGTCTACGCAGCACCCGTGGCCGCAGGGTTGGCCGTGTCCCTGTTGCTGAGCAGGGGGGTGTCTCGCCCCCCCGGCGCGCTCCTGACCATCTGCTGGTGGGTCGCGATGGCCGACGCCACCCTGCTGACCGTGATCGCCACGGAGCGCATCACCCGCCAGCTGCTCCCCCTCGCAGCCCTGCTCAACCTCTCTTTGGCCTTCCCCGACCAAGCTCCCCGACGCTTCGCCGTCGCCCGCCGGGTGGGACGGCCCCGCGACCTGCAGCACCAGCTCGAGGAGGCACGGGCGGCTCACGGCAAGACGGCGGACGTCACCTACATGCAGACGATCCTGGAGCTGATCGCCGCCCTGAGCGTCTTCGATCAGCGGACCCGCGGCCACGTGGATCGGGTGCGGGTGTTCACCGAGATCATCGCCGCCGAGATGCACCTCCCAGCTGCCGACCGGGCCCGGCTGCGGTGGGCCGCCATGCTCCACGACATCGGCAAGCTGACGGTTCCCGCCGAGGTGCTCAATAAGAAGAACGCTTTGAACCCGGCCGAGTGGGCGGTCGTCCGCCGCCACCCTGAGGAGGGCGCTCGGCTCATCGATCCATTGCGGCCGTGGCTCGGACCCTGGGCACTTGCGGTGGAGCATCACCACGAGCGCTGGGACGGCAGCGGCTACCCGCGCGGGCTGGTCGGCGAGCAGATCTCCCTCGGCGGCCGCATCGTAGCGGTCGCCGACGCCTTCGAGACCATGACGACCGCCCGCCCGTACAAGCGCCCGATGAGTGTCGCCGCCGCCCGAGCCGAGCTGGTCCGCTGCGCCGGGAGTCAATTCGATCCGGCGGTGGTCCGAGCCCTCCTCAACGTCTCGATGGGACGGAGTTGGCGAGCGGTGGGCCTCGCCTCCCTGGTGGCCCAGTTCCCTCTCATCTCCCCCATCCGCAGCGCGCTCTTCCAGTTGAGCACGGTGGCCCCGTCCGCGGTGGCCACCGGACTGGCAGCGCTGCCCCTGGTACTGACCATGCCGGCCCCAGCCCACCTCGGTGCCCACGCCAACTCCGTGATGTCACCACCGAGCCTCGTGGCCGCCGCAACGCAGCCCGCAAATTTTGTGGGCGCGTCAGCAACCAGCAGCCCTTCGCCCCCACCTCAACCGACGGACCCGCCGGCGACTCGGGTCCCTGCGTCCGCTCCGCCCACGGCTCTACCCACGGCGCGGCCTTCGACGCCGCCCTCTCCAACCCCCACGCTCGCTCCACCCTCACCATCGCCCTCTCCACCCCGAGCGGTGGCTCCACCCTCAGCGTGGCCCTCACCGCCCCTGCCTTCGCCCCCCCCTTGGCACCGACCGGTCTGGCCATGAAGAGCATCCGCCTGACGTCGATCCACGTTGCGGGCAGGGCGGGCAGCGTCCCGGCGCCGCTTGTCCCGAACGGACCATGCGCTTCCGAGCGTCCACGGTGACGGCCTAAACCCGAATCCACCGATGAGGTAGGTGTCCGGACGCAAAGACAGGCGACCAATTCAACTGGGACAATGGAGTTGCTCAAAGCCAACGTCTCAGCAGGGGGTCACCTGTCAGGTGCAAGTCTCTCACACGCCTCACCGCCTCGACATCGCCTTCGATGACGGCAAGCTGGTCGCCCACGCCGGCCTGAGCCTGACCTC
>JBEKGP010000081.1:0-9973 GCA_050012735.1 Candidatus Dormibacteria bacterium
GACGGCGATGGATCCCGGGCAGAGCACCGGGGGGAGCTGTTGCGCGGGCAGGCAAAACGTACCGCTACCGCGTCGGGCCGCCCGCCCGCGCGGCTGACGCGCCCGTCTCCGCCACGGCATCGAGGAGGTGCTCGGAGATGTCGCGCAGGCGCACGGTGCCGTTGGCCGCCTTGCGCAGGTTGACCAGGCAGATGGGGCACATGGTAACGCAGTCCGGGGCCACCGCTCGCAGCTGCTCAACGCGCTTAGCTGCGATCGCTGCCGCCGTGGCCGGGAAGAGGGATTCCGCGGGTCCGCCGCAGCACCAGGTCCACTGGCCCGCGTTCTCCGGCTCGGCCACGGTGAGGCCGGCCGATGCGAGCAGCCGGCGCGGCTCGTCGACGATCCCCTCATACCGGGCGTAGACACAGGAGTCGTGGATCGTGACCGTGCCGCTCAGGGGGACGCCCACCGGCAGCCCGCGCTCGGCCAGCACCTCGAGGTAGCTGCGCACGCGCACGTCGTACCCCTCCACCAGCTGGGGGTAGACGGTGCGCAGCATCGTCGTGGTGTGGGGGTCGAGAGTGATCACCTGGTGAACACCGTGTTTGCGCAGCACCTCGGCCACCCGGCGGGCATGGGCCGCGACCGCCTCGTCCGCGCCCAGGTCATGGGCCAGGGCGCCGCTGTAGAGGTCGTCCTCGTAGAGGTAGCCGAAGGCGACCCCCGCCTTCTGGAGGAGGCGCGCCACGTTGGCGGGAACCCGGTCGTACGCAGCCCTTTCCGCCGCTCCCGGCCGGGCCACGATGGCCACGCCGTTGACCAGCCGGTTGGCGCGGCGGGCCACCCCGCTGAAGCGGGCGAGCGGTGTGTCGCCGAGCCGCTGCTCGAGGCGGATCAGCCTCTCGATGTACGGGATCAGCTGGTACATCTGGCCGGTGTAGAGCACCGTCGCTCCGCCGCGGGGAATGCCGAGGTCGCGGGCCCAGGCGGTGGCCCGGCGAGCTGGGATGGGCAGCACCGAGCCCCGCAGCCGCAGGTTGTCGGCCAGGATCCCCACCACGTCGCGTACGGGAAGTGGCATCAGGACCCCTCCTGCAGGAGCCAGTGACGGAGGACGCGCATGTTCTCGGTGATGTGCACCCCGGCCGGACAGTTCGCCTCGCAGGCCCGGCAGAGGAGGCAGGAGAAGATGGGTCCGCTCGCGTCGCGGATTCGGTCCTCGAGACCGAGCAGGGCGAAGCGGAAGAGGCGGCGGGGGAGGAGGTCGATGCCGAGCGGGCAGGCCGCGCTGCAGACCCCGCAATTCATGCAGGCCTCGGCGTCGAAGGGGCCGATCGCCTCCAGCTGGCGGATCATGCCGGCGCTGGCCAGCGCGCTCATGGTCGCTTCACCGCCGCATAGCGGTAGTGGCCCTCGTCACTCACGCCCTTCTCCTCGGCGACGTAACCGTACTTGCGCAGGCCCATGGTCCAGACCATGACCTCGTCCTCGGGGAAACCGCTCCGCTCCGCCAGCTCGGGCACCGTGAGGGGGCCCGCGTCGAAGAGCAGCTCCACCAGACGCCCGCGAACGAGCGGCTCCTCACGGATCACCTCACGGAGGTCGCGGCTCATCCCGCCACCCCCACCAGCAGGCCGTCGATCATCGCCCGCACCTGGGCGTCGGTGTACCCGCGCAGGTCGATGGCGTCGGCGGTGCAGACGGGTGCGCAGCCGCCGCAGCCCTTGCAGCCGGTGACGTCGATGACCGCGGTTAGAGCCCCGCCCACGGGGGCGGTCCCGGTCTCCACCTCGGCGCCGTCCGCCGCCACCAGGGTGATGGCGCCGAACGGGCAGGCGTCGACGCACACCCCGCAGCCCGTGCAGGCCGAGGCGTTGACGACGGCGACCTGGGGATCGAGCTCGGCGACGCCGCGCTTGAGCACCGCCGCCGCCTGGGTGACCGCCGCCAGCCCCGAGGCGACACTCTCCGCGACACTCTTCGGAGCCTGGCAGGTGCCCGCGATCAGCACCCCGTCGACCACGGTCTCGACCGGCCGCAGCTTGGGGTGGATCTCGTTGAAGAACCCGTCCCTCCCGATCGGCAGCTTGAGGGTGCCGATCAGCTCCGGGTTCTTGCGCGCCACCATGCCGGTGACCAGGACGACCAGGTCGGCGGCGACGGTGACCTCCTCCCCGGCGGTGAGCAGATCGCGGGCGGTCACCCGCAGGCCGTCGCCGTCGCGGATGACCGAGGGCGGCTGGTCGTCGGCGAACTTCAGGTAGAGGGAACCACGACGGCGCGACTCGGTGAGCATCGCCTCGTTCTTGCCGTAGGTGCGCAGGTCGCGGTAGAGGTGGTACTGACGGATCTCCTCCCCCCGGCCGGCGGCGAGCAGCGCACTGTGGACCGCGGCGCTGCAGCAGAAGCGGGAGCAGTAGGGGTGCTCCTCCCCGCGGCTGCCGACACAGTAGATGTACGCGATCGACCGCACCGGCCGGCCCTCGTGGGTGATCGGCCCGTCGCTCTCCTTGAGCAGGGAGGTGAACTCGGGGAGGGTGAGGACGCCGGGGATGCCGTAGCCGAACTCGCCGGCAGCGGGCTCGTAGCTGTCGAAGCCGGTGGTCACGATGATCTGCCCAACCGAGAAGGTGATCGGCTCCGCCTCGGTGCGGATCGTGACCTGGTAGTCGCCGTAGGTGCCCGACTTGGCGACCAGCTCAGCGCCCGTGAGCACGGTGATCGCTTCCCGGCGCCGGATCTCCCGGTCCAGGCGTAGCACCAGGTCACCGCCGTCCGCACCGTGGGGGTAGGTGGTTCCCAGCCCGGCGACCCAGCCTCCGAGGCGCGGCGCCCGCTCGATCAGCACGGCCTCCAGGCCGAGGTCGGCGAGACCGACCGCCGCGCGCATCCCGGCGACGCCGCCACCGATGACCAGGACCCGTGGCACCGTCTCCACGGCGGTCGGCTCCAGCGGCTCGGAGAGCCGGGTGTGGGCGATGCCGGCGCGGACCAGCCGGAGCGCCTTGCGGGTGGCGCCGTCGTGGTCGTCGGTGTGCGTCCACGAGCACTGCTCACGGATGTTCACCTGGGTGTACTCATAGGGGTTGAGCCCGGCCCGGCGGGCCACACCGCGGAAGGTGAGGGTGTGCAGCTTGGGCGAGCAGGAGGCCACCACCATTCCGTCGAGCTGGTGCTCGCCGATGTCCTGGGCGATCTCCTGCTGGGTGGCGTCCGAGCAGGTGAACATGGCGTCGCGCGCCACCACCACGTCGGCGTCGGCCTTGACGGCGGCGACCACCTGCTCGACGTCGACGTAGTCGGAGATGTTGCCGCCGCAGTGGCAGACGTAGACGCCGATCCGGCGCCGTCCAGGGGTCGCGCCGGGGTCGGGTGTGTCTTCCCGAGGGAAAAGCGGGGCGGTGGTCATGCCGGCACCCTCCTGCGCTCGAGCTGAGCCGCCGCCTGGGCCACCGCGGCCCCGGAGTGGAGGATCGATTCCGGAATGTCGCGTGCCCCCGAGGCGGCGCCGGCCACGAAGACGCCGGGGATGCTGGTGGCGCCGGGGTTGATGTCCTCGTCGACCTCCGCCACGTAGCCGTGCTCGTCCAACGTCAGGGCTCCGTCGGCGAAGGGGTGGGCCGCTTCGGGGTTGGGCTGGACGCCGACGGCGAGGACGACCAGGTCGTACTCGGCCTCCGCGATCACCCCGCCGCCGTCGATGTCCTCGTAGCGGAGGACCAGGTTGCCGTCCGCCGTCTCGTGGATCCCGGCCACCCGGCCCTTGACAAAGTTGGTTCCCATCGCCCGGGCCTGCTCGAAGAACTCGTCGTATCCCTTGCCGGCGGCGCGGATGTCGATGTAGTGGACGGTGACGTCGGCCAGGGGGAGGCCACCCATGATCAGCTGGTTCTGCTTCAGCGAGTACATGCAGCAGAACTTGGAGCAGAGCGGGTTGCCCACGGTCTGATCGCGCGAGCCGGTGCACATCACGTAGGCGATGCGCTCCGGCACCCTGCCATCCCCAGGCCTCAGCACCGTGTTGTAGGGGCGGGTGGGGGCGAGCAGCCGCTCCATCTGGGTGCCGGTGATGACGTTCTTGAACCGCCCCCACCCGTACTGCGGCTTGAGGTCCGCGGGGAAGAGCCGGTAGCCGGTCGACACCACGACGGCGCCGACCTCGACCTCCAGCCGCTGCGGCCGCATGCCCAGGTCGATGGCGTCCGCCGGGCAGGCGGCGAGGCACTGGTGGCACTCGGAGCAGACCCCGCAGTCCAAGCAGCGGCCGGTGGCCTCGCGTGCCTCGCTCTCGGTGAGCGCCTGCTCCAGCTCGGCAAAATCTGTGGGGCTCGCCAGCAGCGGGAAGGCGCCTTCCAGTGGCTCCCTCAGGCTGTGGCTGCGCTGCCGGGCGAGCACCTCCGCCTTGTCGACGACCGGGAGCGGCGCGTCGAATCCGGCGAGGGGAAGGTCGCGCAGCCAGCGGTCGATCATGTGGGCGGCGCGCCGGCCGTGTCCGACCGCCTCGGCGATGGTCTTGGGCCCGGTCACGGCGTCACCGGCGGCGAAGACCCAGGGGAGGGCCGTCTGCAGGGTGATGGGGTCCGCCTGGAGCCCCCGCGCCCCGGCCGGGGAGAGGAGGGGGAAGGCGGCCGTGTCGGCCCCCATCCCGATGGCGACGAGCGCCAGGTCGCAGCGCAGCTCGTCGCGGGCCGCTTCGTCGTAGGTGGGCGCGAAGCGTCCCTCCTCGTCGATGACCGCCGTGCAGCGCTTGAGCTCGACGGCCTCGAGGGCCGACCCGCCCCGGAACCCGGCGATGCCCCATCCGTCGTGGAGTTCCACGTCCTCGTCCAGGGCCTCGCCGACCTCCCAGGCGTAGGCGGGCATCGAGCCGCGACGCTCCAGGCAGACCATGTGGACCGCCGCCGCCCCGAGGCGGCGTGCGCTCCGCGCCGTGTCGATGGCGACGTTGCCGCCGCCGATCACCGCCACCACCTTGCCGCGCAGATCCGGCGGCTGGCCGAGCCGGATGTCGCGGAGGAACTCGAGGGCCGCGCGGACGCCACCGAGCTCCTCCTCGCCAGGGACGTAGAGCCCGGCCGGGAGTGGCGTTCCGGTGGCGACCACGACCGCGTCGAACCCCTGCCGGCGCAGCTCCTCGAGGTCGTCAACCCGCTTCCCGGTGACTATCTTGACGCCCATCTCGGTGACGTTGGCCACGTCGCGCTCGACGACCTCCGCGGGCAGCCGGTAGGCGGGGATGGAGAGGCGGGGTGCGCCACCCGGCGCGGGGGCCGCCTCGAAGATCCGGACGCCGTATCCCTGGCGCGCCAGCTGCCAGGCGGCGGTGAGCCCCGCCGGACCGGAGCCGACCACCGCCACGCGCTTGCCGTTCGGAGCCGGCCGCTCGGTCGTGGGCGGCTCCGGCAGTGCGTAGTGGGTGTCGGCGATGAAGCGCTTGAGACGGCGTATCGACACCGGGCCTTCGAGGCTGCCCCGGGTGCACTCGGTTTCGCAGGGCGCGTAGCAGGCCCGCCCGAGCGTCCCCACCAGGGGTGTGGTCTCGGCCACCAACGAGAAGGCCTCCTCGTACCTGCCGCTGCGCACCAGGGAGACGTAGCCGTGGGCCTTGATCCCCGCCGGGCAGCCAAAGGTGCACGGCGAGGTGCCGGGGCGCTCGACGAGCGCCTTCTGGGGGATGGCCTGGGGGAAGGGGATGTAGGCAGCACGCCGCGAGACCATCTCCCCGTTGAACTGATCCGGGACGGCGACCGTGCAGGCGGTCTCACAGAGACGGCACCCGGTGCACAGCGACTCGTCCACGTAGCGTGCGGAACGCCGCACCGTAACCCGGAAGCCCCGATCCGCGTCGCCCCGGACGCTCTCCACCACGGACTGGGTGAGGACGGTCACGTTGGGGTGGTGGGCCGTCGCCGCCATCTTCGGCGTCGAGATGCAGCTGGCGCAGTCGAGGGTCGGGAAGACCTTGCTGAGCAAGATCATCTTGCCACCGATCGACGGTTCCTTCTCGACCACGAGCACGCGGTGGCCCATGTCGCCGAGCTTGACCGCGGCCTCCATGCCGCCGATCCCACTCCCGATGACCAGCGCGTCGTAGGTGGTCGACGGATCCATGGCCGTCTACGCCTCCATGGCCGCGAGCGACTCGGTGAAGCCGCGCACCTGGCGGGTGAACGGCTCGGCGCAGACCGAGCAGATGGCCGCCATCTTGACCCTGCTTCCGTCGATCCCCCGCTCGGCCATCAGCGTCTGGGCCGTCTGCACGATGCGCGACGAGCGCGCCGTGCAGTCCGGGAGGTAGCCGCACTCCTCGCCGTCGGCGGCGATGAAGACCCCGTCGAAGCCCTGTTCGAGGGCGTGGACGATCCAGCTCGGCCTCACCCCGCTGGTGCAGGGCAGGCTGATCACGACCACCTCCGGCGAGTAGTGCATGTGCGAGCTGCCCGCCAGGTCGATACCCGGGTCGGAGATGGCGTTGGTCGAGAAGACGAGGACACGGGGCGCGTGGGCCCGAGCGTCACCGACTGCAGAGGCTCCAGGCTGCAGCATCGCGTCCGGGCTCAGCTCACTTGGCCCGACGAATGAGGACCCGGTCGTATCCCTGCGCGGGCACGGCACCGAGGAAGCCGTGGCCGACCTTGCCCGACCACGCCGCGACGTCGGCCTTGGTCTGGGGGTCGCTCGACCAGAGCTCGAGCACCTCACCGACAGCGACGCCAGGCATCGCCTTCTTGGCCTCCAGCAGCGGACCCGGGCACCCCGTGCCGCGCGCGTCCACGACCTTGGCGACGCTCAGCGCCGCGAGATCCGCCTCGGTCAGCACAGTAGACATCTAATCTCCTCTCAGTAGGTCAGGGTGTTGGTCGCCGAGGTGACCTCGACGATGAGGCGGGCGGCGGCGACGATCTCCGCTCCCGCAACGAGGTCCTCTTGGCCCAGGCCCCGGCTCTTCAGGCCGGGCCAGCAGACCAGCAGCTTGCCGCCGAGCTCGGCGATGGGCCCGATGAGGTCGCGGATCGGGGCGAGGTCCGCGACCGAGACGGTCTCGGCCACCCCCTTCTTCATCAGAAGGCAGCCCTCGCCCTGGAAGCCCATCACCACCTCGACGTCCGAGGCGAGGGCGGCGGCGGCCATGGTGAAGGGCAGGGTGGACAGCTCCGGATCGTCCGGTCCATGGGTCACCATGATCACGAGCTTCTCGGGAGCCCCCATCTCCTACTCGTCCTCCCCCCGGCGCAGGAAGAACACCAGATCGGCGCCCTCCTCGTGCCATGCGAGCAGCTCGTTGCCGGTGCTTCCCGCCCAGGCGGGGACGTCAGCGATCGCCCCGCGGTCGGTGGCGATCACCTTGAGCACCTCTCCGAGGGCGAGCCCCTTCATCGCCTTGGCGGTCTTCACGATCGGCATTGGGCAGAGAAGCCCGCGCGCATCGACGACCACCGTCGCCTGGATCTCCGTCTCAGCCATCGTTTCGTTCCTCAACGTTCTCGGTGTTGTCGAACAGGAGCAGGTTCATACGAAGAGGGTGAGGTGCGCCTTGCGCGCCTCGGCGAGAAAGGCCGCAGCGCCGGCGAACTCGACCCCCTCGATGAAGTCCTCCGGCTTGTAGCCGAAGACGTCCATGGTCATCTGGCACGCGATGAGCCGGACGTCCAGCTCACGCGCCGTGTCGAGGAGCTCGCGGATGGTGGCGACGTTCTTGCCCTTGAACTTCGCCTTCATCATCTTGGTCGCCACCGGGCCCATCCCGGGCAGGCCGAGGACGAGGTTGGGCATCGTGACCGGCATCGGCATCGCCGGGTTGCCGAGCGGCGAGACCTTGAGCAGTCGCTCGAAGTCCCGGTGGATGATGCTCAGGCCGTAGAAGGTGAAGAAGACCGACGTCTTCATCCCCGACGCCGCCGCGGTGGTGGCGAGGATCAGTGGGGGATAGGCCCAGTCGAGGGTCCCCTTCGACGCGATGATCGTGGCTGTCTTGGTCCCGGGGTCGCGAGGGCGGGAACGCTCGATCTCGAGACGCACGATCTCCCGGATCTCGGCCTCGCTGAGCGGCGCCGACCGCGGCGCCTCTGCGACCGTCCCAGGGCTTCCGTTCGTGTCCGCCATCTGCCCTGTCACCTCCAGTGGGCACCCCGGGGATCCCCATGGGCCGGGTGCCTGGTCCATGAACGGCCGGCGCCGGGAGCTTTGTTGCGTCCTTGCGCCTATACGCAAGCAGAGTTTCCGCCGTCCACCGTCAACCGGCCAGGGCACAAGGTCTTCCTGGTCCCGGGGGATTGCTCCTCTCACCTCGGGCCTATCGGCCCATGTCATGGGGCCGTGGCTACGGGTGGTCGCGGAGACCGTGACCCGCCGGAGAGCCGGGCCCCCCCATGGCTATCCGGATCGAGCTCTTCCTGTCGGTGCCCTGACCTTGCCTGCCCCGGAGGTGCCGGATCGCGCGCATGAGGCCGGGTTGATCTCTAAGTAATTGCGAAATGATGCAATGATCACGGCAATCGCCTATAATTTGCTTGTGAGCGGTGTGAGCACCATCCCGGATCGGGCGGTCACTTCCCGGGAGGCCGAGGCCTTCCGCCTTCATGCCGAGTTGTGCAAGGTCCTCACCGATCCCAAGCGCCTGATGATCCTGCAGGCTCTCCGATCCGGCGAGCGATCCGTCGGCGACCTGGCCGAGTTGGTTGGGATCAGCCTTCCCAACGCCAGCCAGCATCTGTCGGTGATGCGACACTCTGGACTAGTCGGCACGCGCCGTGACCGGACGACGGTCTTCTATTCCCTGGCCGAGCCGCGCATCGCCCAGGCCTGCGACATCGTCCATCAGATCGCCTTGGAGCGCTTGCGGTAGGGGGTCGGGGGCCAGTGGGTCGTCGGGGGGATCGCTCCACCCCAAGCTGAACTGTTCCCTGGACGCGCGTCACCGAGGCTCGGCGAGGAGCGTCTCCAGCGATCGCCCGCCGCGTAGGGTGGCGAGGCCGGCGGCGAGAAGCGCCACCGCGGCCAGGAAGAGAGCGCAGGCACCGAACCCGCTGACCAGCCCAGTCGGCCGCACCAGGCCGGCGGCGGCCAGGCTGAGGATCAGGGCGGCCAATGCCTGCCCCATGGCCGTGCCCATCCCGCGCGTCATGTTGAGCACACCGCTCGCCACTCCGGCCTGCTGGCGCGGCGCGGCCCCCATGATGGCGGCGTTGTTGGCGGGGGTGAAGATGCCGAGACCGGCGCCGAGCCCGGCGAGCGGAAGGAGCAGCGCAGCTCCGGCCGGGTCGAGGAGGGCGAGAACCCCCAGACTCGCCGCCGCGAGCAGCATTCCGACGACGGTCGGGGTCCGTGCACCAAGCCGGTCGGCGGCGCGCCCGGCGGAGGGCGCCACCACTCCGAAGGCGAGGGGCATGACGCTCAGCTCGAGGCCGGTGATCCCTGGGCTCAGGTGCTGCGGCCCGCCCTCGAGGTAGAAGGCGGCGGCGTACAGCGCCCCGAACATGACCAGGTAGGAGAGGAGGCCGCTGGAGATGCCGGCCGAGAATGCGATCCGGCGGAACAGGCCGAGATCGAGCATGGGGGCGCGTGCCCGCCACTCACGGAGCAGGAAGAGCCCCCCCAGGACGGCGCACCCCGCCAGCAGCCCGGCGACCTCTGGGGACACCCGCCCGTGCCCGTCGGCGAGAGAGGTGATGGCGAGGAGCAGGGCTGCCACGGCGGGGACGAAGAGGCCCAGGCCGGCCCAGTCGAAGGACACCACTCTCTGGAGGTGGCGGCTGCGCGGGATCAGGAACCACGCCAGGAGGCAGGCGACGATCCCCACCGGGACGTTCACGAAGAAGATGAGACGCCAGCCGCCGAGCGCGATCAGCAGGCCTCCCACCGTGGGGCCGAAGGCCAGGCCCAGGGCCTGTGCCGTCCCCTGGATGCCGATGGCTCGTCCCAGGCGGTCCGGCGGCATGGCCAGGGCGATGATGGCGACGCTGTTGGCCTGGAGCATGGCCGCCCCCACCGC
>JBEKGP010000082.1:0-11315 GCA_050012735.1 Candidatus Dormibacteria bacterium
CGGGCGCACTCGCGGAGCATGGTGGTCTTGCCGATACCGGGGGCTCCCAGCAGGAGGATGCTGCGGCCCTGGATCACGATGTCCTTGATGATGTCGATGGTCCCGGTCACCGCCCGGCCGACACGGCAGGTGAGACCCACGATGGCGCCGGCACGGTTGCGGATCGCGCTGATGCGGTGCAGGGTGCGCTCGATCCCGGCGCGGTTGTCATCGCCGAATTCGCCGACGCGCTGGACCACGTAATCGATGTCGTCACTGGCGACCGGCACCCGGTCGAGGATGATCTCGCCGTCGGCGAAGCGCGCCTCGGGCTCGCGGCCGAGATCGAGCACCACCTCGAGCAGGTCTCCCCGATCGGCCGCGGCCGCCTGGGCGGCCAGGGCCACACGGGGCGGGAGGGCCTCGAAGAGGAGAGCCAGCTCCTCCTTCCAGGCGGGCCCGAAAGGGGCGGGTGGCTCGGAACCAGCTTGCTTGGTTCCCCGGGGTACTAGGGGAGCGGCGATTGCTCGCGCCTCCGGCTGAGCACTCGGAGAGAGGGAGAGGTCTCGCCGGTGGGCACGGTCTGGGCCAGGTGCGCGCGGGCCAGCACCGGCTTCTTGCGCGCCGGCGCGGCGCGGTATCTGACCTTGCTGGCCAGGTCGCGGACCAGCAAGACCTGGGTGCCGTAGATCGCGAATCCCCGATGCTGGAGGCCGCGGATCAGCTCGGAATCGTAGTGGCGGAGCACCGAGGAGACCGGACCGGCCGGCAGCTCTCGGAGCGCGGCGTCGATGACCGCCTCGCGCAGCCGCGGGTTGTGCCCGTCGCACATCAGGGAGAGCAGGGTCGGGCGGGTCGCGGAGGCGGCCCGGATGGCCGCCCAGGCCACCACCCCCGGCTCCTCGACCACGAAATGGCGGACCTCGTCGCGGCTGACACGGGTCAGGTCCCCCTCCGCGAAGGCGGCCTGCCAGACCTTGAGGGACGACCCCTCCAGGCTCGCGACGTGGGATGGCGTGGTGCGCAGGTAGAGGAGATAGATGGCCCCCACGTCCTCGGGCCGGGCCTGGCGGAGGCTGACGCTGCGGGCCGTCTGGGGGGTCACCGGTGCGTCGTCGCTGTAGAGGATCTGCTCGGTCGCTAGCTGGACGAAACCCTGCTCCAGGAACGTGCCGACCAGCGGATGATCCAGGGGCAGCCGGACCACGAAGCGCTGGATGCCGTGCTCCAAGGCGTGATTGGTGAGGTGGGTGAGCAGTTGCGCCCGGGCGAAATGGCCGCTCGCGGTGGCGGCGACGCAGAGGTTGAGAATCTGGAGAGTGCCGGCGCGATCCCCGGAGACCTGCGCCTGGATGAATCCGACGATCCCCTCGCGCGTCTCGGCGACGAAGAGGGTGTCGCCGGCGGCTCCGACGTTGAAGGGGACCAGCGAGGAGACCGTCTTGCCGAGCGCATACCAGAGGCGGAGCAGCGTCGCCTGCGGCAAGGGGTGGTCGGGCGAGAGCTGGAGGGCCTGCTCGTCGCCGCTGCCGGCCTCGCTGTAGAGCTGCTCGATGCGGGCCAGGTCCCGGAAGGAGGCACCCCGGATGTTCACGCCGCGCTGCCCTCCGAGGAGAGCGGAGCATCGCTCTCCAGGAGCTCGCCAACACCGTCGAGGAAGAGGCGGTGGAAGCGGAGATCGCCGGTCATCTCGGGATGGAAGGTGAAGCTCAGGTGCCGGCCCTGGCGGACCGCCACCGGCCGCCCCTCGTGGGCGGCGAGCACCTCGACCCCCGGGCCGCATCCCTCGATGACCGGGGCCCGGATGAAGACGGCGCGGAAGCTGCCGGAGCCGATCGACGGGATGTCGAGATCGCACTCGAAGGAGTCCACCTGACGGCCGTACCCGTTGCGCCGGGTGCGCAGATCGAGGGCGCCGAGGGCGAGCTGGTCGACGGTGCCGTCGAGGATCGCCCGGCTGAGCAGGATGGTGCCCGCACAGGTCGAAAAGGTCGGCATATCGCCGGAGAGGCGGTGCCGGAGCGGTGCCTCCAACCCGAAGACGCGGATCAGCCGGCTGAGCGTGCTGGATTCGCCACCCGGAAGCGCCAGGGCGTGAACAGCCAGGATCTCGTCAGCGGTCCGCACCGGGAGCGCCTCGGCTCCTGCCCGGTCAAAGGCGGCGAGGTGCTCACGGACATCCCCCTGCAGTGCGAGCACGCCTACTCGAACGATGGCTTCAGGTCCCCCGAACACGCGAGCCACCCTGGGGGGGCGGCACCGGCGGCATCGCGGTCACTACAGGCAGTTTACCCAAGGGTCGGTCACCGGAGCGCCAGCATCGGCCCCCGGCGCCTGGGCGCCTTCCGCAGCGATCTGCCTCACCAGCCGCGGGTGGCGAGGAGCTCCTCCTTGGGCAGGGTGGCGACGTCAAGCCCGCGCATCGCCTTGCCGAGCCCGGCGCTCACCTCGGCGATCACCTCGGGCTTGTCGAAGTAGGTGGTGGCGGCCACGATCGCCTTGGCGTAGCCGAGGGGGTCGTCACTCTTGAAGATGCCGCTCCCGACGAAGTTGCCGTCCGCCCCGAGCTGCATCATCAGCGCGGCATCGGCCGGGGTGGCGATCCCGCCGGCCGAGAAGTTGACCACCGGGAGCCTGCCGGCTTCGGCCACCTCGACGACCAGCTCGTAGGGGGCTCCGAGCCGCTTGGCCTCGGCCATCAGCTCGTCGTGGCGCAGCGCCTGGAGGCGCCGGACCCCGCCCAGGACCGCGCGCATGTGGCGGACCGCCTCGACGACGTTGCCGGTGCCGGCCTCGCCCTTGGTCCGGACCATGGCCGCCCCCTCGCCGATCCGGCGCAGCGCCTCACCGAGGTCGCGAGCGCCGCACACGAAGGGCACGGTGAACGCCCACTTGTCGATGTGGTTCTCCTCGTCGGCAGGCGTCAGCACCTCGGATTCATCGACGTAGTCGACGCCGAGCGACTGCAGGACCTGGGCCTCGACCAGGTGGCCGATCCGGGCCTTGGCCATAACCGGGATGGTGACCACGGCCATGATCCCCTTGATCAGCGAGACGTCGCTCATGCGGGCGACGCCACCCTCGCGGCGGATGTCGGCGGGAACCCGCTCCAAAGCCATGACCGCCACCGCCCCGGCCTCCTCGGCGACCTTGGCCTGCTCGGGTGTGACCACGTCCATGATCACCCCGCCCTTGAGCATCTCGGCAAGGCCGCGCTTGACGCGCAACCCTCCCCGGTGCTCGCCGTCGGGGGCCTGGTCGTGGGTGCCGTCAGTGCTCATCTGGTCGCCTGCCTTGATGCGTATGGTCAGTAATCCCACCATTCTAGGCGACTGCGCTCTTCGACAGCCCGGGTCGAGGCGCACGCCGGGCGGCCTGGAGGGCTCCGAGGTGGCTGTGTCAGCATTGAGCCGGCCGGGGGGAGTGAGTTGCTGCGAAAAGTGGGGAGATCGAGACGGTGAATGCGACCATCGAACGACCGGCAACCTCCAGCGGTACGTTTGCCCTCGGGGGGCAGGTGGTGGTGCATCGTCTCGGGTTTGGCGCGATGCGGATCACCGGGCCCGGGATCTGGGGAGAGCCCGCCGACCGGGACCAGGCCATCGCGGTGCTGCGGCGGGCCGTCGAGCTGGGCGTCGACCTGATCGACACCGCCGACTCATACGGCCCCTACGTCAGCGAGGAGCTGATCCGGACCGCCCTCCACCCCTATCCCAGCCAGCTCGTCATCGCCACCAAGGCCGGGCTGGTGCGCACCGGGCCCAACCTCTGGCTCCCCGTCGGCCGGCCCGAGTACCTGCGACAGGAGTGCGAGATGAGCCTCCGGCGGCTGCGCCTGGAGCAGATCACCCTCTTCCAGCTCCACCGCATCGATCCCCAGGTGCCGCTCGAGGAGCAGGTCGGCGAGCTGGCCACCCTCCAGAGCGAGGGCAAGATCCGCTTCATCGGGCTCTCCAACGTCAGCGTGGACCAGATCAGGGCGGCTCGATCGGTCGTCGCGATCGCGACCGTGCAGAACCGGTACAACCTGGTGGACCGGGGGTCCGAGGATGTCGTCGAGCACTGCGAGCGCGAGCACATCGGGTTCATTCCCTGGTTCCCCCTGGCGACGGGCGCCCTGAGCCGGCCCGACGGCCTCCTCACCGCGTTCAGCGAGAGGCTGGGCGTCACCCCGTCACAGGTCGCGGTGGCCTGGCTGCTGCGCCGCTCGCAGGTGATCCTGCCGATCCCGGGCACGGCCTCGCTCGCCCACCTCGAGGAGAACGTGGAGGCGGCTCTGATCGGGCTCACCGACGACCAGGTCGCCGAGCTGGGCAAGCTCGGGGAGGGGTCCTGAGGCGAGGTCCGCCAGGCCCCTTCCGGCCGGAGCCTCTTAGCCGGGGCCCGAGCCGCCGGTAAGGTCACGGTCCCCCGTCCAGGGCGGGGGTCGTCCGGGTCGCCCGAGCCCCGCTGCTATCATGCCGACGATCGGGAAGTAGCTCAGCCAGGTTAGAGTGCACGGTTCGGGACCGTGAGGTCGGGAGTTCGAATCTCCCCTTCCCGACGCCGTCGTCGCGGACGGGTGACGCGAGGGGCGGTAACCCCTCCGTTTCCTGTACAACGGGGCGCATGGCGCAGCGGCGGCGACGCGTGAGCGCACTGCTCGCGCCGATTGGGAGCAGCCAGGCACGGCGCATCGTGCTGGCCGGTGTGGCGGGGATCCTGCTCACGGCCCCCCTCTCCCTGCAGCAGGCGGTCGCGCCGCACCCGGTGATCGGGTGGATGCTCACGCTCGCCGGCGCCGTGCTCGCCGTGTGCTGCGCGCGTCAGTCGTGGGTCCCTTCCGCAGCCGTCGCTCGCGCCGCTTCAGCCGTGTGCTTGGTGTTCTGCGCGGTCACCGTCGTGCTCGTGATCGGACCGACCGTCAGCGCGATGGGAAGCACCGACCGGCAGCTGGTGTGTGGCGACGACATCGGCCTCGAGACGGTGGGCGGCGGGCAGGCGATCCTCCATGGCCTCAATCCCTATTCCTCTTTTGACCTGCTGCACGTCGAGGTGGGCTTCGGCTGTAAGAGTTTCCAGGCGACCGTGGTGCGGTCCGGGGTGTTCGCGTCCGCCACGAGAGCGCCGAGCCAGCAGGCGATCGACGCCGCAGCTCGGGCGACGCTGGCGGGCCATCCCACGGGTGGGCTTATCACCGCCTTCGATTACCCGGCCGGCACAGCTCTTCTCGGCATCATCGGCGCTCACGGACTGGTCCTTCTCTCCCTGCTGGCGCCCTTGCTCGCGGGCTGCGTGCTGGTGTTGAGCGTCGAGCCGAGCGCGCGCCGAGCAGTCGCACTCGCGCTCGGCGCTCAGACCGGTACGCTGGCAGTGATCGGCACCGCTCTCCCCGACTCCATCGTCCTGGCACTTCTGATGATCGCCTGCGTGCGCCGGAAAGGGATCTTGGGAGGTGCTGCTCTCGGACTTGCGTGTGCCATCAAACAGACGGCGTGGTTCATCGCCCTGCCGCTTCTTGTGCTGTCCTGGCGTGAGGCCGGCCGCGGACGGGCGCGGTACGCGGTCGCGGCGACTGTCTCATGTGCCGCCGTCAACATCCCCTTCGCGCTGGCCGACCCGCCGACCTGGATCAAGGCAGTCCTGGCGCCCCAGACACAGCCCACGTTCCCCTTGGGATTCGGTCCCGGTGCCCTGCTCACGGGCGGCTCGTACAGCAGTGGCGCGCTCGTCGTCTTCTCCGCGCTGATGGTCGCGGCGGTCGTTGCCGGCACGGTCTGGTGTGTCCGCGCGCCGCGGTCCTGGGCGGCACCCGGCGTGATCATCGCGAGCCTGGGCCTCTGGGTCGGAAGTCGCAGCCTCGGCCACTACATCGCCCTGCTGGGCGTGATCGCGGTGGCAACGGTGGCCGGGTCCCGGCAGGTCGACGCCATCGGGGGGTCGGTGCCATCGGTGACGAGCGTCAGGCCGGAGGAACCCATGGCGGGGACGAGAGGCGCCCTGGTCTGACCTCAGACCCACGCCCGCGCCACCGATCTCAGGGGGCGCCGGCGCGTTCGAGAGTCGATGCCGGTGCTGGTCTCATCGTGGGCCGAGCCTGCCAGATGAGCCCGATGCCGAGGGCCGCCACGGCGAGCGCCTCCAGGTGGTCCCACGGAGGGCTGAGCCACGCATCCACCAGGGCGGTCAGGTCGATGGCGAGGATCGCCAGAGCCAGAACCCTCGGCCAGCCGGCGATGAGCCCTGCCACGGCCGCGGCCGCTCCGATGAGGAGCAGGTCGTGGGAGTAGTCGTGGGGGGCCACCACCAAGGAGAGCACGATGCCAAGACCGAGAGCGGTGCACGCGTCGAGTCGGGCGCGCACCCACCAGACGCCGGCCAGGGCAACGATCGCCAGCGGGATGGCGGTCAGCAATGCGGCCGTGGGGCCGCCCCAGTCCGTGGCGATGCCCGGAAACGCCAAGGTCGAGGATGGCGCCGGATAGCCCTGGAAGAGCTGACGCAACCACTCCGCCATCTGCGCGGGGGGGACGAGCAGAAAGCCGAGTGCGAAGGCCCCCAGAGCGCCGGTCACCATGCCGAGGAAGGTGCGCCACTCCCGCACCATCAGCAGAGCCACGGGGACCAGCCAGAAGATCTGCGGCTTGTTGACCGCGGCCACCCCGAGCAGCACTCCGGCACCGAACCGGTGCGCCGGCAGGAGGGCCAGGCCGAGCGCGGTCAGGAGCAGCACGATGACATCCAGCTGACCTTCCGCGATGCCGCTGGCGGATGCCACGGTGATGGTGGCCGCGCAGATGAGCAGGGTGGATTCGCGAGGACGCGACGGTTGACGGCGCGTCACCGTGACGAGCACCCCCATGGCGGCGGTGAGCCCGACCAGAGAGACACCGAGCCAGATCGCATCGGCGGTCGCGAAGGAGAGCCGCCCCAGGGGCGCGAGCAGCCAGGCGAGCTCCGGAAGGTAGGCGTAGGGGAGGGAGTAGGGCGGGCGGAAAATACCGAGCTGGTGCCATGCGGCTGCTGACGCCGCCACGGCGTTGTAGGGATCGACGTGCGCCGAGAGACGGCGGGCTGCCTCCCAGAAGACGATGAAATCGGAATGGCTGAGGTGCACGATCGCCGACCACGATTCCTCGGCCACGAGGACGAGCAGCGCCGCGTAGACGGCGATCCGGACCCGTGCGGTCAACGGGGGGCTCGACGCGGAGGGAGGTCGATGGCCGTCACGTTGACCCGCATCCTAGTGCGGAACAACGAGCTGGGAGGGGACCAAGAAGCGTCGCGCCCAGCTGCTGGGCCGGGGCTCCCCGACCTCCTCGGCGTGATCCGCGTCCTCCATCTCGAGGCCCCCGCCAGCCCACGGCGCTGACCGGGCGGCTACAGGCTGCCGCGCGCTGCCGGCAGCCGCTCGCCTGGCTACGGTAGGCTGGCGGCTCCGCTGCGCCCGGCAACGCCGGAGCGCGCATCCACAAAACCGGGGGATCCCCTCAATGCTCGCATTCACGGCATTCGGAACAAAGGAAATCATCCTTTACATCGTCATCCTGATCGTCATCGTCGCGGCGATCTACTGGTTCGTCTCGCGGGGCAAGGCCAGCTCCTAACCCGGGAGGGCTGCGACCAGCCCGAGGGAACCGTGGCGAGCGAGCGGGGCGATTGGATGCCTCCGCCCGCCACGCCGCCATTCGATGTGGAACAGACCTGCATGGCCTCGGCATGTCACCGTGTGGGGGTGGGTGGCAGCTCTCCGTCGAGGATCGGGACTGCACTCGTGCTCAGCGGAGGCGGTGGCCGGGGGGCCGCCCAGCTCGGCATCCTCCGAGCTCTGGCAGAGCGGGGCCTGCAGCCGGACGCCTGCGTCGGCACGAGCGTGGGGGCCCTCAACGCGGCGGTGGTGGCGAGCCATCCTCTCCCGGCGGCCCTGGACCTGCTCGAGCGGATCTGGGCCAGCCCGCAGACCCGGGCCGTCTTCCGCTCTCACCCGCTGCGAATGGTGGTGAACCGGGCCCGGCGCCAGCCGTGGCTGCGGGACGATGACGCCATCGGGGACCTGGTGGACTTCTCGATGGGGATGGCCGGCATGAACACTTTTGAGGAGCTCCCCCGCCCCCTGCAGATCGTCGTCACCGACCTGCTGACCGGTGAGCCGGTGCTGATCTCCCAGGGCCGGCTGCGCGACGCGCTCCGAGCCTCGTGCGCGATCCCGTTCGTCTTTCGCCCGGTGCAGCTCGGGGATCGCTCCTACGTGGACGGCGGCGTCACCGACAACTGCAGCATCTCCACAGCGGCCCGGATGGCGCCCGAGCAGATCATCGCCGTCGACCTCACGGCGGAGCCCGCCATGCCCGCGCTGCGCCGCCTGTCGGAGGTCTTCGAGCGGATGACCTCGGTGGCGCTGCACTCACGTCTGCTGGCCGACTTCGACAGCTTCAGCAAACGCCTGCCGGTGACCCTGATCTGTCCCCGCATCGCCAACCCGCTCAGGGTGGCCGACTTCACCAGGGTCCGCGAGGCTGCCCGGACCGCCATGGAGTCACTCCTGCAGACCGTCGGGCTCGCCGACGGGCGGATCCCGCCGGGCCTCTTTTACCTCCCGATCTCGATGGAAGGCAGCCCGGCCGGAGGCTGACGCCGGGGAGCGAGGGCGACAGCCCGGGTGACGCAGGAACCGCACCCGGCAAGCGTCACGTGCACGCTCGCTGCGACGGACGTGATGAGCTTCGTGGCCGGGTAAGCTAGAGGACGCTCGGGCCCCCGTAGCTCAGTGGATAGAGCAGAGGTTTCCTAAACCTTGTGCGCTGGTTCGATTCCGGCCGGGGGTACGGCGGCGCAGCCCGCTTCAGGGTTCACTCGACAGACTGAGCCCCTCTCCGCCGTAGGTGGCCCGTCCCTGGTCATCGACGTCGAACTGGCCCGCCGGGATGAGACAGAACTCGTTCCCCTCCGGGTCGAGCATGACGAGGAAGCCTCCCGCCTCATACCCCTCGGCACGACGGCCACCCAGTTGCTCGACGCGCTGTCGCGCGGCGATGAGGTCCTGCGTCGCAAGGTCAAGGTGCACGCGGTTCTTCACCGACTTTGTCTCGGCCACCCTCTGGAAGCCCACCCCCAGTCCCTGATCCCGGGACAGCCAAACGTATGGACCCGTTCTTGCGGCGACGGCTCTCCCCAGCAGGGTCGCCCAGAACGAGGCCAGGCGCTCGGGGTCGAGGCAATCGATGGTCACGTACGAGATAACCGGCGAGGACCCGTCCATCCTCGCGATCGTAGCCTTTGCAATACACCCTTGCCGCGTGAATCGGTGGTCGTGCGCGGTCTCACGGGGAATGTCCGGTGAGGCACCGCGACGCACCGGGAGGCGTCCGCAAGCCAGCGCGCGGAGCCGGCACTCCCGCGCAGAATCGCCCGAGATGAGCGTCGAGGTCCGTCCCGCGGTCGTGGCCGACATCCCCGCCCTGCTCGCCCTCTACGCGCAGCTCGCCGGTGAGCTCTTCCATGAGCCGCCGCTCACCGTGGCTGCGGCGGAGGCGGAGTTTGCCGGCATCGCCGCCGACCCGGACCGCGCCGTGCTGGTGGCGACCGTGGACGGAGCGGTCGCCGGGACCGTGGACCTGCTCATCGTCCGGCCGAGCCTGACCCATGGGGGGCGTCCCTGGGCCGCCGTCGAAAACGTGGTCGTCGACGACCGGCACCACCGCAGAGGGGTTGGCCGTGCCCTCATGGACGAGGCGGCCCGGCGAGCCCGCGAGGCGAACTGCCACCGGCTCCAGCTGCTCTCCAGCCAGCGGCGAACCGAGGCCCACGCCTTTTACCGGGCCATTGGGATGGACCCGAGCCCCCAGGGCTTTCGTCTCTATTTTGATTAACTTGACTGAAAGAATCTCCGGCATGCGGACAGGTATTCGTCGTAGCCGGGGGGTGAGGGTGCGGGAGAGGGGGGCTGAACATCGGTGGACGGTGTGCACTACTTCTGGCGCCAGTCCGGTGTCCGGTGCCGCCGTAGCCGGTAGGGTGTTCATCATCGACGCCGGAGAGCCTTCCGCACAGGCCTGACCCTCCACTTGACCGGCCGCGTGCGTGCCTTTCTCTTGATTTGTCGACCCGCTCAACGGAAGGCTCGCCGGTGTCGTCAGTGGGGACGGGACGTGACCTCATAGAAGCGCGCCCTGCGGGCCCGTTTCAGTCCTGTCCGCCCGCCCCACTGACTCACCAACCACAGTCAGACCCCGTAGAACGGGAGTGTTGAGGACATGAGGATGGCTTCTCCCAGCATCGCACACGATCCCGCCGTCGGCGTCACCGTTGGCGTCGACACCCACGGCGAGATCCACGTCGCGGCAGCCTTCACCAGCGACCTGGGCCGCCCCCTGGGGCACCTCGAGGTCCCCACGACGCCCACCGGCTACGGCCGGCTGCTCAGCTGGGCCCAGGCCTTCGGCGATGGCACACCTCGGTTCGGCGTCGAAGGGACCGGTGCCTATGGAGCTGGCCTGGCCCGGCACCTGCGGAGGGCTGGCTGCACCGTGATCGAGGTCAATCGCCCCAATCGCCAGACCCGGCATGCTCGGGGCAAGTCCGACCCCGTCGACGCCGAGGCGGCCGCTCGGGCCGTCCTCTCGGGAGAAGCGGCCTCGATCCCCAAGTCCGACGGGGACAGGGTCGGCATGATTCGCACCCTGCGGGTTGCTCGACGCTCGGCGGTCCACAGCACCACGCAGATCATCAACCAGATCCACGCCCTGCTCGTCACGGCACCGGCTGATCTCCGCGAACAGCTGCGCTCGCTGACCGGCAGGACGCTCATCGAGACCCTGGCAGCGTTCCGGCCCGGCCCGATCACTACACCGACGGCGGCGACGAAGATGGCGCTGCGGGCTCTGGCGCGGCGCCACCAGTACCTCGGCGAGGAGCTCGCCACGCTGAACGTCGAGCTCGAGCGTCTCACCCAGGAGGTCGCGCCCGAACTGTGCGCCCTCAAGGGGGTCGGCCCCGATGTGGCGGGAGCGCTCCTGGTGGCCGCTGGCGACAACCCCGAGAGGCTGCGCTCCGAGGCCAGCTTCGCGCACCTCTGCGGAGTGGCACCGCTGCCAGCCTCATCCGGGAAGACCACCGGCCGCCATCGTCTCAACCGCGGCGGCAACAGACAGGCCAACAATGCCCTCTGGCGCATCGTCATTGGCAGGCTCAGGTGGCACGAGCCGACCAAGGCCTACGTGGCCCGGCGTACCTCGGAGGGCCTCTCCAAGAAAGAGATCATCCGCTGCCTCAAGCGCTACGTCGCACGCGAGGTCTTCCGCGCCCTGGTCGCCAAGACCGAACTCGCCCGGGCAGCTTGACAAACCATAGAAGCATCA
>JBEKGP010000083.1:0-9703 GCA_050012735.1 Candidatus Dormibacteria bacterium
TGGGGATCCTTCGACAAGGACAACACGCGGCGACTCGTCTACCGCATCCCCTTCGCGGACTTCGGGGCGATGCTCGACCCCCCCAGCGAGGACGTCACCGCCCACGTCCTGGAGATGCTCGCCGGTCTCGGCAGGGGACCCGGTGACCCATTGGTCCGCGGGGGGCTCCGCTACCTCGCGCACGAGCAGCGTGGCACGGGCTCGTGGTACGGGCGCTGGGGTGTGAACCACATCTACGGCACCTGGTGCGTGCTCTCCGCGCTCTCACCGCTCGGCTGCGAGCGCTCCGCCCGCGCCCACCGGGCTGTGGACTGGCTGATCCGGGTGCAGAACCAGGACGGCGGCTGGGGCGAGAGCTGCCACTCCTACGAGGACGAGAGCTTCTCCGGGGTCGGGATCAGCACCGCCTCGCAGACGGCCTGGGCGGTGATGTCGCTGCAGCGCACCGGCAACGGTGGGCATCCGGCCTGCCGGCGGGGCCTCGACTTCCTCCGGGAGCGGCAGCAGGGAGGCACCTGGCTGGAGCCCGAGTACACCGGGACGGGATTCCCCGGCGACTTCTACCTCAACTACGGGATGTACCGGCACCTCTTCCCCACCATGGCCCTGGGGATGGCCGGGAGCCGCGAACCGGCCTCGCAGGTGGGCGGTGCCCTCGTCGGACGGCGGTCCACGGTGGAGGGGCGGCCCGCCGCGGCGGGCGGGAAGTGCGCGACGGCGGACCTGCCGGGCTCGCGGAGGACGGCGGGATGATGGTGGCGGAGGCCGGTATCCTGGTGGATGCGCCGCTCGACACGGTCCGTGAGGCGGTGCTCGACCCCGATTCGTACACGAAGTACGAGACCAAGGTCGGTGCGGTCGAGGTGAGGGAGCGCTACGCCGGCGGCCTGCTGGCGCTCATTCACGGCAGGCTGGGGCCGTTCCGGTCGGCGATCCTCGCCCGCTACACCGTCCGCGGAGACGACGTCGACCTGCAGATGCTGGAGGGCCGACTCCGGGCTTTCCAGGCCGTCTTTCGCATGGCGCCGCTCGACGGCGGGACCTGGCTGGTCCACCGCGAGGAGTACGACTTCGGCTACGGACCGCTCGGTCCGCTTCTCGACCGGACACTGCGCCGCTGGGCCACGGGCACGGTGCAGGCCGAGGTGCGGGCATTGCGCCGCGCCGCGGAGGCACGCGTTGCGGCGGCCTCCGGCGCACCCACCACAGACGCCCCCGTGATAGCGGGGAGGACGGTGACCGGACCGCCCTCCGAGAGCCCCGCACCCGCCCGGACCAGGGAGGACTGAGAGATGGCCATACCGCTCCGCCAGACCGTCAAGGTGGGTGGCTACGTGGCGAAGCAGCGGATACGCAAGAACGAGAAATACGCACTGGTGCTCCAGCTCGAGCCCCTCTTCCAGTGCAACCTCGCCTGCGCCGGCTGCGGCAAGATCCAGCACCCCGACGACATCTTGGCTCGCAGGCTGAGCGTCGAGCAGGCGGTCGCAGCGGCCGAGGAGTGCGGGGCACCCATGATTTCCATCGCCGGCGGTGAGCCACTCGTGCACAAGGAGATCCACAAGATCGTCGAGGCGCTGGTGGAGCGCAAGCGATTCGTCTACCTCTGCACCAACGCTCTCCTGCTGGAGAAGAAGCTCGACCTCTTCACCCCCTCCCCCTACTTCTCGTTCTCCATCCACCTCGACGGGCTCCGCGAGCGCCACGACGCGTCGGTGAGCCGCCGCGGCACCTTCGACAAGGCGGTGGCAGCCGCCCGCGAGGCCAAACGGCGCGGCTTTCGGGTCACCACCAACACCACCTTCTTCGACATGGACAGTGCCAAGTCCATCCGCGAGGTGCTCGACTTCCTGAACGACGACCTCCAGGTCGACGTCATGCAGATCTCACCGGGCTACGCCTACGAGAAGGCACCCGACCAGGACCACTGGCTACAGGTGGAGAAGACACACCAGGTCTTCCGCGACGCCTTCGCCGACGGCCGCCGCAAGAAGTGGCGGCTCAACCACTCGCCGCTCTTCCTCGATTTCCTGGAAGGGAAGGTCGACTTCCAGTGCACCGCCTGGGGAATCCCCTGCTACTCGGTCTTCGGCTGGCAGCGTCCCTGCTACCTGATGGCGGACGGCTACGTCTCGTCATACAAGGAGCTGATCGAGACCACCGACTGGGACAGCTACGGGCGCGGCCGCGATCCGCGGTGCGCAAACTGCATGGCCCATTGCGGCTACGAGCCGACCGCGGTGGCGGCGACGTCAGCGTCGCTCCGAGAGGGGTTGCGCGCCGCCGGTGATATCCTGCGCGGGCAGGTCGCCAGCATCAGCTGGCGGGGCCGGGTCGGCTCCGGGCCCCACCATCCCGAGGGGACGGGGACGGCGAGCGAGGAACGCCAGATAGCGTGACGGACGTCAAACAGTGAAACAGCACATACGCCGGTCGCCAAATGGCGCCGGCCGGGCACATCGTCTTCGGGGGGACCGCAGTCCGGCGCCTCTGGCGCCGGCAGCTCGTGCTCGGCGGCATTGCGCTGCCGCCTGCGCAAGCCCCCACTGCGACGACGTGCCCCGTCGACGCTGAGGGTTACGAAGGTGGCTGATGAAGTCTTCCTGACCGGTGCCACGGGGTTCGTGGGCGGGCACGTGCTCGACTCGCTGCTCGAGTCGGGGTACTCGGTGCGGGCGCTGGTGCGAGGCTCGCCGTCGCGACTCCGGCACCGCGCCGGTCTCACCGTGGTGAGCGGGGACGTGCGCGACGGGGGCGCGCTGGTGCCCTCGATCCGGGGCTGCCGGCTGCTCGTGCACGTCGCGGCGGGATACTCCTTCGCGCCGCGGGACCGGCGGGAGCTGGAGCAGGTCAACGTGGCCGGCACGCGCAGCCTGCTCGAGGGGGCGCGGCTCGCCGGGGTGGAGAAGGCGGTCGTGACCTCCAGCTCCGCCGCCGTGGGGCCGCTGCGCGGTGGCAGGCTCGCGACCGAGAACGACTGGGCCGAGGTCCACGGCGGCCCCGGGTATCACTCCTCCAAGGTGCGCCAGGAGCGTGCCGCCCTGCGCGCCAATCTCCCGGTGGTGACGGTGCTGCCAACCGCACCCATCGGCCCGCGCGACGCGCGTCCGACGCCGACCGGACAGATGGTGGTCGACGTGATGCGCAACCGCATCCCCGCGTATCTCGACGGGGGGATGAATCTGGTGGCCGTCGAGGATGTCGGGCGGGCACACGTGCTCGCCCTGGAGCACGGCCGTCCCGGGGAGCGCTACCTGGTTGGAGGCACGAACCTGAGCCTCGGGGAGGTGCTGGACCTCTTTGCCCGCCATGCCGGCACCCGGCCGCCCGCGTGGCGGATGCCCTACCCGGTGGCGTTCGCCGCCGGGGTCGTGGACGAGGCCCGCTGCCGGCTCTGGCCCCACGCGCAACCGCGCGTGCCCCTGGAGGGGGTGCGTATGGGGCGGCTGCGAATGCTGGTCCGCATCGACAAGGCGAAGGACGAGCTGGGCTACCGGCCCACCTCGGTGGAGGACGCCGCCGGCCGGGCGGTGGCGTGGTACCGCGACCACGGCTACGCGTAAGAAGGGCGTGCCCCTCACGGCTTCCATGGACTGCCGTGGCTGATCTGCCCCGCCAGGAGGTGGTGGTGCTGGCTGCCCTGGGGACGGAGTGGCGGGCGATCCGCCGGGCCCTCTCATCCACCGCGAGCCCGGCGCAGGTCGTCCGCTGCGGGATGCGCCTGAAGGGATGGGCGCCACCGCCACCACCCCGGCCGGCGTTCATCACCTGCGGGCTGGCCGGCGGCCTGCGCTCCGACCTGCCGCCCGGCACGGTCGTGGTGGCCGACAGAGTGGCGCTGGAGGACGGCGAGCTGGTGGCCTGCGATCCGCGATGGGTGGCGGCGCTGGTCGCCGGGGCCCGCGCCTGCGGCCACGAGCCGGTCGTCGGGCCGATCCTCACGACGCGCCGGCTGGTGGTGGGCACGGCCCGTGAGACCTGGGCCGGCAAGGGCTTCGTGGCGGCGGAGATGGAGACCGCGCTGCTCATCCCCACCGGGGCGCCGCTCGCCAGCCTGCGGGTGATCCTCGACGCTCCCGCGGCAGAGGTGTCCGAGCACTGGGTGACGCCGGGGCGCGCCGCCATCGACCCGCGGCGCTGGCGCGAGGCGATATGGCTGGCGGCACGGGCCCCGCGGTACACACGGCTGGCGGCCCGCTGCCTGGCCACCGGACTGGCGCCTAACAGGGTGGCGAAGAACCCCCGTCGGTGACCCTGGGGGCGCCCACCACCCTGGCGACCACCCCCTCCAGCGAGACGTCGACGCCCAGGTAGAGGTGCAGCGCCGCCTGGAGCAGGGAGGTGACGCTGGGCAGGCCCGCGTACGCGGAGAGGCTCATCAGCGCCTCCCGCTGGCCGTGCAGCGCCTCCTGGGTGAGGCGCGTGCCGCGAGGCGTCGAGTGGATGCGGACCACCCGCCGGTCGGGCGTGGACCTCACGGTCCTGATCAGGCCGCGCTCGCCCATGTCGCGCACCAGGGTCGAGGCACGGGCGTCGGGGCACTGGAGCAGGTCGGCCAGGTCGCCCTGGACCAGCCCGTCCGGCCCGGCGGCACCGACCTCCAGGAGGAGGTGGTACGAGAGCGCGCTGAGGTCGTACTCGGCGAGCGAATGGGCCATCAGCAGCTGGGCGTGCCGGAAGCCGCGACGAAGTGCCGCTGCCAGCCTCATCTCCTCGATGCACCGATCGGCGGCGGCCTGACCCACCTCATGAGCGACGCTCACCATGGAGCTACTCTAGCGCGGGAGTCGCACGGGTTTCGAGGCTCATCCCGCCGACAGCTCGACCTGGCATGCCACCCCGGTGGGAACCGTGAGAGAGAGGCGGGACGAGGACGGGTCCCAGCTCCACTGCGCTCCGCAGCTGTCGCTCACCTGCGGGCTCCCCAGCGTGTAGTCCGACCAGGCGACCTCGGCCGCGGCCGGGCTGTGACCGGCGGCGACGGTGACGAGCAGCCGTCCGTCCGGTCCACGGGCGGCGTACCCGCTCGGGGCGGCGGCGAGGTATGGCTGGGCCAGCTCGCGGAGCAGGGTGGTGTCGAGGCTCTTGCCGTCGGGCGAGCGCACGCTCCAGGTCCCGGTCGCCCTCCACTGCCACCACGCCCAGCCGGAGTTGTGGGTGGCGAAGGCGTCCAGGGCGTCGGCAATCCACTGGCTCGAATGGGGATCGTCGGAGTTGATGCCGAACTCGCCCACCCACATCGCCGCCGGAAGCTGGCTCGCCTCCCTGGCCAGCTCGTCGACATGGGTGTCCAGGCTCTGCGGATCGCCGGTGAAGGCGGGAGGAAAGAGGACACCGGTGTAGACGTGCGGCGCGTACACGAGGTTCGGTGCGGAGATGGGGACGACGCTGGTCGGGAGGTCACCGAGGGCGTCGTTGTCGAGCAGGAAGAGATGGTTGGGATCGACATCCCCGATGGCCGTGATGGCGCGCGCGTAGAAGGGGAAGAGGTCGTCCTTGTCGAAGCGGAGCGGCGGCAGGGGGAAGGCGTGCGGCTCATTGATGATGTCGTAGCCGGCGACCCCGCTGTCGTCGCGGAAGCGGGCGGCCACGAATTGCCAGGTGCGCAGGTACTGCGCCTGCCAGTCGGAGGACAGCCAAAAGTAGGCCGTCGACGCGTTGATCGCGGGCGAGAGCAGGCGCGTCACCGACGGCATCGGGCCCCACTGGATGTCGGGCACCAGGGGGAGCGTTGCCCATGCCGGTGCCCCCGACCCTCCGTAAGCCGGGCTCCAGCCCAGGAAGTGCATGTCGAGCACGACGTAGATGTGGTGCGCGTTGAGCAGGGCGACCGCGCTCGCGATCCGATCCAGGTAGGCGGTGCTGAAATGGCCGCGGTCCGGTTCGAGCAGCGACCAGGCGATGGGCAGCCGCACCACGTCAAAGCCGGATTCCTCCATGAGCGAGGCGTCGGTGGCGTCCAGTGGTGCGGGGTCCATGGTCTGCTCGAGGAGCGCGTCGTCGTCGAATCCGTGGAGGAGGACGGTGCGACCCGATTGGTCGACCATCCGGCTGCCGCTCGTGGACAGCCAGGGGAGACCCGGCTGCGCCGCCGGCCGGGAACCGGAAGCGGGCACGACCGCGGTCAGCGCCGGCACGGGAAGCACCAACCAGGTCACCACGGCGATCACCACCAGCAGTGCGATCAGACGCAGTCGAGGAGCTCCGCCCCGCTCCACCCCGCGGGCCGCCCGGCGCCGCCTCCACGCAGGGGACGACCGCTGCGGGCGCGTGAGCCGTGCACTCCGACCGCTGCCGCTCATCCGCTCGATTCCCGCCCCCAGGTGGCATCCAGCGGCCCGCCTCGCCGTCGCAGCGGTGCCACCTCCCGCTCCTTCAGCGCGATGCGAGGATGCCCCCTCAGCTGCTCAGTCCGCGCATTCCTGGGCATGCTCCGGCGCCGCGATGCTACTAGGTCGGTCCGGCGAGGCACGGGGGCGATCGGTCCGAGCCCCGCGGCCAGTGGAGACCCTGGAGGGCCGTGCGGACAGAGCGGGGCTCCCGGCGGCGAGGCCGGCCGCACCGCCCCGGGAACAGAGAGGAGGCGAACACCCTTGCAGAAGGAAGGTGATTGTTCCACAATCCAAAACCATGGCCACGGTGCTCCGCCGCTTGGGGACGGTCTCGACCGTCCAGGCCCTCGAGGAGGACCTGGAGCGGCGCACGCTGGACGGCGAGTTCCAGCCAGGTGAGCATCTGCGCGAGGTCGAGCTGGCCCGGCAATACGACGTCGGCCGCAACACGCTGCGGGCGGCCTTCGACGGGCTGGCCCGGCGGGGGCTGCTGGTCAAGTCCCGCAACCGCGGCGTCTTTGTCCGGGTGCTCACCTCGCGGGACCTGGTCGAGGTCTACGAGCTGAGATCGGCGATCGAGATCCAGGCGGGTCGCAGCCTGGCAACCCAGCGCTCGATCCCAGAGGAGGCGCGCCGCGCGCTGGCGGCGCAGCGGCGGCTGACCGGCGATTCCGCTCGGCGTGACCTGGTGGAGGCGGACCTCGCCTTTCACCGGGCCATCGTCGAGGGCGCCGGCAACAGCCGGCTCTCCGCCGTGCATCGCGACATCGCCGCGGAGATCCGGCTCTCCCTCGCCCAGCTCATGGAGACCGAGTACGCGACGGTCGAGGAACTGACGGCCGAGCACGCCGGCGTGCTCCGGGCGATCGAGTCCGGGGAAGCGGGCGCCGCCGAGGCGCTCATCCGCCGGCACTTGGAGGCCGCCACCGCGTGGCTGGTCAGCCACGGCACTCCCCTGAGCGAGGAGCAGCCCCGACCAGAGACCTGATCGGAGCTGCCGCCCCCTCTCGCGATGGGGTGTGGGGCAAGCCCACGACGCGCCAGCGCCTGTGAGCCCTCCCGATGGGGTCTGGTCCCTACGCCGCCCGGCGAAGGGCCGCGATCGAGCGCACGGCCCTCTCCCCCAGGGCGGCGACCGCACGGACGGCGAGAGGCCGCCCGGTCAGTTCCACGGCTCGGTCGCCGCGGCAGACGGGGCAGATGCCCTCACTGAGACCGAAACCGTCGCGCCCCGCGATGACCGAGCCACAAGCACCGCATGTGCGCCCGGAGCTGACGGCCCAGGGAGCCCCATGGGACTCACCGAAGCTATTGGTGGTCATGTTGTCTCTTCCTTCCCCGGAGTTGTTGCTCTGTAGGATTGTAGCACAAGATACGGTCCATCAACCCACCCCCGGGCGGGCCTTTGTGCCCTGCCCGCGCCAGAGGCGCAGCCCGAGCCGCCGCGGCGCCGAGGGCGACCATCACGAGCGGCGCTGGCGGTCACCGCAACGAGACGGGCGGAGCCGGCTCCGGGTCGATCCGCCACCCGCGGACGGGTAACGTTGCCGGCTGTGACAGAGGTCGCAGACCCCGGCGTTCCCAGGATCGCCCGGATGCTCAACGGATGGATGGGGAAGAGCACCGGCCCGGCGTTCGTCCCCCGGCTGCACCGACGGCTGTACCAGCGCACCGGCGGACGGCTGGGTCACGGGATCATCGGCGTGCCCGCCCTGCTCCTCCACACCAAGGGGCGCCGCAGCGGCCTCCGCCGCACCGCCGCGCTCGTCTACGGGCGTGACGGAAGCGCCTACGTGGTGGCCGCGTCCAACTACGGCGGCGACCACGACCCGGTCTGGCTCGGCAACATCCGGGTGGATCCCCGAGTGCAGCTGCAGGTCGCCCGCCGGCACCTGGAGGCGGAGGCGCGAATCGTCCTGCCGGGCGATGCCGACTACCCTCGCCTGCTGGCGGTGATGAACGCGGTCAACCGCAACCGTTACGACCTCTACCGGGCCAGGACCGTGCGGCCAATTCCCCTGGTCGTGATGCGTGAGGCGGAAGCCGTCTCGGTCAGCTTTTTCGCACCAGCTGGGAAGCGCGGACTCAGCCATTGACCCCACCCCACCCCGGGAGGGGTAAACTGCCACCAGGATGAAGGCCGAGCACAAGCGCAATGCGCTTCTCCGTCTCAAGACGGTGCGCGGACACCTCGATGGCGTCATCGCCATGGTCGACCGGGAGGACTACTGCCCGGATGTGATGAAGCAGGTCGCCGCGCTCCAGGCCTCGCTGGAGAAGGTCAACCGGGTGCTGCTCCAGAACCATCTGGAGACGTGCGTCACCGAGGCGATCGCGGCCGGCAGCGGTGACGCCAAGATCGCCGAGCTGCTCGAGGCCCTGCGCTACACCAGCGCGCTCACCGACCTGCGCGAGCGGTTCGATCCCGTCCCCCTGCCGAACCCTGTGGCGAGCAGCGGCCCCGCGCCCCCGGCTCACCGCCGGGGAGAAGGGGGGCCGATCGAGGCCGCAGGGTTCGCGGGCGGCACCGCCGAAGCCGGGATGGCGACACCGGGTGCTCCCACGCCGCATGCGACCGCGGCGCGTGCGCCCGCGTCGGGGACGACCAGGCCGGCGCGGGCGCCCCGTCGCAGTCCGGCTGCTCCGCGATGACCACCGCGCCCACCCCCGGGTCCAACGGCACTTTCCCCCGGACGCTGGAGATCGAGGGTATGCACTGCGCCTCCTGCGTCGCCCGGGTCGAGAAGGCGCTGGCGGGAGTGCCCGGCGTGCAGAGCGCCAGTGTCAACCTGGCCACCGAGCGTGCCGAGGTGATGGCCACGAGCGGCGTCACCGCCGCAGTTCTCGAGGAGGCGGTCCGCCGGGCCGGCTACACCGCGAGGGCCGGCGGCGACGACCCCTCATCAACCGCCTCAACCACCGCCGCTCCTGACGGCGGCATCGCCCCGCAGCCCGAGGGGGCCCTGGCGGCCGGCGACCGCCAGGCTCGTCGCCGCGCCGCACGACGGCTGCGCCGCGCCCAGCTCGCCACCGGGGCGGTGCTGAGCGCCGCCATCCTCGTCCTCGCCTATGGCCTTCCCGCCGCCTCCTGGTCCAATGCGGTGCAGCTCATCCTCGCTCTGCCCATCTTCATCTGGGTCGGGGCACCCTTTCACCGCGGGGCCCTGCGAGCGCTGCGCCACGGCGGCACCACCATGGACACGCTGGTCTCGGTGGGAGCGACGGTCGCCTTCGGGTATTCGGTGGCGGCCACTTTCGCACCCGCGCTCCAGGGACGTCCGACCTACTTCGACGTCGCGGCGCTGATCATCACCTTCATCTCGGTGGGCAAGTACCTGGAGGTGGTCGCTCGGGGGAAGGCGGGGGAGGCG
>JBEKGP010000084.1:0-9249 GCA_050012735.1 Candidatus Dormibacteria bacterium
TTCACACCGAGCTCGGCATGCGCCCGCCGGCCGAGTTCGAAGCCGAGTACGCTCAGCAGGAGCCGGCCCCGATGGCCGCTTCCCAATAACCAGAGCCTCTATGAAACCCGGGGCGGTTCACCGCGTATTGGAAGGTGGTTGTGGGCGCCGGAGGTGCATCACGCCACTCGATCGAACTGGCCCGCGAGAAGGCCGCCATCTCAGAATCCCTGCTGGGCGCGGACTGGACGCGGTCATCCAGCGGCGCGTCGATCGTGGTCGCCCTGAAGCGAGCAACGAAGCTCGAGACGCACGACAACACTGTCGCGTGGTTCGAAGCGCGCCTCCGCGATGTGGCCAAGTCTGAAATCTTGGATACCCTGCTCAGCAGTGCTCCGCGAATGGCACAAGAGCAGCCGTCGACACCGAACGAGCCGTAAGGTCATTCGCGGCCTATCAGGCCGCCCGGCCATCCAGCGGATGAGGACAGCAGTCTCCGCACCTCACCGACCACAGCGGCAACGTCGGTGACCGTCCGCACCTCCCCCGCCGCGGCGAAGACGAACTCGATGCGCGCCACCTCCCGCCCGGTTACCTCGGCCACCAGGAGGCCGTAGACGCCGCCCTGCAGCCGGTAGCGCTCCATTCGGCGGTCCACCTCGGGACCGCTGACGCTGTCGGTCTTGTAGTCGACGATCGCCAGCCGCCCGTCGGGGAGCTCGTAGAGGAGGTCTACGAAACCCTCCAGCAGCACCCCAGCGAAGGGGGCGCCGAGTGGCACCTCCCGCCAGTGCCGCGCGGTGGCGGCCCGGCGGACCGGCTCGCTGTCGCAGGCCGCCCTGACCAACCGTGTTACCTCCGCCGTCTGCTCGGGGATCCCCTCCGCCGCCGCCTGGGCCCCTGCGAGGTCCTCGAGGCCGGCTCTGGTCTCGAGATCGATGACCTGCAGCACAGCGTGGACGGCGCGCCCCCGCGAGGTGGCGGCGCGCCCGCGCCGGCTGGCCGCGATGTCCTCCCCCACCTCGGGAGCGAGCCCGGCCTCATCGTCGGCATGGGCGAGGCCGGTGGCGCTCTGCGTCCTCAGGACGCCCAGATGGACGAGCAAGCCGGCACGGCGAGCCACCCACGCCTCCTCGGCGCGCCGCTGCTCGTCCGGGGTTGTTCCGTCGGGCGGAACCGCGGGTCGAGGAGCACCGGCCGGCTCCCACGCCTCGTCCAGGACCTCCACGCCCTCGCACACGCGCAGCCGCGGGTCGAGCCGTCCTGCATCGGTATCGTCACCCCCCTTTGCCCCGCGGAAGACTCCGACCACCAGGTGGTCGCGGGCGCGCGTGAGCGCCACATAGAGGAGCCGCACCCGCTCGGCAGCCTCCATCGCACTCTCGCGCGCGTCCAGCGCCTCCCGGCCCTCGGTGGCGAATTCGCCGACGTGCAGCTCGACACTGCCCGAGAGGTGGTCGGTGACGATCGGGGAGCGTCTCGTCATCGGCTTTCGCCCCAGCCCGGTGACGATGACGATGGGAAACTCCAGGCCCTTGGCCGCGTGCACCGTCATCACCCGCACCGCGTGCTCATCCGGGGAGGTCTCGACGGCCACGGAGTCATAGGAGGCGTTTCGGGCGAGCCGCTCCAGGTGGTCCACGGTGTCGTGCAGGGTGCTGCGCCCGCCGCGGGCCAGGGCCCGCGCCTGCTCGGCGACGAAGCGGTAGCGCCGGTGCGCCTCGCGAGGCCGCCAGTCGTCGTACGCGGCGGCGCGGAGGAGCCGGCGGGAGAGCACCTCCTCGATCAGGGCAGGCACCGACATCACGTGCCGCAGCCGGTGCAGCTCGCGGAGGTCCGCCATCGCAGCGGCCACCCTCGGCTCATCGCCGCGCCCCGACCGCTCGTAGGACCAATGTCCCCCCGACGCCTTCCACCCCACCAGCTCGCTGTCGCTGCAGCCGTATGCCGGGCTGCGCAGCGCGGCCACGAGGGCCACCTGGTCGGTGGGGTCGTCGATCGACCGCAGGAGGTTGAGCAGGTCGCGCACCTCCTGGGTGGCGATGATCAGCGAGCCACTCTCCAGCCGGTACTGGAGGCTCGCGGCCTCCAGCTCGCGCTCGAGGTTGCGCAGATTTGTCCGGCTGGGCATGAGGATGCAGATGTCGTCGGCGGTGCAGGGGCGCGGCCCACTCTCCGTCCCCTCCCCCACCGTCCAGCCCTCGTCCAGCATGCGCTGGACGGCTTTGGCCGTCGACCGGGCCTCACGCAGCCACATCTCGGCGGCGAGCCCGGGGACCGGCTCGCCCACCACGCGGACGCTGCCCTCGATCTCGGGCGCGTGGGCGACCAGGTCCACGTACTCCGCCTGGGCGCCGGGGGCGGCAGGGTCGGCGCGCATCAGCCCGTCCGCGCCACCGAAGACGGCGTTGACCGCCTCGATGATCCGGCGCCCGGAGCGGAAGTTGACCGAGAGCCGCACCCGCGCCCGCGGGTCGGCTCCGACCAGGGTGCGCTCCACGGCGGAATAGACGGCGATGTCGGCACGCCGGAAGCGGTAGATGGACTGCTTGGGATCGCCCACCACGCAGAGGCGGCCGGGCTCCGGAACCAGGTCGCGCCACTCCCCCTCCTCGCTGGAGACGGCCGCGCAGAGGCGCAGGGCCAGCTCGGCCTGGAGGGGATCGGTGTCCTGGAACTCGTCCACCGCGACGAGGTCCCACCGCGCCTGCAGCGCGGTCCGGACGTCAGGGTGGTCGCGGAGAAGGTTGCGGGCCCGCACCAGCAGGTCCTGGTAGGTCACCAGGCCGCGCTCCCGGCGCTCCTCCGCGTAGGCGAGTACCAGATCGCGCAACTCGGAGGCGATCCGGCCGAGCGCCGCGGTCCGAGCCGCTCCCAGGACGCGCGCCACCTCCTCCGCGACCTCCTGCATGGTGTCGCGGATGACCTTGCAGGCGTTGGCCCCGTCCACGACACCCCAGTCGCCCACACGACCCGCATGACCGAGCTTCGGCACCTCTGCCAGCGCCAGCAGGGCGACCAGCGCGGCATCCTCGGATGCCGCCTCCCCGAGCCGTGTCGTCACCAGGTGCAGCGCGTCGATCTGCTGGTAGAGCCTGTCGTCCGGCGTGCGGCAGAGTGGCAGCAGGTCGATGCACCGCTGCACGTCCTCGCCGAGCACCCGCGCCGGATCCACCGTCGCGACCGCCCCCACCGGCCAGGTCGCCTGCTCGACGACGTCCCAGTTCTCGTTGAGAGCGGTGAACAGTCCCAGCAGTTTGTCGGGTGGCAACCCGAGCAGGAGACCTCGCCGCACCGCCTCGGCGCCCGGCTCCCCCGGGGTCAGGGAGTCGAACCAGCGGCGGAATCGCTCCCGGACGTCGAGTTCACCGGCGAGGTCGGCCAGGGTCTCGAAGTCCGGTGGCAGCCCGGCCTCCAGCGGATGCATGCGGAGGAGCGCCGAGCAGAAGGCGTGGATGGTCTCGATGCGGGCGCGGTCGACCTCCGACGCGGCCTGGGCGAGCCGGAGCCGCTCCTCCTCCGCCGCGGCACCGGCTGCCGCCGCCTCCAGCTCCTCCCGGATGCGCACCCGCAGCTCGCCGGCCGCGGCGATGGTGAAGGTGATCGCCACCAGCCTCTCCATGACCAGCCGCCCGGCGGCGACCCGGGCGACGATCGCCGCGACCACCGCGGCGGTCTTCCCGGTGCCGGCGCCGGCCTCGACGAAGAACGTCCGATCCAGCTCGGTGACCAGCCGATCGCGCTCGCCCTGGTCGGCGACTGGTGGCCGGCTCATGGCTCATCCCCGGGCTGGTCCGCCTGCAGCGCGCGGTACGGCGCCAGTTCACGGTCGCCGCTCTTGGCCTCGTACAGCGAGTCCCGGCCGGCCGGACAGAGGCCGTCGTACTCGCAGTAGCTGCAGTTCTCCCAGCTGCCGAAGAAGTCCTGGTACACGCCCGGCACCTGGGGGAAGCAGCCGGCCCGCACCCCGGCGTCGATCCCCTCGACGACGTCGTCCAGCGCCGCATCGGTGTCGTCACCGGCCACCATCTGCCGCTGGCGGAAGTTCCCACGTGTGGTGCAGAACCAATACAGCGCACTCACCACCGGCACCGAACGCCCCGCCGCCCTCTCCCGGTCGCGGACGGCCCGCGCGTAGAGCGCGAGCTGGACGGCACGACCGCCATCCAGCCGGTTGGCCGCACTCACATCCATCTTCGCGTCCCGCCCGGACTTGTAGTCGATCACCCGGAACGCACCCTCGGCGCGGTCCACCCGATCGATGAACCCGCGAAGGACAACGCCGCGTCCGTCGGGAAGCGAGATCGTGACCGGGGGCCACCCGGCCTCCCCCCAGCCGAAGCCCTGCTCCAGGTGGGCGGGCCGCCAGCCTCCGGCGCCCCGCTGCTCGGCGTCGCGTTGCAGCAGGGTGCGGAGGTCGGCGAGGATGACCGCGCGCTGGTTGTCCCAGACCAGGGGGTGACCGATTACCCCGCGGGCAGCGGCGCTCTCGAACTCCTCGACGGCGATGGCCTCCATCCGCCGGATGTCCTCGGGACCGTAGGCGGCACCGGGCTCCGGACGGCCACTGGCCGCGACCTCCCCGAAGAACCGCTCCAGGATCTTGTGGATGAGGCTGCCCCTCTCGGCGGCGTCGATCTGCCACCAGCGCTCGTCCTCGACGTCCTCGGTGCCGGCGACCCAGAGGACCCGGCCCATAAAGAAGTGGAAGGGGCAGGCCGCCCAGGTCTGGATCCCGGTGGCGGACTGGCCTGAGCCCGTCAGGCCATGGGCGATGAGCGGGAGGCCCGCCACCGCCGCGACGTTGCCATCGAACTCGGTGAGCCGATCGGAGCGTCGGGCCCGCACCGTCTCCAGCGCCCGGCCAAGCGGCAGGTCATCGCGCTGTGCCAACGCGGTGTCCGAGAGGTCGATACCCGCGCGCTGCGCGGCGGCCGCCTCCTGCTCGCGCCGCTCGCCGACGTGGAGAGGTGTCCCGCCCCCAGGCGCCGCCGCCCCCACCCGGTGGAGCCGGGAATGGGTGACCGTCCCGGTACGCACGGCGGTGGCGGACAGTGGGGTGCCGTCCCCGACCAGCAGCTCCAGCAGCCACGGGGAGGGGTAGACGGCGCGGCCCTCGGAGTCGGTGGCCGGTGCGCTGACCACCACCTCGCCCCCATCCCCGGCGGCGAGGGCGGACAGCCAGTCGCGGCGGGATTGAGCCTCCTGCTGAGCTCGCCGCTCGAGGGGGTCGCCGGCCAGCAACGGGTCCACCGGCAGCGTTCCCGGGAAGGTGCCCTCCACCGCACCCAGGATGTGGACGCTGTCGAAGTCCATGCCGAGGAGGAGGCGGAGGGGGCCGATCACCACCCCGCTACCGAGCCGTCCTTCGGGGCGCCGGCGCGTGCGCAGGCCGTCCTCCAGGGCGCGGAGAAAGGCCCCGACCGACACGGTGGGCTCGATGTCGTGGGCGGCGGACAGCCCGCGCACCACCTCCTCGACCATCTGCGAGGCCTCCAGGTCCTCCGCGGTCCATGCGGAGTCCGGGGCGAGGAAACGGTCGCGGAGGGCGAGGGCCCAGCCGACGTGCGCCACCCAGGTCAGCTCGTTCGGGGGTCGGGTGGCCAGATCCATGACGGCCACCTGCTCGGCGATCGCGTGGGCGTCGTCGATGTCGCGCTGGATGGCCGCGCGCCGGCCGTCGTTCAGGTCGCGGGTGGCCTCCAGGTGGGCGAGCTGCCGGGCCCGGGAGTCCGCCAGCTGGGTGAGGCGGGAGCGCCACTGGTCCGCGCCGCGGACGGCGCCGGCGTCGCGGGAGAGCTGGTCCCAGCGGGCCTGGCTGCGCAGCACCCCGCCACGGTGAGGGAGACCGGAGAGCCAGGCGAGGACGGCGGGGCGGGACCACTCCTGCTCGCGCAGCCGGATCAGGCCGAGCACCCCGCGGGCCGCCGCCGAGTCCGCGAGTGGCCGGCCGGCCAGCGCCACAGGGGTGATCCCAGCCGCACGGAGGGTGTCGCGCAGGGCGGTGCCGTAGGTGTCCTCGTCCGCGTAGACGATGGCGGCCCGGTGGAGGGGGACGGCGCGTTCACCCTCCATCGCGGCGAGGACGCCGCGGACGGCGGCGCGCACCTCCTCGATGGGGTCGGAAGCGATGACTGCGGCGGCTGCCGCCGGGGGCGCGGCGACGGGGATGGCGCTGGTCGGCAGGTCCACCCCCAGACGAGCGGCGAGCTCAGCTCCGCCAGCGCCGACCAGGTCCGGCAGTGCCACGACGACCTGAGTGTGCCGGGCCAGCGCGCGCAGGAGCCGGGCCTCGGGCCCGTCCAGCCGTGCGGGGAGGTGGACGAGGAGGGTGCCCAGGTTGCCGGCCACTCCGGCTCCGTCGTCGGCCTCGAGCGACGCCGCAGCGACCTCGAGGAGATCCACCTCGTCGTACCGGCTGGCCCAGCCGCGGAGCCGCTCGTACTCGGCGATGGCGTGCAGGGCGGCCCACGCCGTCGCCGTACCCGTGCCGCGGATTCGACCCGTGTCGGCGGGGAGATCGCCGCGGCGGCGCAGCTCCAGCGCCAGCGCGGCGACGAGATCGACCAGGCCCGCCTGGTCGGCGCTCCCGGAGAGCACCTCACCAGCGGTGCGCAGGGCGCGACGGACCAGGGCGGCACGGGTCACCGCCGTGAGCGGGGCACGCCCCTCGGCAGCCAGCCGTCCCGCACCCAGGGCCTCCGCGAGCTGCGCCAGCACCAGGAACCGCACGCTCGCGTACCCCTCCCCGGCCAGCCTCCGGCGCAGGTCCAGCCCCAGGTGGTGGCCGGGCACGGCCACGGTGACCGGGCGCAGCGGGTCGCCCGCCTGGAGCTCCCGGATCCGCCCGATCAGCCACGTCGTGGCAGTCGGGCCGGGGCGCACGCGGACCACCTCAAGCGACGGCGTGGAGGTCACCTCAGCTCACCCGGCGGACCATGGCGCGAACTCTACGGCTCGGATCCATCGTCCGTGGCCTGGCGGTGGCTGGGCTCCTCATCACCGCTCCCCTCAGGAGCGCCTCCGCCGGCAGCGCTGGGCGTCCAGAACTCGATCATGGAACCCACGGTCCGCTCTGTGAAGGTGTCGAAGAGGCTGCGGGTGATCCCCGGCGAGAGGTCGATGTCGGCCCCCAGGACGATCCGCCAGGTCCCGTCCGCCGCGTCCATGACGCACGCCTTGGGCCACCGATGCTGGCGGTTCCAGGTGTTGCAGCGCTCCAGGGCCTCCGTCCGCGTCGGAGGACCCTGACCTTCGGGCGGGTGCGCGTGGACGTGGTAGATCTTGCCGTCCTTCCCGTCGGCCACCAACCAGAGGACCATCTGCCCGCCACCGTCGGGAAGATTGAGCTCCACCCGAAAGTCGCCATCCTCGTCACGGAGGAAGTGGGTGACGAGGTCGCGGAGGTGGGCCTCGATCATCTCGCGGGTGAAGGGCTCCGCCCGCGGCAGGGTGACGTCATTCAGGTGGATCTCATGCACCACCGGGGAGAAGTCCTCGTCGAGGTCGTACGCGGTGCGCAGCAGCGTGTCGGTGAGCTTGGCCAGCTTGGCGGCCGAGCGGGGCAGCCCGTCCTTGGCGAAGTTGCGCTCCGGACCTCCGCCGGTGAAGCCCAGGTGCCCCAGAGCCGCAACCGCGGCCCCCGGAAGGGGTCGTTCAGGCTCCGACCACTGGCGCGAACCCACCTCGCCAGAGACCCGGTCGTCGTGGACGATGAACTGGACGTACTCGTCCACCCGCCCGAGGACCCCAATGACGATGTAGCCCCTCTCCTTAGCACGAGCGAGGAAGGTGGTGAGAAGGCTCTGGTACAGCCCGGTGCGGTCGCTGGAGTTCATGACGTTCGTCGCCCCTCTGGTCGCTCTTCCCTGCATGCCCAGTGTCGCCCTACACCGCGACAAGGGCCTGTCGCGGGTCATGCGTTCGATGACGGGTGAGTGTTAAGCGCCTTAGGATCGAGCGTCGGAGGTCAGAATGGATGCCATGGACTATGGGGTTCTAGCCTATCCAGCCCTGGCCCAGTCCGCCGCCCTGCGCTACGCAGCTCAGCTGAAAGAAGTCGAGACGGCCGAGCCCCCAACGTCATCAACGCGGAAGCCACTACGCGACCTGATCGAGACGCTCGAAGCGGCGGAGAGGCTCGGACCGGAGCTCGATCCAGCTGATGTCACATTCAGGGTCTCCTCGCTCGGGCAGAAGACGCTGGCCGCCGACGAGCTGGAACCGTTCCTCAATGAGTTTCAGTTGGGGTTGGGTTACGACGGCGCTCCAATTGTTGCCATGGGCACCGAGACGGCGGACGATCCGGAAAAACCAGAAGACTTGGCATGGGGGTGCCTCCAGACCGTCCTGATCCTGTCGGGTTCGCCCCAGCGCGTGGTCGAGGGTCTGCTGCGGGAGTCGTCGTGGTGGGACGAGATGGAGGGTCACGGCCTGCCAAACGACCCATGGCGACCCTTCCACGTTCACCCCAACGACCTCTATCAGGTCCAGAGGCACTCGCACACGCATACGTGGATCAACCTCGCCCGGCTCCTCCTTCCAGCCGAGACGAGCTGGGAGAGCCTCCTGAGCCAGGGCGCGGTGCCTGGGCTCGGTGACCTCGTGTACCAGATCGAGCGCTCGGCCCTCCCGGCCAAGCGGTCTTCCCGAGGCAAAGTCCCGACCCCGACGAGGACCGACTGGCTCGTGCAGGAGGTCATCCCGACCCTGAGGAAGACCGCCCAAACGCTGCTGCTCCACGGTTTCGGCAATGGCAAAGTCTGGGACGAGAACGCGGTCGAGTTGATCAACGCCTTCCTCGGTTACGACTCCGGCACCCCAACGAAGGTTGATTGGCGCTCGGTGACGCCCAAGCGGGGCGACTGGCTGTGGTCCCGGGTCGAGGGTGATCACCGCGTGGTTTGGTCCCGAGCCCTCGGGTGGTCGTGGCGAGAGGAGTACAGGTCAGCCGTTCGCGCAGCACTGAGTAGAGGCGTGGCATGACCAAACTCGGCCGGGCGGCAGGAGCGCGCTGATTCGCTAGGCGTCGAACACTAGCGCGGCGATAGCCGGCCGACGTTGCAGGGTCGGCTCAATGGCCGCTTGGCTCCTGTCGCCATCGCCGCCTGGTGGGCAGCTAACGCGACACGCGCGAACTCCCGCCGCCACTTGACTGAAAGAATCTCCGGCATGCGGACAGGTATTCGTCGTAGCCGGGGGGTGAGGGTGCGGGAGAGGGGGGCTGAACATCGGTGGACGGTGTGCACTACTTCTGGCGCCAGTCCGGTG
>JBEKGP010000085.1:0-8757 GCA_050012735.1 Candidatus Dormibacteria bacterium
CCCCGAGTTGGCCATCGCCACCGAGCCGGCGATGTAATCACCCTGGACCGGCTCGTCCTCGAAGCGGTAGCCGGGTCCGCCGCGGCCGCTGCCCTCGGGGCAGCCTCCCTGAATGACGAAGCCATCCACCACGCGGTGAAAGGTCAGGCCGTCGTAGAACCCCTCACCGGCGAGGAACACGAAGTTGTTGACCGTCTTTGGCGCCCGTGAGGCCTCCATCGCTATCTCGATGTCGCCTCGGTCGGTGGATATGGTCGCCAGGTAGCGACCGGCGGGATCGATGACCTGTTCGGATCGTGCGTACTGCTTGGGCATCGTTGCAGTCTAGCCGAGGACCGAACGCGGGCAGGCAGCCAGATCGCGCCGCGGACCCGCTGGTAAGCTCCGGGGCGGCGACCCGCCCGCCGAGCGCGTGCGGGAGAAGGAGGACGGCCGTGAACGTCGTGGTGTGCGTGAAGCTCGTCCCCGATCCCGACAGCGTGGGGCAGCTGGACGCGACCACGCACCGGCTCCGCCGTGACCTCGCGGATCCGGTCCTCGACCCGGGCGACGAGTTTGGCGTCGAGGCCGGACTGCGGCTCGTCGAGGCCCACGGTGGAGAGGTCCGGGTCGTCTCGATGGGGCCGGAGCGGGCCCTGGACGCCATTCGCAAGGCCCTGGCCATGGGCGCCGGGCGGGGGTGCTCGTGACCGATGACGGTCTGGGTGGGTCGGACGCGCTGACCACCGCCAAGGTGCCCGCCGCCGCCATCGGTCGCGAGCCTTTTGATGTGGTCATCACCGCCACCGAGTCGACGGACGGCTACACGGGGATCGGTCCCCAGGCGCTCGCCGAGCTGCTCGGGATCCCCGCGGTCACCTTTGCCAGCGGCGTGATCTCGGACGGGACGGCATTGACCGTGACCCGCCAGACCGAGAGCGGGTCGGAGACGATCCTGGCCGGCCTCCCCTGCTTGGTCACCGTGACCGCCGAGGTCAACGAGCCGCGCTATCCCTCGCTGCGGGGCATCATGGGTGCCAAGTCCAAGCCGATGGATCGCCTCACTCTCGCCGAGCTCGGTCTCGAGGGGGTGGGCGGCGGTGCGGCCACTGGACAGAGGGTGGTGTCGGTGACCGCGGCGGACGAGCGACCGGCCGGCGAGGTGGTCACCGACGGCGGGGACGGCGCCCACCGCATCGTCCTGCTCTTGGCCAGCGCCCGGGTGATCTGAGATGGCTCTCGAGAGCGTCTGGGCCTTTGCCGAGCTGAACCGGGGTCGGGTCGCGACCGGAGCCCTCGGGTTCCTCACCAGGGCTCGCTCCCTGGGGGCGACGGCCGTCGAGGCGGTCTGCTTCGGTCCGGAGGCGAGCGATGCGGTTGCCGAGCTCGGCCGGCATGGGGCCACCACCGTCCACCTCTCCACGGACCCCGCGTTCACCGAGCTCCTCTTCGGCGGGCCGGCCGCGGACACGCTCGCCGCCCTCGTCGCCGAGCACCGCCCCGACCTGGTCCTGTTCGCCGCCACCCACGCCGGTCGGGACGTTGCCGGGCGGCTGGCGGCCAGGCTGGATGTGCCGGTCATCGCCAACGGTCTCGAGATCGAGGCCGGCGACGCGATCACCGTGACCACCGCCATCTTCGGAGCCACCCAGGTTGTCCGCACCGAGTTCGGTTCCCGGCGCCCCGCCCTGGCCCTCTTCCGGCCGAAGTCGTTCGCCGGGGTGGAGCCTCCCGGTGCGGTCTCTCCCCGGGTCGTCGAGGTCCAGGCGGTGATCCGCGACTGCCACCGGCGGGCCACGGTGGTCGAGCGCTCCGTCGAGATCGCCGCGGGGCCGAAGCTGGAGGATGCCGCGGTGGTGGTGAGCGGGGGGCGCGGCCTGCAGGAACCGACCATCTTCGAGCTCCTTCGCGAGGTGGCGGAGCTGCTTCACGGTGCCGTCGGCGCGAGCCGCGCCGTCGTCGACGCCGGCTGGGCGCCCTACTCCCTGCAGGTGGGCCAGACCGGCAAGACCGTCAAGCCCGCCGTTACATCGCTTGCGGCATCAGCGGCGCGATGCAGCACACCGTGGGCATGAGGGGAGCCCAGAAGATCGTCGCCATCAACAGGGATCCGCAGGCGCCGATCTTCAAGCTGGCTGACCTGGGCATCGTTGGCGACGCTCTCACGGTCCTGCGTCAGCTCCGCGACGAGCTGCGTTCAGGCCGGGCTGACCGGCTCCGGGATGCGCCGAGCTCCCAAGGTGTGCCGCTGCGGTCCCCTGCGGGTCGCGCCCGAGGCTCCACCGGGCCTCCCCTACCGACCTCGCCGTCATCGGACGGTGACCGGATCGCAACAAAGGGTCATTGCAGATGGCAGGACTGGCCTATACTCGCCGCGGATGGACGATAAGGTCATCGTCGACCTCCTCGGCCAGGTGGGCAATCTTTTCACGTCCAGCCTTGAGCTGAAGGAGACCATCGATTTCATGCTCAAGGCGGCCAGCGACCTGGCTGTCTGTGACGCGGCCACTGTTTTCCTGCTCGACGAGGACGATCGCACCCTCTCCGCGATCGCGACCTTCCCCTTCGCCGAGGCGGTCAGCAAGGTGGCTCGTTTCAAGCTGGGCGAAGGGATCGTTGGTTGGGCGGCCAAGCAACGAAAGATCGTCTCCGTGAACGATGCCACCAAGGACAGCCGGTTCAAGAATCTCGAGATGGGCTATGCGCCGAGGTCGGTGCTGATCATGCCCCTGGAGTCGCCGCGACGCCTGGTGGGCGCCCTGACCATCGCGAGGAAGGAGGTCAAGCCCTTCACGTCGGTGGAGCAGGCGCTGGTCCAGATCATCGCCAACCAGGCGGCCATCTCGATCGACAACGCCCGCCTCTACACCACCCAGAGGAGGCAGATCAAGGAGATCGCCGACCGGACCCGGGAGCTGGAGATCGCCAACGCCCACATCGGCGAGATCTCCCGGCTGAAGAGCGAGTTCCTGGCCAACATGAGCCACGAGCTGCGCACCCCCCTCAACGCCATCCTGGGCTTCAGCGAGATCCTCAAGGACAACCTGGTGGAGCTCTCCGAGGACCAGCGCCACGAATGCCTGGAGAACATCCACGCGAGCGGCAAGCACCTTCTCGAGCTGGTCAACGACGTCCTGGACCTCTCCAAGATCGAGGCGGGACGGATGGAGCTGGCCTACGACCGCTTCGCGGTGGGCAATGCGGTGCGGGAGGTCCACAACGTCATCCGCTCTCTGAGCGAGCGCCGGGACATCGACCTGGCGATCACCGTCGAGCCCCCAGACCTCGAGGCTCGGGCGGACAAGAGCAAGTTCAAGCAGATTCTCTACAACCTCCTCTCCAACGCGATCAAGTTCACCGCCCAGGGAGGCCGGGTCTGGGTCTCCGCCCGGTCCGAGAACGGCTGGCTGGTGGTCGACGTCGGTGACACGGGGGTGGGCATCCCGAAGGAGTACCACGAGCGGATCTTCGACGAGTTCTACCAGCTGGACACCGCGACCACCCGGCAGGTCGAGGGCACCGGTCTCGGACTCTCGCTGACGCGCCGCCTCGTGGAGCTCCACGGCGGGGACATCCGGGTCGAGTCCGAGGTGGGTCATGGCTCGATCTTCACCTTCCAGCTTCCGCTCCTCGGCATGGAGCCCCAGAACGGGCGGGCCCACAACCGGATCCTCCTGGTGGAGGACAACGCCAGCAGCCGTCAGCTGGCCAGAATGGTCCTGAACGGCAGCGGTTTCGACGTGGATGTGGCCTCCGACGGGGCCGAGGGGCTCCAAAAGGCCCGGTCGACGCTCTACGACCTCGTCCTGATGGACGTCGAACTCCCCGGCATGGACGGACTCACCGTCACGCGAATGCTAAAGTCCGATCCCAAGACCGCCGACGTCCCCGTCGTCGCTCTCACCGCCAATGCCATGAAAGGTGACGAGCAGGAAGCGCTCGCCGCAGGTTGTTCCGGGTACATCAGCAAGCCCATCGAGGTAGCGAGCTTCGTGCAACGCATCGCAACGTACCTAGAGCCGGCCGCATCATGACCGCCGGCGGCAAGACCATCCTGATCGTCGAGGACGACCCGCCCAGCCGTGAGGTGGTCCGCCTCGCCGTGAGCGCCCAGAACCACACCCTCCTCGAGGCCGCCACCGGCCTGGAGGGCCTGCAGGCAGCTCGTGAGCAGAACCCCGACCTGATCATCCTCGACGTGAACCTGCCCGGGATGAGCGGTCTCGACGTCTGCCGGAGGCTCCGCTCCGAGGGGTCTCGGGTCCCCATCCTCATGCTCACCGCCAAGGCCGACACCATCGACGTGGTGGTGGGGCTGGAGCTCGGAGCCGACGACTACGTCACTAAGCCCTTCGAGGTCCGGGAGCTGATGGCGCGGATCGGAGCTCACCTCCGCCGCAGCGAGATCTCCTCTCAGGAGCAGCCCCGTGATCGCTTCGAGTTCCCGGGCCTGACCATCGACCTGGGCAGGCGCCAGGTGTTCCGGGACGGAGAGGAGGTCAACCTCACCCTCACCGAGTTCAACCTCCTTGCCCTGCTGGCATCCCGTCCAGGCCAGGTGATGAGCCGGGGAGAGCTGCTCCGCCGGGTGTGGGGCTACGAGGTCGAGATCGAGACCCGCACCGTCGACGCCCACGTCTACCGGTTGCGCCGCAAGATTGAGCCCGACGCGGAGAAGCCCACCTACATCCACTCGGTGCCGGGGATCGGATACCGCTTCTCCGGATAGCTTCCGGAGCGGAGGGGCGGGGGTGGTGCTTCGCTTCGGCACGGCCGTCGTCACGCCTTGACTGGCGTGCCGCGGCCATTGCTCGGCGCGGTTGCAGCCCGCGCCTGCGCAAAGCCTGCGCTCAGCACGCACCCCCGCCCCTCCTTCGCGGTGTCCCCATCGCTCAGGACAGAAGGTGTGCGCCCTGCGGGCGCACGGACCTCTGGTTGGTACTCGCTGCGCTAGTAGATGAAGCCGACGATGCTGGGGTCGCCCACCTGGACGGTTCGCTCATCGACCGCCCCCCAGCCGTCGTAGTTCATCTCCTCGATCACGAAGCTCCCGTTCGCGTTGACGCTGTCCACGAAGGCCACATGACCGTCGTACGAGTAGTCGGGGCCTTCGAAGACGACGACGGCACCGGCGACCGGTACCTCTCCCTCGGGGCGCGACGAGCGGGCGTTTTGCCACCACTCGCCGGCGTTGCCGCCCCAGGTGATGCTGCGGCGCGTCGCCACGTAGTAGGTGCACTCGCCGTACGGGAAGCTGTCCCCTCCGTGGCTCGGCGGCACCTCGGGGGTGCTGGCGGCCGTGGGGACGAAGGCTGCGGGGTTCAGCGATCCCTGGGGGGCGTCGGCGAGCGGGACCTGCAGGTAGCTGCCATCCGTGAGCGGAGTGTCCTCCTGGAGCACGTTGTAGGCGAGCAGCACCGACGGGTCGATGCCGTGCGCAGTCGCGAACTGGCTGGGCAACTCACCGTTCTGCGCCATGACGAGGGCCCCCGGTCCCGGCGGGAGCAGCACCGGCGCGCCCGCCTGCGGCTCGACTCCCGGGCCGAAGCCGTTTGCCCAGATGATCGACGCCGGGTTGCGGTCATAGCTCGCCGCCAGGGAGTCGACGGTCGCGCCTGCCGGGGCCATCACGGTGAGCGCCGGGCCGGTAGGGACCGTCGCATCCCCCGGAGCACCCTCGATGACGGCGTTGAGGACCTGCACGCTCGGAGCGGCCGAGGTGAGCGACGCTCCGACCGGAAGGCGCGGCGCGATGACAGGGAGCAGAAGGGCGATCAGGAGCACCCATGCATGGCGCAGCAACCGATGGCGCAGACCGCGGATGGCCATCCTCCCCGGATATCCCCTTGCGGCTGTTTTGGTGCTTTTCAACACCGTGAGAGCGGGCGGACGCTAGCAGAGTTGCCGCGGACTCGTCAAAGGAACTTGATAGTACCGCTATAACCTCCCGCCGTTGGGGTCCTGGTATATTTGGTGACCTAAGTTGACACGGATGTCAGCTGTGGAGCGGGAGGAGCCCCAACCGTGCCCGACCTTTCCCACGTGGGTCGACGCTACCTTGCGCCCGGTCAGGTCGTGAGCGCTGAGCGGGTCGCCGAGTACGCGGCGGCGGTCAGCGGTGCGGACGAGGTGTACGCGCCCGGGTCGGTGCCGCCGGCGTTCGCGGCGGTCTATTGCCTGCTGCCGTCCCTTGCCGAGGTGCTGGGCGACGCGGAGCTCGGCATCGAGCTGGCCGGCCTGATCCATGCAGAGCAGAGCTTCGAGTGGCCGGTGCCGGTTCGGGTGGGTGACGTGGTCGAGGCGTCGGCCGAGGTCGCCGCGGTGGAGAGCAAGCGGGGGATGACCTTCGTGACCCTGGACCTCGCGGCGACCAACCAGTCCGGCCACACCGTCTGCCGGGGGCGATCCCTGCTCCTCCTCCGTGGTGCCGGGCGATGACCGATCCCGGTGCGCGGCAGGGTGTGAAGCCCGGCGATGAGATGGCTCCCCTCTCCCGCACCGTCACCCAGGCGCAGATCGACGCCTACGCCAGCGCGTCGGGAGATCACAACCCGATCCACGTCGACCCGGAGTTCGCCCGCTCGGTGGGACTGCACGGGACGATAGCGCACGGGATGCTCGACATGGCCATCCTCGGTGAGGCGGTCGGCCGCTGGGCGGGCGCGTATGACCGCGTCGCCGAGCTGAGCTGCCGGTTCTCCAAGCCCCTCCTTCCCGGCGACACCGTCACCTGCACCGGGCGCGTGGTGTCGGTCGACCCGGCGGCAGGCACCGCAACCCTCCAGCTCGAGGCCACCTCGAGCCGCGGTGATCGGGTCCTGACCAACGGCCGGGCGGTGGTTCGCCTGGCCGGCTGAGGGAGGCTCCGGTCGTGCCGCTGGATTTCAGCCTGACCGCAGAGCAGGAGGAGGTCCGCCGTCTCGCCCACCAGTTCGCGGTGAGAGAGATGCGCCCCCGCGCGGCCCACTACGACGAGCACGAGGAGACCCCCTGGGAGGTCATGCACAAGGCCCACGCACTGGGTCTCGACGCCTCCGCCGTGTTACCGAAGGAGTACGGAGGCGGCGGCGTGGACTTCATCACCGAGCTGATCCTCACCGAAGAGCTGTCCTGGGGTGACGCGGGGATCGCCGTCTCCATCCAGGGGACCCGGCTGTGCGGAGCGGCCATCGTCGCCATGGGCACCGAGGCCCAGAAGAAGAGGTACATCGGCATGCTCGCCGACCCGGAGACCCTGAGGATCGGGGGGACGGGTCTGACCGAGCCCAACTCCGGGTCGGATGCCCTGGCCCTGGAGACGACCGCTCGCAAGGTCGACGGCGGCTGGGTCATCAACGGGACCAAGCAGTTCTGCACCAATGGAGGCATCGCCGATCTTCAGGTGGTCTTCGCCACCACTGATCGCTCCCTCGGCCCCGCGGCGATCGCCGGCTTCGTGGTCGAGAAGGGCAACCCCGGGATGCGCCAGGGGCGCAAGGAGAAGAAGATGGGGGTCCGGGCCTCCCACACCGCTCAGGTGATCCTCGAGGACTGCTTCGTCCCCGGGGAAGCGCGCCTCGGCACCGAGGCGGACGGCACCGAGACGGGGCCGGGTGCCATCGGGGTCCTGAGGATGCTCGAGGCCACCCGCCCCCAGGTCGCCGCCGGTGCTCTCGGGATCGCCAGGGCGGCTTTCGAGTTCGCTCGCGACTACTCCCTCGAGCGCCACGCCTTCGGCAAGCCGATCGCCCGCCACGAGGCGATCGCATTCAAGCTCGCCGACATGGCCACGGAGATCGACGCCGCCCGTCTGCTGATCTGGCGGGCGGGATGGATGATCGCCGAGGGCATCCCGCTTGCTCGTGGCGAGGGGTCCATGGCCAAGCTGTACGCCGGTGACATGGCCATGCGCGTCACCACCGAGGCCGTCCAGGTGCTCGGCGGGTACGGCTATATCAAGGAGTACCCGGTGGAGCGCTTCATGCGCGACGCCAAGGTCTATCAGATCTGGGAGGGGACGGCGGAGATCCAGCGCCTGGTCATCTCCCGCCGCCTCCTCGGCGAGCGTCAGCCCCTCGCGCGGCCGGCCGCCGCCGGGAGGGGAGCGGTCCCCCCATGGTCAGCGCCGGGCTGAGCCGGGCCTCCGACCGGTAGGGCCGAAGGGCACCCCTCCTCTGGTCAGGGATCCAGCTCGAACCCTTCCGCCAGCCTCTTGCGGCGTGGTTCTTCGGCACTTGGACCGCCGGCCCCTCCCATCGCCGGGCTCCGGCCCCGAACGCGGTTATCGGCGTTCCGCGACACGGATATCGGCGATCGGTGACAGGTGTAACGAACCGTGCTACACTCCCATACGTCGCTAAAGCGGCGATAGCTCCACTGGGACCGAGTGGAGCGTAGCGTGTGTTCAGGTCGAAGGGGGAAGTCATGCGCGGGACTTTCGGCTCTCCAGTTATTACTGGAATGCCGGGCCGCTCGGGAACGCCCAGCGGTGGGTTCGAGGAGGTTCCCGCAGCCAAAGCTGGACGCCAGCGCCGGTTGCGTGACCGTGCGACAGATCCAAGAGGGAGAGAGCAGAGATGATCAAGAGAATCGCCAGCGGGAGGAAGCTGCTGGGCGTCAGTGGCGTTGTCGCTGCCCTCGGCCTGGGCGGGATGGCCTCGGTTGTGACTGCATACGCGAACACCGGCCTGGTCACCGCCACCGAGAACTGCACGTCCTGGAGCGCGGCCGTCTACCTGAACAACAACGTGAGCCCCGACCACACGGTCGATGTCACGAGCACCATCCCGGGGACGCCCA
>JBEKGP010000086.1:0-8742 GCA_050012735.1 Candidatus Dormibacteria bacterium
ATCGCGTCATCTGACTCGATCAGTCGCCACCCAGCCCCACCACCAGACCTCACCCGCAGTCCAGCCTTGCTGATCCCGAATGCCCTCGCCTCAGCGCGTCGCCCTGCTCCTCATCGGTGGATTCGGGCTAAAGGAGGCCGGGCTTGCCTGCGCGCCAGCGCTCGTACTCGGTGGAGAGCAAATCGACGTGCTCGCGCTCCTCGGCGGCAAGCTCCCGGTACAGCTGCCTCTCCGCCGAGCCATCGGGGACCGCGGCGCTGCGCTCCTGGAAGAAGCCGACGGCGCGCTCCTCGAGGTCGATGGCGATCTGGAACAGCGAGGCGGGGTCCTCGGGACGGGCCTCCACGTCGCTGTACAGGGAGAGGACCTCGATGCTCGGCGCCTCGGAGGGCGTCGGGACCGCGGCGTGGTAGCGGCGGGAGAGCGTCGCCATGTGCTCCTCCTCCATCACCGCGAAGCGGCCGAACAGCGCCTTGACGGTGAGGTCGGAGGACTCGGCGGCCGCCCGCTCGTAGAAGGCCCGGCCGCCCAGCTCCATCTCGAAGGCGGTGCGCACCGCGGTGAGCGCCGCCGGGTCCTCCACCGAGCGCTCCTCCACCATCTCGAGACTCCCGCCGCAGTGCGGGCAGGCACCGTAGGGGAACGCGAAGCCCTCGCTGAGCTTGGCGCAGACGGTGCAGTGCCACTGCACCGTCCGATCCGCGCAGCAGATGTAGCTCTCCTCGCCTTCCAGGGGGCGGTGGCATCTCGGGCAGAGGCCGGCGGCCGCGCCCGGCCGGCCGAGCGGCGTCGCCGGGAAGGTGCCGGGAACGAAGTCGGCGATGTCCTGGACGGTGATCGGCCACTTCCGCTTGCCGCTCTGCAGGTAGGCACCGATGGCTTTGGCCGCCCGCCGTCCCGCCCCCATCGCCAGGATCACGGTGGCGCCGCCGGTGACGATGTCGCCACCAGCGAAGACCCCCCGCAGGTTGGTCGCCTGGGTCTCCTCGTCGGCGACGATGTAGCCCCGCGGGGTCAGCCCGAGGTCCGGCGTCGACTGCCCGATGATCGGATTGGCGTTGGTGCCGAGCGCGTAGATGACAGTGTCGCAGTCGAGGTCGACGAACTCGTCGAGGGGGACCGGGGCGCGCCGTCCGCGCTCGTCGGGATCGCCCAGCCGCATCTTCTGGACCCGCATGCCGTAGACATCGCCGTCAGCATCGACCTTGATCTCCACCGGCGCGTGCAGGAAGCGGAAGTCGATGCCCTCTTCCTTGGCGTGACGCAGCTCCTCGAGCCGGGCCGGCGCCTCCGCCTCGGAGCGCCGGTAGACGCAGCGCACCATCGGTGCCCCGAGGCGCTTGGCGACCCTCAGGCAATCCATCGCCGTGTTGCCGGCGCCGATCACCACGACGCTCGTGCCCAGGCTGATCGGGGTCCCCCGGTAGGGAAACTTGTCACCGCCCATGAGGTTGACCCGGGTCAGGAACTCGTTGGCCGAGTAGACCCGCCCCGCGAACTCGCCGGGGATGCCGAGGAAGGACGGCGCGCCGGCGCCGGCGGCCACGAAGACGGCATCGAAACCCTTGTCATCGAGCAGCTGGGGGATGGTGAACGTCTTGCCGATCACCTTGTTGGTCTTGAACCTGACGCCGGCATCGCGCAGCCGCTGAACCTCCCGCCCGATGATCTCGCGGGGCAACCGGAAGGCCGGGATTCCGTACTGGAGGACCCCACCGACCACGTGCAGCGCCTCGTACACGGTGACGTCAGCGCCGAAGCGGGCCAGGTCGGCGGCCGCGCCCAGGCCCCCCGGGCCCGAGCCGACGATCGCCACCTTGCCCAGCTGGCCCGCAAACGGCGGCGGGGCGGCCTGGGGCGGTCGGGCGTTGTCGCCGATGAAGCGTTCCAGCCGTCCGATCGCCACCGGCTCCACCCGGCGCGAGATCACACACTGCGACTCGCATTGCGACTCCTGCGGGCAGACCCGTCCGCAGATCGACGGGAAGATGCTCGACTCGTAGATCGTCTCGATGGCGGCGTCGAGGTCGCGGAGCAGCAGGTGGCGGATGAAGCCGGGGATGTCGATGGCCACTGGGCAGCCTGAGATGCAGGTCGGCTTGTGGCACTGGATGCAGCGCTCGGCCTCCTGGAAGGCGTCCTCCATGGAGTAGCCGAGGTTGACCTCCTTGAAGTTGGTGGCCCGCTCCGCCGGGTCACGCTCCGGCATCCTGTGCTGCCGGGGGGCCAGTTCGGAGATCTTCTTGTAGGTTCGCTGACCCTCGACAACCAGCTTCTGCTCGATGTTGCAGAGGTGGGCGAAGTCCTCGTTGGCCTGCGTCTCCTCGTTCTGGAAGCGCTTCTGCCGGGCCTTCAGCTCGGTGAAGTCAACCTGATGACCATCGAAATCGGGCCCGTCGACGCAGACGAACTTGACCTCCCCACCCACCGTGACCCGGCAGGAGCCGCACATGCCGGTGCCGTCGACCATGATGGTGTTGAGCGACACCTTGGTGGTGACCCCGAAGGGGCGCGTGGTCTCGACGCAGGCGTTCATCATCGTCAGCGGACCGATGGCGACCACCAGGTCGGGCCGGTCGGTGACCAGCACCTCGCGCAGCGCCTCGGTCACCAGACCTGGACGGCCATAGCTGGCGTCGTCGGTGCAGACGATGAACTCGTCGCTTTCGGCTCGAAACCGCTCTTCCCAGAACACCCGGTCACGGGAGCGGAAGCCCATGATCCCGGTGGTGCGGTTGCCGGCCGCCTTGAAGGCCCGGAGCTGGGGGTAGATCGCCGCCACTCCGAGACCGCCACCCACCACCGCCACGTGGCCAACCTTCTCGATGAGCTGGGGCAGGCCGAGCGGGCCCACGAAGTCGTCGAAGCTGTCCCCCTCCCGGTAGTTGTCGCGCATCTCCCGGGTCGTCTTGCCCAGCGCCTGGACGACGATGGTGACGACGCCTCTCTCGCGATCGAAGTCGGCGATCGTCAGCGGGATGCGCTCACCGCCCTCACACAACCGGGCCATGATGAAGTGCCCCGGCTTCGCGGCGCGGGCGATGTCGGGCGCCAGGACATCCCAGCGAAACGACGTCTCCGAGAAGAGCTGGCGGCGAACGATGGGGTACATGCTCGTGATCCCGGGATGCCGGTGCCAGAGGCCTAGGCAGCTCCGAGCACCGGCTGGTGCGGCTGTCTTCAGGTGCGGGAGCTGGGCGGTGGATGCCGGGCCGGCTGGAGCCTCGAACGCTTCACCGTTCAGATCCCTGGCACGCAGCTTACGCTTCTCACCCCATAAATGTCCATATGATAGACGCGGCGTCCATTATATGGACATCCAAGCCGATACCGTGTTCGCTCCTGTGCCTCGTCTCGATCCGACTCCCGGAGTGGTGTAAGCGGCTCGGCGTCTAAGATCACGGCTCATGCGCGGCGTGTCGCCCCCCGCCGACTTCCCGGAGCAGTACGCGCGGACCCGGAGATTCGCAGCGACCGCTCGCCTTGGCCGGAGGCGGAAGCGGTGACCGGTCCAGACGCGGTGGCACTGGCGCGGTCCCTGTATTTCGACGACCGTCACCCGTATGGCTGTGCTGAGACGACCTTGCTGGTCCTGAAGAGCGCCTTCGGGCTTCCGGATCCGACTGACGTCGGCCCGGCCATAGCATTCAACGGCGGCGTTGCGTACAGCGGCGGCGTGTGTGGCGTGATCTCTGGTGCGGCCATCGCGGTGGGCCTCCTCGCCGAACTGAGGATCGCCGACCACTCGACGGCCAAGCGGATCGCCCGCGAGATCATCGCCGCCCTGATGGATGATTTCCGCCACCAGCACGGTGCGGTCGAGTGCCGCACCCTGATCGCACAGGATATTCGGACCGCCGAGCAGCACCAGGCTTTCCTGGAAAGTGGGCTCTGGCGGCAAACCTGCATGGATCAGATCACCTTCGTGGTCGATAGACTGGCCGCGCTGCCGGACGACCCCGTGTGGGATGGGTGAGCGCCGGATCGTGCGGCCCGTGCGGGTCGGATGGAACGCTCCCGCCCATCACCCATCAACCACCAGACCCTTGATCGGGCCGAGCAGTCGCGACGATCGACGTGAAACAGCAGGAAGGGGCCGAAGCGCGGTGGCATAAGGGGGTGCGGCACTCAACTCTGTCGCCGCTCCGCGAAAGGAGACGACCAGCAAGCGACATCCCCCTGTCGCCCGGCGAGGCTAGTGCATAACGGCGTAAATAGCTTGCGGTATTAGCCATGAGGGAGGATCATTCCCTCCATGGCCAACCATGCTGCCGCTCCCCTGCCCATCAGCGATGACCAACGAGCCGCTCTGACCGTCTGGTCCAAGAGCCGGGTCCTGCCCCAGCGGCAAGTTCTGCGCGCCCAGGTCGTGCTCAAGGCAGCCGACGGCGTGGCGACCGCCGAGATCGCGCGCGTGCTCCAGACGTCGGAGCCAACCGTCCGGCTCTGGCGAGGCCGCTTCGCGGAGGCCGGCATTCCGGGTCTGGAGGAGGATGCCCCCGGCCGTGGGCGCCCGGCGACGTACGACCAGAAGACCATCAACCGGATCGTGAGCGTGACGCTGGGCCGGCCGCCCCAGGGCGAGACCCACTGGAGCAGTGCCGCGGTGGCAGATCGGGTGGGCGTCAGTGCGACCACGGTGTTGAGGGTCTGGCGCGACCACAAGCTCCAGCCGCATCGAGCGCGGGGCTTCAAGTTCAGCACCGACCCCGATCTCACCGACAAGGTGACCGACGTGGTGGGTCTCTATCTGCACCCGCCGGAGAAGGCGGTGGTGCTGTGCGTTGATGAGAAGAGTCAGATCCAGGCGCTGGACCGAACTCAACCGCTGCTGCCGATGCGGCCGGGACAGGTGGAGCGACGCAGTCACGACTACGTCCGGCATGGGACGGCCACCCTTTTCGCGGCGCTCGACATCGCCACCGGAGAGGTGACCGGACGTTGCTACGCGCGCCACCGGCATCAGGAGTTCCTGACCTTCCTGCAATTGGTCGCCAAGCGCTATCCCAAGATCGAGATCCACATGGTGCTCGACAACTACCGGACGCACAAGCACCCGGTGGTGCGGGAGTGGCTGGAGGCCAACCCTCGGTTCCATCTCCACTTCACGCCGACGAGTGCGATCTGGATGAATCAAGTCGAGACCTGGTTCTCGATCCTCCAACGCAAGACGATTCGGCGTGGCGTTTTCCGCAGCGTTGGCTCCCTCCAGAGCGCCGTTCACCGCTTCATCGACGCGTGGAACGACCACAAGAAGCCCTTCGCCTGGGTGAGGACCTCCGACGAGATTCTCGCCAAGGCAATACCGAAAGCTATTTCAGCCGGGCTGCACTAGCCGGTCGACACCTGGCTGGTCGTGGCCGGCCGGCCCTTCTCCTCTCCTCCAGGGAGGGTCACCGTATGGCCGAAGAGCGACGGGTCCTGGAAGAGACGCTACTGCGCGACATCAGGGCGCAGATGCCCGACCTCCGAACTCTGCTGGAAAACGTTGATGGCCACTGGGGATCCGAGGACCTCGTGTACCGCTTCTACCATCAGAGCGTCAAGGTGTACGCGATCCAGGACCTCACCGAGCAGATCGTGACGGCTCTGAGAGGTCTGCTCCCGGACCGTCCGCTCGACGGCTGGTTCATGGAGATCATCGAGGAGGGCACCGGCCGGAACTTCGAGCAGTCTCACAACAGGGACTGGCCCGTCCACGCCCGCCCCCTGCCCGAGGCCTACTGGCACGCGCGCTACATGCTGGGCATGGTGGTGCGCTACGGCGAGCAGTTCGAGACGCCGCCCCCGGAGCTGCCCTCCGGCTGGGCTGCCGTCCTCTGTCTCTACCGCGTTCGGTAGACCTTCGCCGCTGCGCCGTCAGACCAGCGAGCCGCTATCCGATGCTCGACCCCGTGGTGTGGGTGTCGGAGTAGAGGTATCCGTTGATGGACGACAACGAGCACGCCGCTGTGTCTGCTGACACCGGCCCCGTGACCTCTCCGTGGGCACCGTCCCATCTGAAATAGAGATCAGCACCGAGCGCGCTCGAGGTGTGAAATTCGAGAGTCCCGGCAATGTCCAACTCGACCTGACTCCAGGGGCCCTTGGCAGTCGGCGCGTAATCGATGCTGAAGCTGGGCTCCGTTCCAGCGATGGTCTCTATCCACTGGTTCAGGTTTGGCGTTGAGCGGCACACTGCAACGACGTGTGGTGAGCCGGTCCACTCAGGCATCGGTGCCCCCGGTGTGAAGGAGCACGCCGCGAGAGAAGCGCAGACGGCTGCGATGGCACATACGCGCACCCCCCTCACGAGTCCCCCTGCACGCAACGTCATTCCACGATTCTAGGCACTCGACGTGCCGGCGAGCCGGGGCACGGTCGGCGGAAAGGACGTGCTCGGGTCACTCATGCAGGCGGATGCTGAAGAGGACGAGGTCAACCGGTGAGCGCCTCCTCAAGGACGGCGAGCGCCTCTGGGAGATTGGCGCGGCCGAAGCCGACCCGGACGTGTTCGGGTTGGTCGTACACCGACCCCGGCAGGAGCAGGACCCCGGCCGCGGCGAGGCGCTCGCAGAACCCGTCGACGTCGCCGACGCCGGTGACCCGCGGGAACCCGATCGGGCCTGCCGTCGGGCGCACCCAGTCGAACGTCTCCGCATGCCGGCCCAGGAACTCGTCGAGCAGCCCGAGGTTGCGGCGGACGATCCCGCAGTTGCGAGCGAGCAGCTCGGGCCCGTGTCGCAGGGCGAGGGCGGAGAGCTTCTCGCTCGGGGCGCTGGCACAGATCGTCGTGTAGTGCTTGAGGTCGACCACCTTCCGTCGCAGCGCCTCGTCGTGGGAGGCGATCCAACCGATCCGCAGTCCCGGCAGCCCGTAGCTCTTCGACACGCTTCCGAGCGAGACGGCGTGCTGGTCGCGGTCGCAAGCGGCGGGGAGCCGATCGGCCGGATCGTGCTCGAGGCCCCGGTAGACCTCGTCGGAGAAGAGCGTGAGCCGCAGCTCCTTGGCGAGCTCGACGACCCGGTCGAAGGTCGATCGGGACATCAGCGTCCCCGTGGGGTTGTGGGGCTGGTTGATGTAGAGGACGCGCGTGCCGGGCTGGAGCAGGTGGCCGAGGGCGTCGAGGTCGTGCGCCCAACCATCCGCATGAACGCGCTGCCACTCGTCCACCGCGGCACCGGTGCTCCGAGCCAGTTGTAGGGCCGATTCGTAGCAGGGCGTCTCGCTCACGGCATGGTGGTCCGGACTGAGGAGAGCGTGGTAGACGAGGAAGATCGCCTCCTCGGCGCAGGTCGTGACGACGACCTCATCAGCGTCGATGGTCTGGTAGGTGGCCGCGATCGCCCGGCGCAGCTCGGGCGCTCCGCGCGACACGGTGTAGCCGCACCGAATGGCCAGGAGGCGGTCCAGGGCGTCCGGCTCGAAGCTCAACAGCTCCCGGAGCATCCACGACTCGCAGTCACTGCTCGAGACCATGTAGCGGGTCGTGAACTCGTGCCTCTCGTAGTACTTCTCGATGCGGAAGGGCGGGAGGTTCATGCATGGCTCCTCTCGTGGCGGACGGCCGGCCAACGCGGTGATGGCGTCGTCGAGCGCGCTCTCGGACATCGTAGAGAATTGGTCGGGCCGGGACGATTTTCTCTCAACCAGGTACGTGTGGTGGTGGTGTGGAACTGGTGTCGAGCAAAAGCTCCGTGGTGTCTGCGGCAACGCGCCTTCCTCGTTTCGCCTGCTGAGAGAGCCACCGAGCGCCTGATCGACCGCCTCCCGTGGAAGGCGACTGCGTGAAGTCCACAATGTGCCAGTGGCAACCCTGATCGTCCACGGCGGAGCCGGGCGATGGGACCCGCCGATTCCGCGCGCAGAGATCGACGCCGGTCTGGACCGGGCGCTCGAGACCGGCTGGCGCGCTCTCGAGGACGGAGCGCTCTCCGCGGTGGTGGCCGCAGTCACCGCGCTCGAGGACGATCCGCACTTCAACGCCGGTATCGGAGCGGTTCGCAATGCTGACGGCGAGGTCGAGCTGGACGCCGGGGTGATGACGGCTGAAGGGCTCCGGACGGGTGCGGTCGCCGGCATGACCGACTCGGCCAGCCCCGTGAGCGTGGCCCGGGCCGTCCTGGAGGACGGCCGCCACGTCTTGCTGGCCGGCGCCGGCGCCTCCCGCTTCGCCGCCGAGCGGGGCCTGAAGCTCGCCGGCCGGGAACGCCTCCGGGGGTCGGCGAGAGCGCTTCCGGGCAGCGCCGGAGGGACAGTCGGCGCCGTCTGCCGGGACGACCGCGGCGGCCTTGCGGTCGCGGTCTCGACCGGCGGCGTCAGCGGAAAACTCCCTGGGCGGGTCGGCGACAGTGCCATCTGCGGCGCCGGCTTCTACGCTGACGCCCCCGGCGCCGCCTGCGCCACCGGGCAGGGCGAGGCCTTCATCCGCCTGGCCGGCTGCCGGCGGGCGGTCGAGATGCTCGCGGAGGGGCTGGACGCCCCGACCTGCGCCGCTCGGCTCATCGAGGAGCTGGCCGAGCGGGTGGGCGGTGAGGGCGGGATCATCGTCGTCGACGCGGCAGGCCGTCCCGGCGTCGCCCGCAACACCCGGGACATGCCCTGGGCCTGGCGGACGGAGGCCGGAGCCGCACGCTGGAGCTCCGCCTAGATCCCATAGCTTCTTGTCAAGCCTCAGGGGGGGTTGGAGGTGCCTTGGTGGCGCTGCCATGCGCCGCGTCGAACGCCTTGCCACCGCGCCAGACGCCCCAGACGAGTGAGAGG
>JBEKGP010000087.1:0-8739 GCA_050012735.1 Candidatus Dormibacteria bacterium
GGGATGCTCTTCGCCTTTGGCCTGACCATCGTCCAGATCTGGGTCGGTTACAGCTACGCCAAGGAGATCCAGCTCCACTCCCTGGACAGCTGGTACCAGATGATGTACGGCTGGATCTCCAACATCTTCCTGGGGCAGTTCGCCGGCCTGGGACTGATCTTCATCCTCGGTGTCGCCTACTTCTGGAACCGCCTCAAAGCGGCGGGGCAGCACGCGGCGGCGCGGCGGCAGCAGATCGCCCTGATCCTGCTGATCCTGCTCTTCCTCTTCGGCATCCAGCCGGCCTGGTTCGCCGGCTCCTATCCCGACATCGTGGCCGCGCATCTCGCCAAGCCGTTCTGGGATGGCGGGCTCGAGGATCCGTTCGGATTCTTCTTCCCCTGGAAGGTGATGGTGCTGATCGCGGACATGGTGATAGCGCTCTACGCTCTCTGGTCCTTCATCCGAGCCCGGGTGCGGACTCCCATGACCCTGGGGCAGGCCACCCGCTCCAGTCAGCGGCTGCTGATCGGGATGGCGATCGTGGTCGGGTTGATGATGCTGATCATGGGGATCATCCGCGAGAGCTCGCGCAGTCCCTACCTGGTCAACCAGAACATCACCATCAACCACCAGGTGATCCTCCAGCAGCCGGCGCCCAACATTCCGCTCAGCCAGCGTCCGATCGGGCCATGAGCAGCGTCCCGCAGCTGCCCATGGGCAGCGTCGCCCTCCGGATGCGCCTCTTCGGTCCAGCCGACCAGGAGCTGGCCGAGACCGTCGCGCCGCCGTGGCCGGTTTGGATGCGCCATCTCTACGAGCTGCAGGCGCTGCAGAGCTCGCACGTCGACGTGGTCACCGGGGAGGTGCCCGTCTCGGCAGCGCTCGCGGCCCTGCAGGCCCATCTCGCACACCGGCTGGGGATGATCGGATTCGTCTGCTCCCACCTCGAGGAGATGGGCTGGGAGATCTCGCCCACCGGTCCCGATCTGATCGCGCACCGTGTGACCGCCCCGGGGATGGCCCGGGAGGCGCTGGCGGTCGGTCACCTGGAGAGCGCCCTGCTGGCCGTGGGCGACGTGGACGAGCAGGGTCGGGTCCGGCTCTATGAGCCCTGGGAGCTCGGCGCCGGCACCGGGGAGGCCAAGACAGCAGGCAGCAGAGGGGAGGAGAGGAGATGAGCGAGTTGCTGATCCTCGAGGGCGAGCCGATGGTCGGCCGCATCCTCGAGCAGAAGCTCCGCCGCGAAGGGTATGCGGTGACCTGGCTGAGGACCGCCGGCGCGGCCACTCCGGAGACCGATGTCGCCCTGGTCGAGGTCGACCTCGGCGGGGACTCCCGGGCCTGGATGGCGGACGGCGCCGGCCCCCGTGTCGGCTGGTTCGCCATCTGCGAGCACGACGACGAGGCGGGGGCGCAGCGCGCCGTCCGCGCCGGGGCGGCCGGGGTGATTCGCAAGCCTTTCAAGCCGACCGTGGTGGCAGCCCAGGTGCGGACCCTGCTCGAGGTCGCGGGGTGAGGCGGGTGCGGCTCTGCCGCGCCGCCGAGGGGCGGCGAGCCTCTGTGAAGAGCGGGGGGCCCCCACGCGGCCTGTCGCGTGGGGTGGGCAGGTGACCGCGCTGGTCACCGCCCTGCGCGCGCCGGCCGCGGGCCCGGCTGGTCAACCTCCGAGCGTCGTGGTGAACGGTGCCATCCGGCGCTACCCCGGTGGGCGGAGCGTCGGGCCCATCGACATCGACGTCTGTGCGGGGGAGGTGCTCGCCCTCATGGGATCCAACGGTGCCGGGAAGAGCACTCTCCTCCGGCTCCTCGCCACCGCCGACCGGACCGACGGCGGTCGGGTCAGCTGGTGGGGCGACCCCTCTCCGAGACGCGCCCGCCGCCGCATGGGCTACGCGGCCGACGAGCCGGTCGAGGAGACGACCCTCTCCCCCCGGCAGGCGACCTACTTCTGGTGCCGTCAGTGGGTCCGCGATCCCGACCTGGCCCGGCGGCTGACCTCGGAGACGCTGGCCGGCCTCGGCCTCGATGACCGGGCGGACGAGCCGGTGGGCACGCTCTCCTACGGCCTGCGGCGCCGGCTGGCGCTGGCCCAGGCACTGGCTCACCAGCCGGCCTTGGCCCTCTTCGACGAGCCGAGCGCCGGACTGGACCCGGACGGCGCGGCGGTGGTCACCGCCGCTCTGCGGGCGCGCGCCGCGGCCGGGCTCACCACCGTGGTGGCGAGCAACGACCCCGAGTTCGTGGCGGGCGTGGCGGATCGGGTGGCCATGCTCCATCAGGGTCGTTGCCTCCGGGTCGCCCCGCTCCCAGAGCTGCTCGCCGAGGTGCCCCGGCGGCGGATCGTGGAGCTGCGGGTCGGCGCGGCCGCTCCGGGCCGGAGCGGTGCCCACGTCGCGCCGGGCACCGGATCGACCATGGTGGGAGGGGCAGTCGATGACCGTGGGCCCGGGTGGGCGCAGAGGGCGCTGACGCTGGCGGTATCGGAGCGGCTGGCCAGCCTCTCCGGCGTCGTCGTGCTCTCGGCCGCCGATGGCCTGGTGGTCGCCGAGCTGGAGGAGGACGCCGCTCTCGCCCCGCTGGTGGCGGCCGCCGACTCCGTCGGCTCGGGGGTGCGCAGCCTCGAGGTGCGCCGACCCGACCTCCGCGAGTGCTTCCACGCTTTGGTGGGGAGGGAGGCAGGGGGGGAACAGGTGGATGCGCCGGCCACGCTTGCGGCCCGAGGCTCCCGATGAACGCGGCGATGCCGATCCGGCGCAGGGCCGCGCGGCGCGCGATCCCGGGTGCGACCCCTCGTCGGGCCGTGCTCGCCCGCCTGATGCCCCGAGGAACCCTCGGCCGCGAGCTGCTGGTGGTCGCCGCCCGGCGCCGTGCCCTCGCCCTCAAGGTGGGCATCCCGCTGATCCTGGTGCTGCCGCTCATCATCGGCGGCGCCCCGACCTTCTGGGCCGGGATGCTCCTCACCGTGCTGGTCGCGATGATGGGTGCCGTCGGCACCGCCGTCAACCTGGCCCGGGCCCGGCAGTCCGGTCTTCTCGTCCGGCTCGCCCTGGTGCCCCGTCCCGGGTGGAGGGTGGTCGGGGGCGTGGTCGGAGCGGGAGCCATCGTCGACCTGCTCCAGCTGCTCCCGGTGATCGTGGTGGTTGCCGTCGCCGGGGGTGCAGCCCCCGACCAGTGGGCGGGCCTGCTGCTCGCGGTCATGGCCGGCCTGCTCACCGGCAGCCTGCTCGGCTGCCTGGTCGCCTGCCTCGCCGGTGGGGTCGGGGAGGTTCTGCTCGACGTCTGTGTCCTGCTGGCGCCGCTGCTCTTCTTCGGTGGCCTCTTCACGGGTGTCCCGCGCCTCGGGTGGGGCTGGACGGTCGCCACCATCGACCCCTTCGGCCAGCTTGGGAGCGCCTTCATCGGCGCCCTGGGCGGCACCCCGGCCTTCTCCCCGGCGACCGTCCTGCTGGTCAGCACCGTCGCCATCGTCGTCGTCCTGGCCGCGGTCGGGCTGCTCAGCCGGCCGTTGCTGGAGCGGCGCTAGGGGACCGGCGCCATGACCCGGCACACCCGGTCTCCCGCATCCCCGGCTGGGCGCGCGCGGCGCCGGCCGTTTCCGCGCCTGGCCCTGTGTCTGGTTGGCGCCGTGGCCGTGGTCGCGGGCTGCGGTGGCCAGCCGAGCCTCTCCGCCTCCCAGCTCGGTCTGCCCCAGGCCGGGCATCCGCACACCCTCGCCGCCGGCACCTATGACACCAGCCCCGACGGTGGCATCTATGTCAACCCCGATCCGATCCACGTCACCCTGGTCGGGCGCATCCCGATGGAGCCACTGGCCCAGACGGTCGGAGCGGGCAGCCAGTGGGCGGCGCTCCGCGGCCTGGGCGACCTCACCGTCGTGGGCTTCCAGCTCACCAACTCCGGTCTGGCGGGCAGCAACCCGCAGCTCGACTCGCTCCAGATCGCCTCCTCATCCTGGGCCACCTGCGAGAACGGCTCCGTCGGGGCGCTCTGCCCCGCAGGCCTCAACAAGTCCACCTTCAACAAGTTCTACTATCCCGCCTACCCGCTCGCCGGCCTCAGCTCGGTGGCCATCGACGGCAGCTGCTCGGTCAACGTCGACCCTGGCCAGACCATCACCGTGCTCCTCATCTACCCGCCGATCCGGGCCGCCAGCTACGTGACCTGGGGGGAGTACGGGACCTTTGCCGTCGCCCTGCCCCTCGGAGGCGGGCTGCCCACCGGGGCCGGTGCGCTGCGTGCAAACATCTGCGTGCCTCCGGACACCACCCAGGGCTCATGAACCGGCTCACCGCCTTCGCACCGCTCCCGGCCCGCGACCAGCTCCCGGACCGCGAAGGTGGCGCGCGCGCCGGGCCTGCCGGGCTTGCCGCCGCGGGGGAGACGGCACTCGTCGCCACCCCGGTCTGGCGGGTTCACATCCCGACCGTCGAGGAGAGCTGCATCCGGGTGCGCTGCCGGCAGTCCGCGGGCAGCGGTCCGTGGCCGCTCACCACCGCGCTGGTCGAGCTGGCCCGGCTCGGGGTGCGGCCCACCGAGCGCTTCCGCAGCCTGGGGACCGGAAGGGGGAGGCCGCTCGTCCACTCGCAGGAGGCCGAGTGGCGCGGGCTAACGGTCCACCTCGAGTCGGTGGTCACCTCCGGAGGTGGGGTGGTCGAGGCCGCCCTCGCCCTCCCCGGGATGGACGAGGTCGTCGTCTGCGTGGACGAAGACCCTTGGTGGGAGCTGGTCGACGCCTTCGCGGCCGCGGTTGACGCCACCCACGGCGCCCTGGTCGATGGAGAGCCGGTTGACCTGACACCGGCCGCCACCGAGGCCGGCTGGCGCCGCCGCCTGGGTGACCACCTCGGACTCCTTCTCCCCGAGGGGACCGAGGTGGAATGGGGCTGCACCGCCACCGTCTACGCCACCCTCCCCGCGAGCGGGCTCGAGGTGATCCTCCGGTGAGTGTCGGGTTGGCGCTCGGAGCGGCCGGCCCGTCGGGGGCGGCCGGCGTGCTGGTCACCGTGCACGAGCGGCTGGGCTACGCCCTCCTGATCGTCCTCGCCGCCGGGCTCGTCCTCGGCCTCCTCTCCGTCCGGGATGTGGGGCGTCTGCCCACCGTCCGCGCCTACCTCTGGCTCGCCGTGGCGGCCCTTGTGCTGCAGGGGATTGTCGGGATCAGCCTGCTCCTCGCCGGCCAGCGCCCCGCCGAGGGGCTCCACCTCATGTACGGCCCGCTGGCTCTGGTCGCCCTCCCCCTCACCGTTCTCTTTGCCCGGGGATGGGCGCCGCGACGGGAGGCCTGGACCTTCGCTGCCGGCTTCCTGCTGGCGCTTCTGCTTGCCGTCCGGGCCCTCATGACCGGCTGATCGCGCCCGGCCGCGCCGGCGGTGTCCGCGGTTGCTCCGCCCCAGCCGCGACCCGAGCGCGCCGGATGTTTGCGAGACCGTCACCGATGGGCAGCAGCCATGTCGTATGGCCGGCCTAGTGTCAGCCTGCCATGTCCGTCTCCGCGCGCCCCCGGCGGCTACAGCCCTGGCAGGTGCTGACCGCCTGCCTGGTCGCCCTCGTGCTCGCCCTCGGTGTCGCCGGTGGGGGGGTGCTCGGCGCCTGGCAGGGCCTCAGCGAGAACGCGACCAACATGGTGACCGCGGCCGCCGCCAGCGCTGTCGCCGTCCACTCCGTGCACTGCAGCGGGCTCACGCCCGCCTACCCCACCACCTGCACCGACACCCAGGGGACGGTGACCATCTCCTGGACGGCGGTGACCGGCAGCACCGGGATCACCGTCGAGCGGGCCACCACGCCCACCGGCACGTACTCGACGATCGCGACCCTCGCCGGGACGGCGACCACGTACACCGACAGCACGGCGGCCTTCAACACCCAGTACTACTACGAGGTCTTCTCGGGGACGCCGACATGGATGCCCGCGGCCGACGTGGACATCGCCCTGTCACTGCCGCCGACCGGTGGCATCGACGACACCATCGGCACCGGTGGCACCGCTTTCACCGGGCCGTACACCCAGAGCGGCACCAACCTTTACGCCATGGCGACGGCGGGAAGCACCCCCTACACCACCACCACCAACTGGGGTGCCGCCGCGACCCTGCTCGGCGGCCAGTCCCCGGATTGGATGGGCTGCGCCAACGCCAGCCAGTGCTGGGCGTACACCTACCAGGGGTACATCTGGGCGAGCACCAACGGCGGCGAGTCCTGGACCGAGGAGACCACCCCCTCCCACCCCGTCTGGTACGGAGGCTGGTTCGTCAACGCCAGCGACGGATGGGCGGTGGGAGCCACCGGTACCATCGTGGCCACCACCAACGGCGGCACCACCTGGACGGCGCAGACCCCCCCGACCCCCCCGGGCACCACCGATGAGCTCACCGCCGTCGACTGCGTCTCCACCACCCAGTGCTGGATCTCGGGCTTCGGCGGCGTCATCCTGGTGACCTCCAACGGCGGCACCACCTGGACCGCCCAGACCTCCACCACCACCAACACTCTCGACGAGATCAGCTGTGTCTCGGCCAGCCACTGCTGGGCCTCAGGCGCCGGCGGCACCCTCGTCGCCACCACCAACGGCGGCACCACCTGGACCGCCCAGACCTCGGGCACCACCCAGGAGCTCTACGGCATCAGCTGCGTCTCCACCACCCAGTGCTGGGCGGCGGGGGGCGGCGGGGTGATCCTGGCCACCAGCAACGGCGGGACCACCTGGACCGCTCAGACCTCCGGCACCACCGATGCCCTCTATGCCATCCAGTGCTACTCCGCCGCCGACTGCTGGGCTGGAGGCGACGCCGGGGTGATCCTCGCCACCACCAATGGCACCAGCTGGACCGCCCAGACCTCCGGGACCACCTACGACATCTGGGGCTTCGACTGCCTCTCCGCGCTCAACTGCTACGCGGTGGGCTCTTCGGGGACGGGCGGCGCGGGCTACCTCCGGGAGACCACCAACGGCGGCTCCACCTGGTTTGCGCCGGTCGCCACCCAGTACCTGCAGTGGACCTTCACCCCCACCGTGGCCGGCGCGGCCCCGGTGACCTCGGCGGTGGTGACCCTGGTGTCCGACGCCAGCGCCGCCCCGGGCACCGGCACCACCACCTACATCGAGGTGTCGGCCAACGGCGGCTCCACCTGGACCGCCTTCTCGATCGCCAACGAGACCACCACCATGGCCACCCAGACCGTCTCGGTGGTCTCGGTGATCAGCAGTGCCGTCGCCGCCTCCGGGTTGGAGCTGCGCTACGTGGTGAGCAACGGCAGCGCCTACAAGAGCAACTTCGACCTGGTCCACGTCGACATTAACTGACTGTGGCCGAGCCGGGACGCGAGCCGGCGGCTCCCGTCCCGAGCGGAGGAGCGGCCGTACCGCTGCGTGCGCTGCGGGTGCCGGAAGCGGGCACCTGTCTCCCTCCGTCACGCCGCCAGGGCCGGCACGTCGGGCCGGGCCCCGCGGGCGGAGGGCGCGGCTTCAGGCCAGACGGGAGATGCTGTGGCCGCCGGGCAACTGGCCCGACCGCCTCCACTCCTGCGCGGCGTCGCCCAGGCCGGCACGCTCGAAGGCGATGGCCGCCGCCCCCAGCACGCCGGCGGTCTCGCCCAGGACGCCCACCTCCACGCGTGGCAGCTGGACCAGATTGATCCTCTTGGCAAGCAGCGCTTCCAGGGGTCTCAGGGCTTCCGCGGAGAGCTTCATGGTTCCGGAGAGGACGACGAGCTCACAGTCGATGACAGCCACCGCGGTGGCGATGACGGTCGCGAGTGCTCCCAGGGCGTCGCTCCAGACGCGGACCGCAGCGGGGTTTCCAGCCTCCGCCTTGGCGACCACCTCCTCGGCGAGGATCGCTTCCTTGGCAGCCATGGTGTAGCGGCGGGCGATCGAGGTCACGGAGGCGAAGGTCTCGACGCAGCCCCGGCCACCACATCCGCAGACAATTCCGGCCGGGTCGATCACGATGTGGCCGATCTCGCCCGCGGTCCCGTGCACCCCGCGGAGGATCCTGCCCTCGTTGACGACGGCGCTGCCCACCCCGTTTCCGATCAGCACCAGCATCATGTCGGACACCAGTCTGCCGGCTCCGAGTGCGTATTCGCCGATGGCACCGGCGCTGGCGTCCTTGGTCAGGAAGACCGGGATCCTCAGCCGATCCTGGAGAATCCGGCCCAGCGGCACCTCCTGCAACGGGAGGTTCGGGCTGCGCAGGACCATCCCCGAGGCCTCGTTGATCAGTCCCGGGACAGCTATCCCGACAGCCGCCGCCGGCGCGTTCTCCCGCTGGGCCTGGTCTGCGAGCCGGCTGGCCATGGTCACCAGGTTCCCGATCAGGTCCTCCTGACTGATCCTGGGCGTCACGGCCTCTTTCCGCGAGATCAGCGATCCCGCGACGTCGACCAGCGCCCCGCGCATGCCGCCCCCGAACGTCCCCGAGATGTCGAGGCCGATCACGCGGCCACCAGGAACCATCGGCATGATCGTGCATTGTGCTGCGGGGGTCGAGATACGGCTGAGAACCCGTAGCACCGTGACGGGATTGTCAGGCAGCCGTTTTGATCGGGTGCGTGGGCAGTGCCCCGGGGGCGTGGAGCACGCTCACCGGGCCAGGCCGTTCCGGCTCGCCCGCTGCGGCCGATGCAACACCGGGAATACGATGCCGCGGTGCCCTCGGTCCTTCGCGACGACATCCGCAACTTCTCGATCATCGCCCACATCGACCACGGGAAGTCGACGCTGGCCGATCGCCTGCTGGAGGTGACCGGGACGGT
>JBEKGP010000088.1:0-8582 GCA_050012735.1 Candidatus Dormibacteria bacterium
CTGCTCGCGGCCGCCCGGGCCACCTGGGACGAGGCTCACGAGCTGGGCGCGCGCCACGGCTACCGCAACGCCCAGATCTCGGTCATCGCGCCGACCGGCACGATCAGCTTCATGCTCGACTGCGACACCACCGGTGTCGAGCCGGACATCGCCCTGGTCAAGTACAAGAAGCTGGTCGGCGGCGGCATGCTCAAGATCGTCAACAACACCGTCCCGGCCGCCCTCAAACACCTCGGTTACAGCGAGGGCGAGGTGGCCGACATCGTGGCGTTCATCGACGCCAACGACACCATCGAGGGTGCCCCCAAGCTGCGCGACGACGACCTTCCGGTCTTCGACTGCGCCTTCATCCCGCGCAACGGCAAGCGGTCGATCGCGTGGCAGGGCCACGTCCGGATGATGGCGGCGGTCCAGCCGTTCGTCTCCGGAGCCATCTCCAAGACCGTCAACATGCCCAACGAGTCCACCGTCGAGGACGTCGAGAAGGCCTACATCGACGGCTGGCGGATGGGGCTCAAGGCACTCGCCATCTACCGCGATGGCAGCAAGCGCTCCCAGCCGCTCGCCACCTCGATGGACAAGACGACCGGCGAGAAGGTGCGGATCGTGGAGCGGCCGCTGCGGCGCAAGCTCCCCGCCGAGCGCCAGGCGCTGACCCACCGCTTCGAGGTGGGTGGCCACGAGGGCTACATCACGGTCGGCCTCTACGAGGACGGCACCCCCGGTGAGATCTTCGTGAAGATGGCCAAGGAGGGGTCGACGGTCTCCGGGCTCACCGACTCCTTCGCGATCGCGGTCAGCTTCGCGCTCCAGTACGGGGTCCCCCTCGACTTCCTGGTCAACAAGTTTGCCCACATGCGCTTCGAACCGCAGGGCTTCACCCGCAATCCGGAGATCCCGATCGCCAAGTCGATCGTCGACTACATCTTCCGGTGGCTGGGCTCCCGGTTCCTGAGCGCGGAGAAGCAGACCGAGATCGGCATCATCCGGCGCGATGCCGAGGAGACGGAGACCCCCCCCCCGGTCGAGGGGCCGGCCAACTCCGCCCAGGTTCTCATGTCGCTCGGCCTCGATCCGATCACGCCGACCAGCACCTTCCAGAATCAGGCGGATGCACCATCCTGCAGCGAGTGCGGCTCCCTGATGGTCCGCTCCGGCGCCTGCTACAAGTGCCACAACTGCGGGGCGACATCGGGCTGCAGCTGAGCTGAGCTGAGCTGAGCTGCGCTGATGACGAGATGACCCGGTCCGCGCTCCCCGCCTCGCCCCCGCGGGGAGCGGCGGAGCCGGGTGCCGGAGCGCGCCTCGAGGCCGTGGAGCTGGTCCGGATCGCCATGCCCCTGGTGGCCCCCTTCCGCACCTCGTTCGGCGTCCAGACCGACCGTGACGTCCTCCTGGTCCACCTTCTCGGAGAGGACGGCGAGGGCTGGGGCGAGTGCGTCGCCATGGGCGAGCCCGGCTACTCGTCCGAGTACACCGAGGGGGCCGATCAGCTGATCGGGCAGCACCTCCTACCGCGGCTGCTGGCCCGGGAGCGAGTCGCCGCCGCCGAGCTGGGAGATGTGCTCGCGCCTGTCCGGGGGCACCGGATGGCCAAGGCCGCCCTGGAGATGGCCTGGCTGGACCTCGAGCTGCGCGTGGCGGGGAGGTCGCTGGCCGAGTACCTCGGGGCGGTGCGCGCCGAGGTGGACTGCGGCGTCTCGGTGGGCATCACCAACACCACCGAAGAGTTGCTGGAGACGGTCGCCGGCTACGTGGACCAGGGGTACCGCCGCATCAAGCTCAAGATCGAGCCCGGCCTCGACATCGACCGGGTGCGGGCGGTGCGGGAGCGATTCGGTCCCGCGATGCTGCTCCAGGTCGACGCCAACGCGGCGTACACCCTGGAGGATGCGGAGCACCTCGCCCGGCTCGACGAATTCGGCCTGGTGCTGATCGAGCAGCCCCTACCGGAGGAGCAGCTTCTCGGTCATGCCAAGCTGGCGCGACGACTGGTGACGCCGATCTGCCTCGACGAGTCGATTCTCTCGGCGACGGTCGCCGTGGAGGCCATCGAGATGGGGGCTTGCAGCATCGTCAACATCAAGCCCGGTCGGGTCGGCGGCTACCTGGAGGCGAAGCGCATCCACGATGTCTGCGCGGCGCTCGGGGCTCCGGTCTGGTGTGGCGGCATGCTGGAGACCGGGATCGGCAGGGCCGCCAACCTGGCCCTGGCAGCATTGGCCGATTTCACCCTTCCCGGCGACACCTCGGCTTCCGACCGCTACTTCCACGAGGACGTCACGGCGCCCTTCGTCCTGCACGACGGCCGGCTTCGGGTGCCCACCGGACCTGGGCTGGGTGTCGAGGTGCGGCGGGACGTCATCGACCGCCTGACCACCCGGCGCAGGGTGGTGCGACGCGGATGACGGAGCCAGAGGCGGGAGCGGCCGGCCTGGCGCTCTCGGCGGCGATGCGTGCCGGCGTGACCGTCGACGAAGTTCACGAGATCGACGAGCTCGTCGAGCTCAACCGGGTCATCGACACCGTCTGGCACCGGGAGGGCGAGGCCGTCGCGACGGATCTGCTCCGGGCGCTCGCCCACAGCGGCAACTGCATCCTGGCTGCCCGGTCGGGGACCGAGATGGTGGGTGCCACCGTGTCCTTCCGGGGCGTCCACCAGGGCCGGCCCACCCTCCACTCGCACATCACCGGTATCGTCCCCGGCTCCCAGCTCCGCGGGGTCGGCCTGGCTCTCAAGCTCCGCCAGCGCGCCTGGGCCCTGGCCAACGCGATCGAATCGGTGACCTGGACCTTCGATCCGCTGGTCTCCCGCAACGCCCATTTCAACCTGACCAAGCTGGGAGCCGAGGCCGACGAGTACCTCGTCGACTTCTACGGCACGCTCCACGACGACGCCAACGCCGGCGACGCCACGGATCGAATCCTGGCGGTCTGGAGGTTGGCCGGTCCGCGGGTCGCGAGGGCGCTCTCAGGGCGGACGCCGGCCCCACCGGTCGAGTTCCTGCTCCGGGAGGGCGCCCCCGTGGTCCTCGACCTCGGGGCCGGCGGTGAACCCGTGCTCGCCGGCCTGGCGGCGTGGGCCGGCACGACCGCGGGCCGTCCGGACCGGGCGCTGGCGCGCATCCCCGACGACATCCTCGCGGTGCGGAGCCGCGACCGCCGGCAGTCCGATGCGTGGCGAGGCGCACTCCGCGAGGTCATGACCACTCTTTTCGCGGTGGGTCTGCGGCCGGTGGCAGCCTTCGCGCCGGGGTGGTACGTCTTTGGCCCCGACGGATCGGATTGGCCGGCGTGAGCCCGACCTCGGGGGCGGCGCCGGCTCCCGCGTTGCTCGAGGGTCTGCGCCGCCGTCAGGCGGAGATGGTCGACTGTCTGGAGGCGCTGGTCCACCGTGAGTCGCCGAGCGGCGACCCCGCGCTGCTCGGCGCTGCGCTGGACGCCGTCGACGGCATGCTGGCGCGTTTCGCCGGGAGCGTTGGCCGGCGGATCGAGGCCGGCGGCGGCGCTCACCTCGTCTGGGAGACGGGGCGGCCGCGGGTCCTCCTCCTCTGCCATGTCGACACCGTCTGGCCCCGAGGCACGCTGGCGCGCTGGCCGTTCAGCGTCGACGGTGAGAGGGCCACGGGCCCCGGGGTCGTGGACATGAAGGCGGGGATCGTCCAGGCGCTCTTTGCCCTCTCCGCGCTCGGCACGCCCGAGGGCGTGCGCCTGCTGGTCACCACCGACGAGGAGGTGGGGTCGCCAAGGTCCCGTCCGCTCATCGAGGACTCCGCAGCGGGGCTCGAGGCGGTGCTGGTCCTGGAGGCCTCGTACGAGGGCGCGCTCAAGGTCGCCCGCAAGGGGACGGCGCAGTACACCGTCCAGATCAGGGGGCGAGCCTGGCACGCCTCGGAGCCCGATCGGGGGGTCAACGCGACCCTGGAGATGGCGCGCCAGATGCTCGACGTCGCCGCCCTCGCCGACGCCCGGCTGGGGACGACCGCGACCCCGACCCTGGCGGCGGCGGGTACGACCGCGAACACGGTGCCCGCGCATGCGGAGTTCCGGGTCGATTCGCGCGCCGCCTCGACGGCCGAGCTGGAGCGGATCGAGAGGGCGATGCGCGGGCTCCAGCCGCATCTGGAGGGGACGGAGATCACCGTGCTGGGCGGGATCAACCGCGCCCCAATGCCCCGCGAGATCTCGCGTGGGCTGTTCGAGAGGGCTCAGGCTGTGGCAGCGACCCTGGGGCTGCCATCCCTCCGGGGGGTGCTCGCACCGGGTGGCTCGGACGGGCAGTTCACCGCCGCCATGGGCATCCGCACTCTCGACGGCCTCGGTGCCGTCGGGGGCCACGCCCACGCCGAGGGGGAGTGGGTCGAGATCGAGAGGATGCCGGAACGGGCCGCCCTGCTCGCCGCCCTGGTGCACGACCTTCTCTCGAGCCCCAGAGGATCCGCGTAAGGGCGGTTCCTCACCACCGCGCGGAGAGGCCGGGTCGCAAGTGTGGGCTACCGGTCCGCCGGCGAGTACTCCTCCAGCTCGGTCAGGTACCGGGCCCGCTCCGCGTCGCTCAGGAACGCGGCTCGGAACGAATTCCCCGCCAGCTGGAGGAGCTGGGCGTCGTCGATGCCGAGGTGTTGCTGGATGAGCCGGTAGTTGTCGTCGATGTAGCCGCCGAAGTAGGCGGGGTCGTCGGAGTTGACGGTGACCAGCAGCCCGGCGTCGAGCATCGTGAGAAGGGGGTGATCCTCCACCCGACCGACCGCCCCCAGGCGCAGGTTGGAGAGCGGGCAGACGGTCAGCGGCACCTGCTCCTCGCGCAAGCGCGCCACCAACGCCGGGTCCTCCATGCAGCGGTTCCCGTGATCGATGCGGTCGACCCGCAGCAGGTCGAGCGCCTCCCAGATGTAGCCGGAGGGCCCCTCCTCACCGGCGTGGGCGACGCAGCGGAAGCCCTCCTGCCGCGCGCGGTCAAAGAGCTCGACAAACTCCGAGGGGGGGTGGCCCACCTCGGCGGAGTCGAGCCCCACCGCAACGATGCGATCCCGGTACGGCAGGGCGGACTCCAGAGCCTCCATCGCCGAGGCCAGGCTGCGATCTCGCAGGAAGCACATGATCAGCCGGCTCGTGATGCCGTAGCGGTGGTCGCTGGCAGCGAGCACCGACCAGAGACCCTCGACGACCGTCGCCATGGGCACGCCGCGCTCGATGTGCGCCTGCGGATCGAAGAAGATCTCGGCGTGACGGACGCCCTGCGCCCGGGCACGGTCCAGGTATCCGCCGGCCAGATCCGCAAAGTCCTCCTCGGTGCGAAGCACGTCCATGGTCTCGTAGTAGACGTCGAGGAAGGACTGGAGGTTGTGGAACTGGTATCGAGCGCGCAGCTCCGCCGCATCCGCATAGGGGAGGGGCAGCCGGTTGCGCTCGGCGACCGCCAGGGCGAGCTCCGGTTCGAGCGTGCCCTCGATGTGGAGGTGCAGCTCCGCCTTGGGGATCGGAACGGAGGGGCGATCAGCGATCCGGGGACCATACCGCTTCCGCGGGGTCCGAGCGATGCGTCCGCCCAGGCGTCGATCGCCCCGATCTGGGAAGTCGCCTCCGGTCGGCCGCCTGCGCCCGGCCGGCACCCACCCCGACGACCGGGTGAGCGCCGCGCAGCTTGCCGCGACCGAGAGCAGCGAAAAACACCCGCTGCCGCCGATGGCCAGGGCAGGGTTCTCCGTAACGTCTGGGTGCGTGATTCTTGATACGGATGCGCGCGCCGGCGCACGCGCCGCCGGCAGCCAACGACCATGCCGAGATTGTCAATCCGGGAGAGAGCGATTATCAATTCGCTATCGCCTGGAGAAGATCTGGATGCCCCCCATTCACACCGTGTTTCTGTACGGTTGCGAACCAGAAAGGGCTCCCTGCATGATCCCCGCCGTAGCGTCAAAGTCACTCGGAAGGGGAAGCAGGTTATGAAGGGAAGCGCAGCCAGGGCCACGTGCCTCGGCCTCGCGTTGACGGTCGTGGGAACGCTCGCCGCGTGCGGCGGCTCCAGCGACTCCTCGTGGTCGACCGCGACATCCGCGGCGTCCAACGGCGGCATGAGCGCATTGATTACCGCAGCCAAAGCGGAAGGTCAGTTGAACGTCATCGCCCTGCCGCTCAACTGGGCAAACTACGGCACCATCATCAAGGACTTCTCGGCCAAGTACGGCATCAAGGTCAACCAGGCAAACCCCCAGGGGAGCAGCCAGGACGAGGTCAACGCCGTGAACTCCGAGAAGGGCACCAGCAAAGCGCCGGACGTCCTCGACATCGGGATGGCGGTGGCCTGGGCGAACACCAGCCTCTTCGCACCGTACGAGGTTTCCGAGTGGTCGGACATCCCCGCCGATCAGAAGGATGCCGGCGGCCTCTGGTATCAGGACTACGGCGGCTACATGTCAATCGGCTATGACTCGAGCAAGTACACCGTCACCTCGATGGCGGACCTGCTGACACCTGCCTTCAAGAGCGCGGTCGCGCTGAATGGTGACCCGACCGAGGCCAACGCGGCGCTCAATGGAGTGATGCTGGCGTCGCTCGCCAACGGCGGATCGGTCAGCAACATCGGCCCCGGCGTCAGCTTCTTCAAGCAGCTGAACGCTGCCGGTAACTTCGTGCCGGTCACGGCCACCGCGGCCACCATCGACAACGGGACGACCCCCGTGGTCTTCGACTGGGACTACCTCAACTCGGCAAGCGTGGTGAACCTTCCCAGCTGGAAGGTGTTCGTCCCGTCCAACGCGATTCTGGGTGGGTATTACGCCCAGGCCATAACCAAGACCGCACCCCACCCGGCTGCGGCCAGACTGTGGGAGGAGTACCTCTACTCCGCCGCCGGCCAGAACCTCTGGCTGCAGGGGGGTGCGCGCCCCGTCGAGATGACCGCGATGCAGGCCAACGGCACCCTCAACCAGACCTACGCGGCGGCGCTCCCGGCCGTGAGCGGGTCGCCGGTGACCCTGGATCAGAGCCAGGCTTCCAGCGCAGCCTCATACCTCGCCAGCAACTGGTCTGCGGCCGTCGGCAGTTGACCGCAGTCCCTGTCACCAAAGCAGCGTATGTGAGGCGCCCCCTGGGGGGGCGCCTCCGCGTATCCACCGCCTGGCTCGGCGCGGCACCGTTCCTCGTCTATACCGGGCTCTTCCTGTTCCTGCCCACGGTGCTGGTCGCGGTGGGGGCTTTCAGCGGCCCTCACGGTCCGACCCTGGCCAACTTGGCGCAGCTGAGCCAGCCGTACGTCGTCAGCGCCTTCCTCAACAGCCTGGTCCTGTCGGCGGTGAGCGCAAGCATCGGGGCGGTGGTCGGGGCCGTCCTTGCCTACACGGTCGCGAGCGGCTCGCCGGACGGGATCCTCCGCCGGTTGGTCACCGCGTTCTGCGGGGTGCTCTCCCAATTCGGCGGCGTCACCCTGGCCTTCGCATTCATCGCCACCATCGGCACCGAGGGCTTCATTGTCATCTGGCTGCAGCAGCACGGCATCACCTTCTACCCGAACGGTGTCTGGCTCTTTTCCCTGACCGGGCTCACCCTGATCTACACCTACTTCGAGATCCCGCTGATGGTGATCGTCTTTATGCCCGCCCTGGACGGCATCCGCCCCCAATGGCGCGAGGCGACCGAGACCCTGGGTGGGGGCACCTGGCACTACTGGCGGCACGTGGCCGGACCGCTGTTGATGCCCGCGTTTCTGGGTGCCTGGCTGCTCCTCTTTGCCAACGCCTTCTCCGCGTATGCGACGGCAGCCGCGCTGCTCGACATCGGCGGCATCATCGTGCCGCTTCAGATCAGCCGGGCGCTCAGCAGCGAGGTGGGCCTCGACCAGGCCAACTTCGCCGCCGCACTCGCCCTGGGCATGGTGGTGATCGTCGCCATCATCACCGTGCTCTACGCCCGGCTGCAGCGCCGCTCGGCACGCTGGCTGCCGCGATGACGGCGCTGCGGGGTCACCTGTGGTGAACCGCCGCCGTAGTCGCCGCCTCGCCGCGTTCAAGACAGTGGTCTACGTCGTGCTCGGCCTCTTCTTCCTCCTGCCGATCGCGGCCATGGTGGAGTTCGCCACCCGCGGGGTCGGTATCAGCAGCCCGCGCTCCCTGACCGCGTTCACCAGCATCGGGTCCGATCCGGAGCTGGTCGACGCCATCACCGCGTCACTCGAGCTGGCCGCGATCACCTCGGTGGGAATGTTGGCCCTGCTCCTCCCCACCATGATCTGGATTCGCCTGCGCGTGCCGCAGATGGTACGACCCGTCGAGCTGGTGTGCCTCACCCCGCTCACCATCCCGGCGATCGTGCTGGTCGTCGGTTTCGCACCCATCTACAACTGGATCGAGATCAACGTCAGCGATTCGATCCTTATGCTCGCATTCGCCTATCTCATCCTTGTCCTCCCGTACTGCTACCGCGCCCTCGACGCGGGTCTCTCCGCCGTCGACCTCCGCACCCTCTCGGAGGCGGCACGCAGCCTGGGCGCGAGTTGGGGGACGGTGATATGGCGGATCATCGTGCCCAACATGTCGAGCGCGGTCTCCAACGCCTGCCTGCTCTGCGTCGCGGTGGTGCTCGGG
>JBEKGP010000089.1:0-16751 GCA_050012735.1 Candidatus Dormibacteria bacterium
CGCGTCTTCCGCTTCGCCTTCACCTGGGCCAGGGCCAACGGTCGGCACAAGATCACGGCCGTCCACAAGGCCAACATCATGAAGTACACGGACGGTCTCTGGCTCCGGGTCGCCCAGGAGGTGGCCCGGGAGTTTCCCGATCTGGAGTTCGAGGATCGGATCGTCGACAACATGTCGATGCAGCTGGTCCAGAAGCCGGAGCTGTACGACGTCATGGTCATGCCCAACCTCTACGGGGACATCCTGAGCGACCTCTGCGCCGGGCTGGTCGGTGGGCTGGGGCTCGCCCCCGGGGCCAACATGGGAGACGAGATCGCCGTCTTCGAGGCCACCCACGGGTCCGCCCCCCGGTACGCCGGAAAGAACGTCGCCAACCCGATGGCGATGATGTTCAGCGGCGTCCTGATGCTCCGTCATCTGGGCGAGCTGGAGGCCGCTGAGCGGTTGGAGCAGGGCCTGGCCGCGGTCATCGCGCGGGGAGAATCGGTCACCTATGACATGAAGCCGCAGCGCGACGACCCCACCGCGGTGGGCACGTCCCAGGTGGCCGACGCCGTCATCGCCGAGATGGAGCAGCCCAAGGCCTCGGTGTAGGCCGACGGGATCACGGCACTTCTGGGCTGACTCGGCGTGGAAAGCGCCAAGCGCGTGGAGCGTTCCACGCTGTGCACCGCGTCGCCAGTGCAATCCTTAAGGACACTTCTGTCCTAAAGGCCCGGTGAGGGGGTGGGCAGCCCCCTCTCCTTCTCAGGGGGTGGGCAGCCTCCTCGCCTGCCGAGTGGGTGGGTAGCCCCCTCGCCTGCCCCGGGGCTGGGTAGCCCCTCACCGGCCGAACGCGGCGCTGATCCGCTGGCCGGGGACGCCGTGCGGGCCCCCGGACCGCCCGGTCAGGGCAGGACCTCCTCGCGATAGGCCGTGACCTGTAGCCGCGGCGGGGCCGCCGCTCGCTCCCCTTGTGCCGCCTCGGCGAAGGCGGCGGCCAGCCCGTCGCGCTGGAATGCGGCGCTGATTCGCTGAGCGGAGGCGTCGTCCGGGTCCCAGACCACCGCCTCGGGGCCGGGGTGGTCGCGGAGGTGACGCCAGATCGCGTCGGCGACTCGGGCGGCCAGCTCAGGAGAGGGCACACCGTCAGGGAAGACCGACGGCGCGAGGCTGCGGCAGTACGCCTCCGCTTCGGGGGTACCGGACAAGAGGGCGGAGCCCGATGGCCCGCGCGGTCGCGGGGTCGTGTCCATGACGCCGCGATCGTGGCACGTCAGGGCGAGGGTGCGGTCGGCTGGCGGGCAGCCGCCGCGGTCTCGCCGCGCCCGGCGCCGCCTCCGCCGCGCGACCGGCGGCGCTCCGGCCAGAAGGGCAGATCGAGGATGAGGATGGAGGCGAGCGCCACCCCGGTGGCGCCGAGCAGATACCAGGGCCACGGCCCGAGCAGGGCGAGCAGCCCGGGAGGGTGCTGGGTGTGCAGGTAGTCGTAATCGCCCGCGGTCGTGAGGTCCACCACCCCGATCAGGGCGAAGAAGACCACCGTGATGGCGATCACCCGGAGAACGGCGCGGGGGCGGGGATGGAGACCGAGCCCCACCACCAGCCAGCAGGCGGCCAGCAGCACCCCGATGTGATCGAGGTAGAACTCGAGCCAGTCGTAGGAGGGGAAGAGGATCGGGTGGTCGGGGGTGAGCAGCCCCTGGATGGTTCCGGCGAGCCCCCAGAACCAGGTGAGCTCCACCAGGGCGGGGCGCCGTGTGACCAGGGCCACCCCGCCCACGAAGGCCGCCACGTCGCAGAGATAGAGGGGGAGGCTGAAACCGACCGTCCAGGTGTGGGCGATGTACGTCTCACCCAACCCGCCCTGCCACTGAACGATCTCGAAGGCGATCTCGTTGGCGATGAGAAGGAAGGCGAGCACCCACGAGGAGACCGTGACCCAGCGTCCCGGTCGCAGCCGCACCAGGGGCACCAGCCCGCCGACCATCACCACCGTGACGGCCAGGGCGAGGAGGTGGCCGGGACCGACCGATGAATCCATGGGCCGGAGTCTGGGGCACGTGTCGCGCGGGCGCATCGGCGAAAGCCCGTGGCGTGTACAGTCGCGATGTTCGAGGCAGGAGTCGGAGGGCGTGATCCAGGGATGGCCAGCACCGCAGGATCGGATCCGGGGGGCGAGCGCGCTGACCTGCCCGAGCCGCGGCCCGAGCACCATCGCGACATCCAGGGGGGGACGGCCCGGGCCGCCGTCTTCGGGGTCAGCGACGGCCTGCTGACCAACGTCTCGCTCATCCTGGGGGTGGCGGGCGCCAGCCCGACCTCCGGTCTCGTCCGCCTCGCTGGCATGGCGGGCCTGGTTGCCGGCGCCATCTCGATGGCGGCCGGCGAGTACATCTCGATGTCCGCACAGCGTGAGCTGATCCACCGCGAGGTCGGGGTCGAGCGGGAGGAGCTGCGCCGCAATCCCGAGTTCGAGCGGCGCGAGCTGGTCTCCGTGTACCTGGAGAGGGGCGTGCCCCGGGCGATCGCCGAAGACTTCGTCGAGGCGCTGATGCGTGACCCGGAGGTCGCCCTGGCGGTGCACGCCCGCGAGGAGCTGGGCATCGACCCCTCGCGCACCGGGTCGCCGACCCGTGCCGCCGTGTCGTCCTTTTTCAGCTTCGCGGTCGGGGCGCTGATCCCGCTCATCCCGTGGTTCTTCGGAACCGGGTGGGGGGCGGTGCTGGTGTCCATCGTGCTGGGGGCCGTGGCCGCCCTCGCCATCGGCGCCGCCATCGGCTTCTTCTCGGAGCGATCGATCATCCGCGCCGCGCTCCGGCAGCTGCTCATCACCGCCGTCGCCGCGGCGGTGACCTTCGGTGTGGGCAGGCTGGTGGGCGGAGTCACCACGACCGCCTGATGGATGCGGTGTAGGTGACCCAGCGCATTCTCGTCGCCGAGGACGAGACGGACATCCGCGAGCTGCTGCGGCTCGCTCTGACCGCGGCCGGATACGAGGTCGAGACCGCGCCCGACGGCGGCGCCGCCTGGGAGCTGGCCGTGGCCCGGCCCCCCGAGCTGGTGGTCACCGACCTGCGCATGCCCGGGATGGACGGTCTCGAGCTGATCCGTGCATTGCGCTCGGAGCCGTCATTGAGCGGCACCCCGGTCATCCTCTTCACGGCCTACGTCTCCTCCGACCCGCGGGTCTCCGAGGCCGGCCAGATCTGGGGTGTGGAGGTGGTGACCAAGGGGTCCATCGCCGAGCTCCGCCGGGTGGTGGCCCGGCTGCTCCGCGGCGAGGCGGCCAAACCATAGGATTGACTCATCCCCGCCATCCCGACGTTGGCGGAAGCTCAAGGAGGACGGTAATGCCCGCACCCTATTTCGCGTACATCGGGCCCATTCGTTACGAGGGTCCCGAGAGTCGCAACCCGCTGGCTTACCGGTGGTACAACGCCGATCGCGTGGTCCTGGGCCGGACCATGGCCGAGCACCTGCGCATCGCCGTGTGTTTTTGGCATACCTTCTGCTTCAACGGGTCCGACATGTTCGGTGTGGGCACCTTCCAGCGGGCCTGGAACGAGGGTGGTGATCCTCTGAAGCAGGCCGAGCACAGGCTCGACGCGGCCATGGAGTTCATTCAGAAGCTCGGGGTCCCCTTCTACACCTTCCATGACCGCGATCTCGCCCCGGAACTGGGCACGATGAAGGCCAGCCAGAAGGCCTTTGCCCACATGGTGGACAAGGCCGCCGAGGCCCAGGCCAAGGCCGGCAAGAAGCTTCTGTGGGGCACGGCGAACCTGTTCTCCCACCCACGTTACATGTCAGGCGCGGCGACCAATCCCGATCCCGAGGTGTTCGCTTGCGCCGCGACCCAGGTCCGGGATGCCATGGAGGCGACCAAACGGCTGGGCGGCGCCAACTACGTCCTGTGGGGCGGTCGGGAGGGCTACGACACCCTGCTCAACACCGACCTCCGCAAGGAGCTGGATCAGCTCGCGCACTTCCTCACGCTGGTGGTCGAGCACAAGCACAAGATCGGCTTCGAGGGCCGCATCCTGCTCGAACCCAAGCCGATGGAACCGACCAAGCATCAGTACGACCACGACGTGGCGACAATTTACGGATTCCTGGCCGGGCATGGCCTCGAGAAGGAGATCGGCGTCAACATCGAGTGCAACCACGCCACTCTGGCCGGCCACAGTTTCGAGCACGAGGTGGCGACGGCAGTGGCTCTGGGCATCTTCGGCTCGGTGGACGCGAACCGGGGCGACGTGCAGAACGGCTGGGACACGGACCAGTTCCCCTACGACGTGCGGGAAACGGCGCTGGCAATGCATCACATCCTGAATGCCGGCGGGCTGACCAACGGCGGGTTCAACTTCGACGCCAAGGTGCGCCGGCAGAGCACGGACGCGGTCGATCTCTTCCACGGTCATATCGGTGGCATCGACACCCTGGCCAAGGGGCTCCTGGTGGCAGCCGAGCTGATCGAAACCCAGGCGCTCACCAAGCCGCTCGGGGAGCGCTACGCCGACTGGGAAGGCGAGCTGGGGCGCAGCATCCTGGCCGGGCAGGCCGACCTGGCGGGTCTTGCGGACAAGGTGCTCACCACTGGTATCGAACCGACTTTCCGTTCGGGTCACCAGGAAGCGCTCGAGAACGCGGTCAGTCGCGCTCTCTGACCGGCAAGGTTGGTTTGCTCGTGGGTGCCTCCGGTTACCCGGGGGCACCCACTGCTGGGTGACCCAGCTGCCGCATCAGGAGAACCGTGAAAGCTCTTGACACCAAACTGGCCCGGATCCGCGCCGGTACCTATCGCCCCCACGACTTCATCATTGCCGACGCCAAGGACGGCGACATGGCCTTTGGCCTCCTGTCGCCGGGGCCGCGGCGAGACGCCTCGGGCAATCTGCTCTCCGGGAACGCCAATCGGGCCGCTTACCTGCAGGCCATGCGGGAGATGGCCGGCTCCGGGTTGATCGACATCCTGCTGGCCAGCGCATCGTCGATGGAGATCCTTGGCCAGGAAGGGCTGTTCGATGGCAGCCCGGTCACCCCGGCGGTGCGTCTCAACGACACGACCGATATCTGGTGTCAGCGCGGGGCCCGCTACACGCAATCGCATTCGCGCCCTTTCCGAACGGCCCGCATCGCGAAGCTCCGGCCCGTGGTCGATCTTGGGCTTTACTCCATGACCTTCTCCAATGATGTGGAGAGCGACCTGCGCACCCTGGAAGCCTATTCGGCCTTCCGGGCCGAGGCGGACCCTCTGGGCCTTCGCCACTTCCTGGAAGTGTTCAATCCGGCTTTCGATGTGGGCATTCCAGCAGAGGAGCTCGGCCATTACATCGGCGACTGCGTCGTGCGCTGCCTGGGGGGAGTTCTGGCCGCGGAACAACCGGTGTTTCTGAAGCTCGTCTACAACGGCCGCCGGGCGATGGAGGAGCTGGCCAACTACGATCCCGCCAGGCTGGTGGTGGGGATCATGGGTGGCGCCAAAGGCACCACGCGCGACACCTTTGAACTGCTGGCCCGAGCCGAGCAGGCTGGGGCCCGCGTGGCGCTGTTCGGCCGCAAGATCAACTATGCCGAGTGCCCCCTGACGTTGGTGGCCTTGATGCGCAGGGTGATCGAGCGGGAAGTGTCCCCGGTCGAAGCGGTGAAGGCCTATCACGCGACCCTGGCGAGCAAGGGGATCCGGCCGATACTGGCCATGGCCGACGACCTGGAGATCAGCGATCCCGTCCTCAGAGCGGAGGCGTGAACCGATCTCCCGGGGCACCTCGCCGGGACGGTTGAGGCAGCCTACCAGCCGCTCCCAGCGCACCAGACGCTCGAAGCTCAGGTCGCCATCCGGAGCGCCGGCGACCGAACGGTTGTTTTCCGAACGATTGTTCGGTATGCTGCCGCTTCGTGACCATCGCTCTGGCTCCCTCCGTCGGCGAGCGGATCGCCGATCTCCGTCGCCAGCCCTGGGTGCAGAGGCGCATCGCCCACGAGGCGATCCTGCCTGCGCAGCCGGCTGACCTCCGGCCCTGGCCGGAGCGGCTCCACCCCGAGCTGGTCGCGGCGCTCACGGCCCGCGGCCTGGATCGTGCCTACTCTCACCAGGCGGAGGCGATCGAGGCGGTGCTGGACGGCCGGGACGTGACCCTGGTCACGCCGACCGCGAGCGGTAAGACCCTCGGCTTCGTCGTCCCGGTCCTCGACTCCTGGCTGCGGGACCCGGACAGCCGCTCCCTCTGGCTCTTCCCGACAAAGGCCCTCGCCCAGGATCAGCTCGCCGGGCTGCGCGACCTGGTCGGGGAGCTGGCTCCCGAGCGCCGCGACCGTCTTCGCGCCGCCACCTTCGACGGGGACACCCCCACCGGGCTGCGCCGCGCCATCCGGGAGGGCGGCCACATCGTGGTGACCAACCCGGACATGCTGCACAGCGGCATCCTGCCCCACCACACCGGCTGGGCCGGGCTGCTGCGCTCGCTCCGCTACATCGTCATCGACGAGCTGCACGCCTACCGTGGGCTCTTCGGCTCCCACCTCGCCAACGTGCTGCGCCGGCTGCTCCGGATCTGCCGCTTCTACGGCAGCAATCCCACCGTCATCTGCTGCTCGGCGACCATCGGCAACCCCGGCGAGCTGGCCGAGCGACTGCTCGGGCGGCCGGTCACTGTCATCGACCGCAACGGGGCGCCCCGCGCCGAGCGCCACCTCTGGTTCTGGGCACCGCCGCTCAGCGACGCGACCCTGGGGGTGCGCCGCTCAGCGGTGCTGGAGGCGCGGCGGCTGATCGCGGAGCTGCTCCGCCTCGAGCTCCAGGTCATCGGGTTCTGCCGGAGCCGGAGCTCGGTCGAGATCCTGCTCAGCTACCTGCGCCAGCTCGAGGCGGGCGGGCCGGGCCAGGCCCCCTCGATCCGCGGCTACCGGGGTGGCTACCTTCCCCTCGAGCGGCGGGCCATCGAGGCGGGACTGCGCGGCGGGAGTGTCCGGGCGGTGGTCGCCACCAACGCCCTGGAGCTGGGTGTCGACATCGGCGGCCTCGACGCCTCGGTGCTGGTCGGCTATCCGGGCACCCTGGCGAGCACCTGGCAGCAGCTGGGCCGGGCCGGGCGGCGGGAGTCCACCTCCCTGGGCGTCTTCATCGCCTCCGACGCGCCCCTCGACCAGTTCCTGCTGCGCCACCCCGAGTACCTGTTGGAGACGCCGCCGGAGCGCGGTCTCGTGGACCCCGACAACCTGCTGGTGCTCGGTTCGCATCTGCAGGCGGCCGCCTTCGAGCTCTCCTTTGCTCAGGGCGAGGCCTTCGGCAACGCCGGGGCCGAGTTGACCGGGTCGCTGCTCGAGTGCTTCGCCGAGGACGGCCTGGTCCACCGGAGCGGGAGCCGCTACCACTGGAGCGCCGACGCCTTCCCCGCGGAGGCGATCTCCCTGCGGCGTGCGGCAGCCAGCAACGTCGTGATCATCGACACCTCGAGCGACCCTGCGGGACCTGGCCAGGGGCCGCAGGGACCGTGGGCCGGCAGCGGCGGCGGGCGCCCGGGCAGCCACGGGCGGGTCATCGGCGAGGTTGACCAGTTCTCCGCGCCGGTGCTGGTCCATGACGACGCCATCTACCTCCACGAGGGGCGGCAGTACCACGTCGAACGGCTCGACTGGGAGGAGAAGCGCGCCTATGTCCACCCCATCGGGGTCGACCACTACACCCTGGCCGAGACCCGCCAGGCGGTGCGCGTCCTGGAGCGCTTCGCAGGTCCGGTGGGGGAGAGGGTGCTGCGCAGTCACGGCGAGGTCCGGGTCAGCCGGCTCGCCACCGTCTATAAGAAAGTCCGCTTCCTGACGCATGAGAACGTTGGGTCGGGGCCGATCAACCTACCGGAGCAGGATCTCCACACCACCGCGGTCTGGGCCGCCTTCCGACCCAGCATTCTCGGCGCCATGCCGCCGGGGGAGCAGGAGGCCGGCCTGGTGGGGGCGTCGCGCGCCCTGCACGCGGCGGCCTGCCTGCTCTGCATGTGCGACCCGCGCGATCTGGGCACCCATGTCGAGCTGCGCACCCAGGCCGGCCCGGAGGGGCCCCACCCGGCCCCCCGGGCGCTGGGCCCTCCCGCCCCCGGCGAGTCCCAGGAGTTTGTCGCCGGCTGGCGACCGGTGGCACCACCGGCGTCGCCCGACCAGGAGGGCATCGGGTGGCCCGCCGTCTACCTCTACGACGCCACGCCCGGCGGTGTCGGGTTGGCTCAGGCCTGCTTTGACCGTTTCGCGGAGATGGTGGCGTCGGCCATCGACCTGGCCGCCGGCTGCTCCTGTGCGACCGGCTGCCCATCCTGCGTCGGTCCGGCGCCGCTGGGCTGTGACGGTCGGGCCGCGGCGCTCAGGCTGCTGCGCCTCGCCGCGGAACCGGCGTGAGACGATGAGCCCGCCGGTTGCCACCGCAGCCCCGAGCCGCCGGGGGCGGCCGCCGAGCGTGCCGGCGCTCTCGGCTTCGTCGCCGAAGGTGCGGTGCTGGTCCGGCGGGTGAGGGTCGACCTCGGCCCCTTCCTGGAGCGCGCCGGCGCCGGCGGTCCGGCCGCTCCTCCCGACCTGGTCCGCCTTCTCTACCGGCTGCCGCCCGGCGCACCGGCCGGGCCGTTGTCGGATGCCGACGCGCTGGTCCTCGACATCGAGTCCCTGGGGCTGCGGGGCAGCGGGGTGGTGCCCTTCCTGGTCGGCCTGGGGGTGCCACGGGGACGGTTCCTGGAGATCGACCAGTACCTGCTCGCCGATCTCGACGGCGAGGGGCCGATGCTCGATGCGGTGGCCGGCCGGGTCGGGAGCTCGCGGGTCCTGCTCACCTACAACGGGCGCGGCTTCGACATCCCGGTGCTGCGCGCCCGCTGCGTCATCAACCGGCGGCCGGTGGACGCCATCTGCCCGGCGATCCATTGCGATCTGCTGGGGCCGGTGCGGCGGCTCTTCCGCGAGCGCCTCGGTTCGTGCACCCTCCGCCAGACCGAGGTCTCCCTGCTCGGCCTCGTGCGCGAGGACGACGTCCCGGGTGCGGAGGCGCCGGCGCGCTTCCGGGCTTGGCTCGGCGGGGCCCCGCCGTCTGTCCTGGAGGGTGTCATCCGCCACAACCAGCTCGATCTCTGCTCCACGGTGGTGCTCGGGGCGCGGCTCGCCGCGCATGTGGGGGGGCTCCTCGTCGAGCCGGTGCATCCGGCGGATCGCTACCGGCTCGCCGTCCATCTGGAGGCCGTCGGCATGGCCGATGCCGCCGCGACGCACCTGACCACCGCCTTCCAGGACGCGGCCTCGCCGTGGTCACGACCTGCCGGCCACCGGCTGGCCCGGCGTCTCCGCCGGGACACCCCGGGGTCCCAGACCGCCGTCCTCCGCGAGCTCTGGCGCCGCCACCCGGAGGACCTCGCCGCCGCACGCGGGCTGGCCATCGCCCTGGAACGGCGGGGAGAGGTCGAGGGAGCCCTCGCCGTCTGCTCCGAGGCGGAGGCGGTGCTCGCAAGCTGGGCCGGCTGGCGGAGGCGGCTCGCCGTGGTTGCCGCCCGCAACACCGGCGGCCCGGAGGCGGAGTGGCGGCACCGGACGGAGCGGCTCAACCGGCGCGCCAGGCGGGGCCGTGAGGCGGCGCTGCCGCTCGCCGGGAGCGGCTGACCGGCAGTCCGGGCCGGGCATCGCGTTTCCCGGTGAACCCTTCTGATCCCCAAGCCCGTTCCACGGGCGACAATGGCCGGCCGATGGACCCTGTGATGCCAGCCTTCGAGAACCCCGAGGTGGCTTCGCCGCCGGAGACCGTCCCTCCCGGTGAGGCTCAGGCGGTCGCGCCCGGCGCGCTGCGCGCCGGGAGCGGGCTGCGCGGCGTGCGCAACTCGCTGATGATGCTGGCCGCCCAGCTCTCCTCCCGGGTGCTGGCCCTCGGCTCGGTCATCGTGATCATCCACTCCCTGGGCGCCGGCGAGTTTGGCCAGATGCAGACCGCGATCACCTACGGGGCGATCGTGTCGGTGGTCGCCGACCTCGGTCTGAGCACCCTCTACCTGCGCGAGGGCGCCCGCCGTCCGGAGCTGCTGGGCCAGTACCTGGACAACATGCTGTCGCTCCGCATCCCCCTTCTGGCTCTGGCCATCCTGGTGCTGACCGGGGCACTCTGGCTGCTCGGGTTGCACTCCCTGGTGATCGCCTCGGCCGCGCTCCTGGTCGGCTCCGGGCTCCAGCTCCTCCTGCGCAACAGCTTCTACGCACTCCAGCGGGTCAAGTTCGTGGCTCTCGAGATCATCCCCGAGGCCCTGTTGCTGCTCGGACTGGTGGTGATCGGCGCCGTGAAGGACCTCGGCACCGCCTACTTCATCTGGGCCTACACCTTCAGCTACCTCGCCGCCGCCGCGTACTTCGCGGTGGCCCTGGTCGCGACCGGTGCCTGGCGGCCGAAGTGGCGATTCGAGTGGGGCCTGATCCGTCCCTGGATGGTGATGACCATGCCACTCGCGGTCAGCTACGTCTTCACCACGGTGTACTGGCAGATCGACGTCCCGATCCTCCAGCACTTCGGCCCCTCCACCCTGACCGCCTGCCCGACTCTCACCAGCCTCAGCTACTGCGAGGTGGGCTGGTATCAGGCCGCGTACAAGCCGTTCCAGGCGCTGCTCGTCATCCCCTTTGCGCTGCGCACGGTGGTCTTCCCACTCCTCGCCGTGTACCACCGCGAGGCGCCGGAGCGGCTCGTCATCGCCGTCCAGAAGTTCTTCAAGGCGCTGGTCGCGCTCGGGCTTCCGGCCTCCATCGGGGTGATCGTGCTGGCCGACCAGTACACCTCGCTCTTCACCCTCCCCGCCCAGGCGGCTCCCTCGCTGCGGCTGCTCGGGGTGACCATCGTCTTCATGTTCGCGGACAACGCCAACGCGACCGGGCTGCTCGCCATGGACCGGCAGCGCACCTACGCCTGGATCGTTGGAGCCGGCCTCGTGCTCAACGCCGTCCTCAACGCGGTGCTGATCCCGGTCTTCGAACAGCTGCATCCGGGAAGCGGGTACCTGGTGACCAGCGCCAGCACCGCCGCCACCGAGATCGGCCTGGTCGTCATCGGCCTGATCGTGCTGCGGCGCCTCGGGGTGAGCGTCCCGGTGCTCCGGCTCAGCTGGCGGATCGTGCCCCCCGCCTTGCTGATGGGCGGGTTCCTCCTGCTCGTCCATCCCGAGGGCCGGCTCGCCACCGTCGGCTTCACGGTGGTCGCCGGGGCCATCTACCTGGCCGCGCTCTGGCTCATCCGCGCCGCCGACGCCGGCGAGCGGCAGCTGCTGCGCCGCGCGTTGCAGCGGGGGTGACGGGGGAACCAGACAGCGCTCCACCGGGGCACCGAGATCGCCCGGTTCCGTGCCCTGCATCACGCGCGCCCGGGCCGCAGCGTCGCCCCGGGGGGCCGTGACTAGACTGGCGGGCATGAGCGGGACGGATACCAAGGCGGTGCTCCGGAGCTACCTGCGCCAGGCGCGCGACGCCGTGCTCTGGAAGCTCGAGGGCCTCTCCGAGTACGAGGTCCGCCGTCCCATGGTGCCGACGGGGGCCAACCTGCTCGGGCTGATCAAGCATCTGGCCGGCCTGGAGATGGGCTATTTCGGCGGCACGTTCGGCCGGCGGTCGGCGGTGCGACTGCCCTGGTTCGACGAGGGGTCGGAACCGAACGACGACATGTGGGCAACCGCCGAGGAGTCGCGGGCGCAGATTGTCGATCTTTACCGGCGGGCCCAGGCGCATGCCGATGTCACCATCGATAGCCTGGCCCTGGACGCCGTCGGGCGCGTTCCCTGGTGGCCACCGGAGCGGCGCGCGGTGACCCTGGACACGGTGCTGGTGCACATGATCGCCGAGACCAATCGCCATGCGGGGCACGCCGACATCGTCCGTGAGCTGATTGACGGGAGCGTTGGGGTCGGCGCCGGCGATCGCAGCATGGCCCCGGGCGACGGAGCCTGGTGGCAGGCATACCGCGAGCGCCTGGAGCGGGTCGCGCGGGAGGCCGCTCCAGGCTGACCGGTCAGCAGGGGCCAGCTGAAACCAACGCCCTGCTAGGGTCCGGCGACGGACGACGCCGGGGTGGTGCCGGCCCCCTCGGTGGGTGGCGCCTGGTCGGGTGTCACGGTGTTGGAGGGGATGTCGATCCCACCCGGGGAGAAGTCCGCCCACGGCGTCTGCCAGTCGCCCTCGCCGTCGGAGTACGAGGCCGCCAGCACGCTGCCGACGACCTGGACCGGGTCGCCGACCTGGCTCCATGCGTAGTAGGTGGTGGCGTTGGCAGTGCTCAGGTTGATGCAGCCGTGGGAGCTGTTGGTGGCGCCGTACGGGTACAGGCTGCAGCTGGTGCCATAGCAGACCCACGGCGCCGCGTGGATGAAGTACCCGTCGCTGGAGACGGCGGTGTCCTCGTACACCGCCTCGTTGTAGGTGTCATCCCCGCCGCAGGCCGCCGGCGTGTGGAAGGTCTGGCAGGAGTTCATCTGCACGACCGGCTCGTGGTAGAGGACGACGAGGACCCCGCTGATGGTGTCGTAGCCGGGCTTGCCGGTGTTGGTCGGCCAGCTGTCGATGAGCTGTCCCGTGGCGACCGAATCGCCGTTGTAAACCTGCATCGAGCGGGTCTGGGTGTTGACGACGGTGAGATGGGCGGCTCCGATGCCGAAGCTCTCGCTCCAGTTGCCCAGCCCCCAGTAGCCGTTGCCGGCATCAACCCCGTTGAGGTCGGCGTCCAGGGTCACCTGCGTCCCGCTCTGCCAGTAGTTCTCGGGACGGTAGTGGACGTCCTCGTCATCGAACCAGTACCAGCCGCCCGGCTGGGGCGGGTTCGCAATCACCGCGAGGTGGGCGATGATCCCAGCCTGGTTCGCGGCGGGTATGGGCACGTTGAACTCGAGCTCGATCGGCATGGCCACCCCGACGGTCTCGCCATTGCTGACGTACAGCACGGTGGTGAGCAGCCGCTTGGCACTTGTGATGGTGTGGAAGGCGGAGGTCGCGACCGTCTCCCCACCGCTGGCGGTGACCGCGGTGGCGGTGACGGTGTAAGCGGCGTTGAGGTCCAGGCCACCCACGTAGGTCCACTGCGCGCCGGCATCCGAGGTGGTCCAGGCGAGGGTGTCGTCGTCGCCGTTGTTCACGACCGCAACCGAGCTCACGGTCGCGTTCTCGGCGGTCACCTGGATGGTGGCGTCGAGGCCCACCCCGGTCGTTCCGTCGGCCGGCGTCACGGTGAGCGAGGGCGGACCAGAGGCGGTCAGCTGCCCGGTGGGTGCCGAGGTGGGGCTCGGGCTCGGGGTCGCGCTCGGCGAGGCCGCCGGGGCCAGGCTGCACCCGGCCGTCACCATGGCCACCGCTCCGAGGGCGATCACGCACGCGCGACGGCGCACCGTAGAGCGCGTCACTCCTGTCATCGCACGACGTCCTGGTCTGAGATGGTGTCTGCCCTCACCGGGTGCGCCACTGTCCTGGCGCGACCTGCCTACTTAGGGTAACGCCGCCGGTCCGCCCGCCGGTTACGAGCAATTGGGGCGACGCCCCTGGATGCGCTCCCGATCAGGGCAAAAGCTCCAGGATCATCGCCATGCCCATCCCACCGCCCACGCACATGGTCTCCAGCCCGACCTGGCCGCCGGTCGTCTGCAGACCGTTCAGCAGGGTGCAGAGGAGCCGCGCCCCGGTCATGCCGAAGGGGTGGCCGAGGGCGATGGAGCCTCCGTGGGGGCTGAGCCGGTCGTCGAAGGGATCGATCCCGAGACCGCGCGCAGAGGGGATGACCTGGGCGGCGAACGCCTCGTTGATCTCCACCAGGTCGATGTCGCCGATGGTCATGCCGGCGCGGGTCAGCGCCTGCCGCGATGCGTCGATGGGCCCCAGTCCCATCCGCTCCGGCTCCAGCGCGGAGAGGCCGGTGGCGACGATCCGCGCGAGCGGCGGGATGCCGAGCTCCCGAGCCCTCGTGTCGCTCATCACGACCACCGCCGCCGCGCCGTCGTTGAGCGGGCAGGAGTTGCCGGCGGTGACGCTGCCACCCTCCCGGAAGGCGGGTTCGAGGGCTGCCAGTTTTGCCAGCGAGGTGTCGCGGCGCGGGCCGTCGTCGGCGGCCATCACCCGCCCGTTCTGCAGTGGCACGGGCACGATCTCGCGATCAAAGAATCCTGCGTCCTGGGCCGCCACCGCGCGCACCTGGGAGCGCAACCCGAAGCTGTCCATCTCCTCACGCGAGACCTGCTCGCGCTCGGCAACGATCTCGGCGGTGTCGCCCATCTGGATGTAGATGTCGGGGTAGCGATCCGTGCTGCCAGGATCCAGCCTTGGGTTGCGGCACGAGGGGATGTCGCTGGTGCCGTACTGATACCTGGTCGTGGACTCCACACCCACGGAGAGGAAGACGTCGCCCTCACCGGCGCGGATCGCGTGCGCCGCCATCCGGGTGGACTGCAGCGACGAGGCGCAGTAACGGGTGACCGTGGTCCCGGGCACATTGAGCCTGGAGAGGATGGAGACGATCCGTCCGAGATTGAATCCCTGCTCGCCTCCGGGCAGACCGCACCCGCAGATCAGGTCGTCGATGGCATCGCGCTCGAGCGCGGGGATGCGGTCGAGCACCTTCTCGACCACGAATGCCGCGAGGTCGTCGGGCCGCCAGCCGGTGAGCGATCCCTTGAACGCCCGGCCGATGGGGGAGCGGCCATAGGCGACGACGACGGGCTCAGGCATCGGGGACTGGAGGGACCATCACCGCGAAGGTACCAGCCCTGCCCCGCGCGTCGCCCCCTCGGGCAGCGAGCGCCGGGGCTCAGGCGAGGGCGCCGCGCGGGAAGTCGAAGGAGGCACCGGCCGGTGGCGGCGAGCTGGTCGCCACACCGGCCCTGACCAGGGGCTGGAGGATGATTGGAGGGTCGCATCCAAACCTCCCAGGCTGAGGAGTCCGCCGATGGCTCGCCCGATCCAGAGCACCATGCAGGAGGTGCCGCTCACCATCACCGACATCTTCCGGCGAGCCGCCAGCCTCTTCCGGGCCAGTCAGGTGGTGACCTTCGAGGGGGACACCTCGCGTCGCGCCGACTTCTCCGAGGTCACCGAGCGGGTGACGCGCCTGGCCGCCGGGCTCCGCTCTCTCGGCATCAAACCGGGCGATCGGGTGGGCACCTTCTGCTGGAACCATCAGGAGCACCTGGAGGCCTACTTCGCGGTGCCCATCCTCGGAGCGGTGCTGCACACGCTCAACGTCCGGCTCTCGCCAGCGCAGCTCGCCTACGTCATCAACAGCGGCGGCGACCGGGTGGTGATCGTCGACGCCGGGTTGACACCCCTCCTCGCCGCCATCCGGTCGCAGCTGACGACCGTGGAGAAGGTGGTCGTGGTGGGGCGTGCCGACACCTCCGGATTGGGTGCGGTCGTCGACTACGAAGAGCTGCTCGAGAGCTCGACCCCGCTCCGGACATTGCCGGTGCTGGATGAGCGACAGCCTGCCGCACTGTGCCACACGAGCGGAACGACCGGTGACCCCCGGGGCATCGTCTACAGCCATCGGTCGGTCTGGCTGCACTCCCTCGCGATGGTCGCCAACTTTGCCCTCAACGAGCACGACCGGATCGGCCTGATGGTGCCGATGTTCCACGTCAACGGCTGGGGCAAGCCCTACGCCGCCTTCATGTGTGGTGCCGACCTGCTCCTCCCCGAGCGATTCCTGCAGCCCGAGCCGCTCCTCTCGTTCGTGGCGGCCGAACAACCCACCGTCGTCGTTGGCGTGCCGACCATCTTCCAGGGGCTGCTGGAGGCGGCCCAGGCGGCCGTTACGGAGCTCGACTTCATCCGTGTGGGGGTCTGTGGCGGCGCCGCCGTGCCGACCACCCTGATGCAGGCCTACCAACCGTGGTTCCCCCTCATCCAGGCGTGGGGGATGACCGAGACGTCGCCGCTCGGGATGGTCGCCTTCCCGCCGAGGGGAGTGATCGAGGGCGACTCCTCGTACTGGTATTACCGCTCCAAGACCGGCCGCCCGGTGGCCGGTGTCGAGGTGCGCCTCATCGGGGACAGTGGCACTCCGCTGCCGTGGGACGGCAAGACGGTGGGGGAGGTCGAGGTCCGCGGCCCGTGGATCGCCAGCTCCCACCTCGGCGGCGTGGGGCGCGAGCGGTTCCACGACGGCTGGCTGCGCACCGGCGACGTCGGCACCGTGGACGAGCTCGGCTACGTCCAGATCACCGACCGGACCAAGGACATCATCAAGTCGGGCGGGGAGTGGATCAGCTCTCTGGAGCTGGAGAATCAGCTGCTGGCGCACCCCGCCGTCCTGGACGCCGCCGTGGTGGGCATCCCCGACGAGCGCTGGGGGGAGCGCCCGCTGGCCGTGCTCGCGTTCCGGCCCGGTCAGTCCGTCGACCCCGAGGATCTGCGTCAGTTCCTGGTCGGGAAGGTGCCGTCCTTCTGGCTCCCCGAGGCCTGGGCCGTCGTGCTCGCCATCCCCAAGACATCGGTGGGCAAGCAGGACAAGAAGGCTCTACGCCAGCTCCAGGTCGAGGGGAGGTTCGAGGTCCGGCGCCTGGTGCGTGTCGAGGCCGTCTGGGCCGATCGCCTCCGGGTGCCCAAGGGCGGGCGGTAACGACCGACTGGGGCCGGGACGCACGGCACTGGCCGGGTTGCCGCGGGCGGCACCGAGCTAGTGGCCCGTTCCTGAAATAGCTTGCGCACGAGGGCGATGCAGCACCTCGTCGGCGGTCTTGACCCATGCGAAGGGGTGCTTGTGATCGTCCCAGGTGACGAGAAACTGCTGGATCTTG
>JBEKGP010000090.1:0-8002 GCA_050012735.1 Candidatus Dormibacteria bacterium
GGTGGTCAGGGCGCTGAAGGCGTCGTCGGTGAGGGCAAGCGGTGGAGCGGGAGCGAAGGGCATGTCAACATCATGACCTCGGCTGGCCCCATATGCAAGCTATTTCAGAAACGAGACACTAGCGCAGAGGCGAGATCTCGGGGAACGGCGATGGTTGCCTGGCCTGCATATGCTGTGTCCCATCTGCCGTCGGCCTTGGCGCTCACCACCGAAGCGATGCCCGACTGCCGCATGCGGCCCTCGCCGGTCAGCCGCGCGGCGAGGGCCACGTTGCGTTTCGACCATGCGCTTCCCGGCCGCCGCGGCGTGAACCTCCGCCGGAAGGTCCCATCGTCGCCCCGGGCGAGTTGGCCGTCCACCCATCCGTGGCAGAGCGCCTTCTCAAGTGCCTCGTCGTAGGTCAGGCGCGTGGGCTCCGTCGTGCCCTTCTTGGCCAGCACCAGCCACACCCCGCTGGTCTGGTCTACGTGATCCGCGAGCCAGCTCGACCACGCCACCACGTCTGCCACGGTCAGCACCGGTGCGTCTTCGGCCAAGGCGGCTCCTATCCAGATTCGGTGCCTGAGATTCTCCTCTTCGGGCGCCTCACTGACCGACTGGCCTGGGACTCTCGCGTCATGGACCGCCCGAGGGGATGTCTCGATGCGCCCACGAGGGCGATCAGGTCTCGTTTCGTCCTGCGGTTAGAAGCTCAAGTCACGCGCTCTAGCTGCGCTCCCGCTGAACCCCGAATACGAATCTGAGCAGGTTCCTTCCAAGCTCGTGCTCACAGCGATGGAGAGTCGGGCCTCGTCCCCGCTTTCAGGGATCGCTCCTTGGCAGAGCTCGAGGTGTAGCTGCGCGCTCGTGCCTCCAGGGCATGAAGCTCGGTTCGGCAGCTGGAACGGCCTCTCCCAGGTCGTAGGCGGATACCCACTGCTCAGCGCCGTCGCCGGTGTGGAACTCCGCCCTCGTCAAATCGTCGCTGTTTGCGAGGGTCGCGGACAGCCACTGCCGGATCGCCTCCAGGTCGTCCCCCTCCGTCACGGGGCCGCGAAGTCTGAGCCTCATCTCCGCACGCATCCCACCGCCCCGCTCGGCCGTCACCGCGGTGACGGTTGCCAAGACCGCCGGCGCTTGGCTGGGCGGTGCCTTCTCCCAGCCCTCCGAATCGGGATGGATGAGCCAGGGCCGGATCCATGGGTAGCCGGAGAGGACGCCATTCAGTGCGCCGTCCCCGAAGAGCCGGCATGCCAGTCGCCGGTCGTCGCTGTCTTCGGCGCCCGGCTCCGTGACCTCCCGGACCACCCAGCGGGCGGTGACCTGGCCGGACGCCGGCGTCCGGACGACGATGTGGCCAAGGGCGGCGAAGATGTAGTCAGGATAGAAGTCGAGGTTGTCCCGCACGTACTCGCGGAGGACCGGGCTGTGCCGGTAGAGGTACCGGAAGTAGAACTCCCAAGTGGACCAGTCCATCGACCGCTGCTCGATCGAGCGGGGCATCGCGTGGTGCTGCTCGACGACACCGTCGACCAGGTCCATGTAGCGCTCGCACATGTTCTCGAGTCGCAGGCGGAGAGTGCGATCCTTCGGCGTGCCATCGGCCCTCGGCGGCGCAGCGTCGTAGAAGAAGTACTCGATCCACCCCGGGTTCTTATCCAGCGTGTCGTTGAGCTGGAACATGAACGAGCTCACCTGCCCATAGAGCTGGGAGACGCCCTGACGCACGGAGACTGCCAGTTGGTCACGCAACCCCCTCACCTGGCCCAAGGCGTAGCGCGCCGCCAGCACGGCGATGACCGCGGTGACGAGGCTGGCGAGGCTGCCCAGGGCCGTCCAGAAGATGCTGCTGTTCCAGAAGCTGCCGGGAAAGCTCATCTGCCGCTCCCGCTCATGCTCAGCAGGTGAGGCCGTCCACGACCTGCGCCACCAGTGGATCGGTGGCGTCGAGCTGGTAGCTCTCGGTGAGCACGGCTCTCATCGCGTCGCGCAGCAGCGCTCCCCTGGGCTCACGGGGGCCACCGGGAAGCGGCAGCCACATCAAGGTGTACGGCAGGGTGGCCGTGTCGTCGACGAGATCGGGGGCGCGGTAGCGCGGGGCGCATTCGACGACGGTCGCCCCCTTGCGCTCGTACAAGGCGATCCGGCGCACCCGGTTGCGTCGCTCCTCCGCGTCCTCGGTGTCGACCGGCTCGACCTCGAGGAGGATGCCCTCGGGATGGGTGGCGGCTTCCGGGAGCGCCGCGCTCAGGTGATCCAGCATGCGGCCGCCGATCCCCTGCCGGCGAAGCGTTGCGTCCACCGCAAGATACTCGAGGAAGGCGACGGGTGCGGCCCGCAGCGGGAGCAGCACGGCAAGCCCAACCAGCCGATCGGCGCTGATGGCCAGGTAGCAGAGGCGCTCACCGCTGGCGATGCTGTCCAGGAGGCCTCCCACGTCCTCGCGCTCGGACGGAGGAAAGCTCTCTTCATAGATGTGGGTGAAGCTCTCCGCGGACGGTCCCGCCAGCGTGGTTGCGGCTCTGATCAGGAGCTCGGGATCGTGGTCGGCGGCCATCAGGTTGGTGGCGGCCCCTTCTGACAGTGGTGCGGGCGTGTCCCTCACTCTAGCGTTGATTGCGGATGGATGTCCGCCACCGACCCACCGGCGCCCGCCGACCTATCCCCCCCGGCGTGCGCCCGGACGGCCGGCTTCGATGACCTCGCGGTCATGGGCTGCAGGTGCCGATGGCTGCGCCAGGGCATCACAGGCTACGGCTCGGGTGAGGAGGCTGGACGAGCGAAGCGCTCAGGACCCACAGTTCACAGCCCGCCGACCAGGCCGCGCAGCGCGTCCCTGTAGGCCTCGAGTGCCGCGCGACCCCGCCCGGTGAGGCCGATCGAGGTGCGTGAGGCCGTCCCGTTGCCCGTCTTCTTGCTGGTCAGGTAGCCAGCGTCCTCGAGCTTTCGCAGGTGGGTGATCAGGTTGCCGGGGGTCAGCTCGAGCATGTCCTGCAGGCGGGTGAACGAGAGCGCAACGCCCTCCGGCAGTGCGGCAAGTGTCGCGACGATTCGCAGGCGGGCCGGCGCATGGATCACCGGGTCGAGCGCTTCCGCGGTCATACGCGGACGGCGGCGTGGTCCCGCCAGACGGTGCCGGCGGCATGGCCGACCACCCCGGCGAACAGGGCGATCCCGGCAACCAGCAACGCGTTGATCGGCCCTACGAACAAGGCGACCCCACCGCCGGCGACAACCGCGAGCGCGGCGCCGAACTGGGGCCAGTCGGCCTTGCCGGCGGCCATCCCCGCGACGGTCGTACCGACGATGATCAGTGGCCCTGCGGCCGGGATCACCCCATAGACGATGGCTTTGCTCGCGCCGTAGAACTTGAGCGCGCCCTGAATCACGGGGCTCCCGGCGATCGACACCAGAAGCGCGATGCCTTCGGCGGCGCCGAGAGCTACGGCGGGACCACTGACGCCGGCCCTGGCACGCTGGTAGACCTTCACGCCCACGGCGCTCCCGACGGCGACCGTCACGTACACCAGGGTGATCACGCCGAGGTTCGGTCCGCTGTAGGGGTGCTGCCCAAGCACCGAGAGCCAGAGGGCGACGTAGGCGGCCAGGATTACCAATCCCATCACGGCCGTCACCAGCGGCGGGGTCAGCGAGAATTGGCGCCGCGCCTCGCGGCTCGTCTGCTCCAGCAGCCGCGCTGCCCCACGTGGGTCGAGCGCGGCGCCGTCGGTGGTCGTGGCCTCCTCCGGATCACGGGTGTCGCTCATACCGTACGGGTGGCCAAGGCGGAGCGGGCGATGGCCAGATCCCAGCAACCCCACGCGATATTGAGCGCTGCGATGACCAGGAAGAAGGCTGCCCATTCGAAGCCAACGTACGCAAGGCAAATGCAGGCCGCTGCGGCCGCGACACTGCCAGCGGCAATGTGCCTGACGCCAAAGAAGCGAAGGCGGCGGTATTCCCACGGGTGGATCAGGCGTTGCAGGCCGGGTCGTGGGGGCGATAGCCACCACCCGCGCAGGCGTTTCCAAGCGGTGTTGTCGTTTGGCGCGTTCATCGGGATACCGCCTCCCTCGACTTTGCACAACAAAGTACCGCTTTTTGCCACGCACAGTCAAGGTTTCGGGCAGATTCCGATCTCACCCGCCCATTCTTGAAACAGCCCCGCCGGCGTCGATGCCGAGTTGGGCAGCACCCACTCTCACTTCCACGCTGAGGCGCGCGGCGTCTCAAGCTTGAGAGATGTGCAACACAGCCTTGCCTAGAAACTGCCGGGCGATGAGAGCTTGCGCGACCTCGCCAATCTGGTGCCAATCCTCTTCAACGCTGACATGAGGGATGAGCTGTCCGGTGCTGACGAGATGGACCAAGCGCCGGAGGCCGAGGGCAGCAGGTGCGTGCTCGAACTCACGGAACAGATTGAAGAAGATGAGACTGGCACCCGGTGCCTGGCGCGCGCGTGCCCAGTCCAACGGCACGTCGCCACTAACAGTGGCTCCTATAGACACGCAGGTCCCCTCCGGAGCAAGTTGCCCGACGGCGTCTGCAAGGGCTCGTCCCCCCAGCTGCTCAAGGATCAAGTGAAAGGGACCGAATGGCGCCCCAGCCGTCACGTCTTCATCAACCACCACGTGTTCAGCCCCCGCTTCATCGAGGAGCGAGGCGGATCGACCATCACGCACCTGCGCAACGAGCCGGGCGCCGGCCAGCGCGGCCAATCGACAGGCGAAGAGCCCGACACCACCGGAGGCTCCGGTCACCAGGACCGGTCGGGCCAGGAGGCTTCCACCGTGCTCGAGGGCGTGAAGCGCGGTGAGCCCAGCCATCGGTAGCGCGGCTGCTTGCGCAAACGACACAGACGGTGGGAGCTCGGCAAGCGCGTTCGTGGGGACGGCCACCCGTTCGGCCCAAGCGCCAGAGTGCAAAAGGCCGACAACCCTGGTGCCGCGAACCGGTCCCGATCCATCGGCCGCAGCCTGGTCAACAACTCCAGCGAGGTCCCACCCAAGGCGCGTTCCGGCCGCGCCGTGAACACGATAGACAACTTCTCCCCGATTGAGCGAGATCGCTTCCACACGTATCAACGCTTCGGTAGCAGCCGGCGTTGGCGGGTCAGCAGCTTGGAAACCAAGCCGCTGAGGTGCCTGTGGATCGACAACGATCGCTTGCATGGTCGACGGCTCCCTATCTCCGGCAACGTAAGGGGCGACGCTCAGAAGGCGCCGCTCGCGTCTATCGAACGGAACGAGGGGAAGGCCTTTGCCGCATGAAAAGACAACCAGAAGACGGAATGAGTGATCAGTCGGGCGCCTCGCCGCAGGTGCCGTTGGCGACAACGCCGGTCATCGACGACGCGAGGTCGGAGGCCGCCAGGACCGCCAGGTTGGCGATCTCGCGCAGCCGCGGCATGCGCTTGAGAAGGGTGCGCTCGGCCATGCGTGCCTCGAACGCGTCGCGGGAGATGCCCTCGAGCTTGGCGAGCGCGGTGAGGGCGGCGTCGACCCCGGTCGCGTCGGGCGACCCGGCCGAGCGGATGCACACCGCCCGCACCCCCTCGGGTCCGTAGTCGGTCGCGATCTGACGGCAGAGCGCCTCGATGGCGGCCCCGGCGACGGAGAAGCTGCCCTGGTGGGCGAGCGGCCGGCGACAGGTGCTGGCGGTGAGCCCGAGCACGACGCCGGTATGGCGCGCCGCCATCCGTCGCGCGGCTCCGACACCGGTGAGGTAGTTGGTGCGCATCCCGTCGGCGATGCCCGCGGCGAAGTCGTCGACGGGAATCTCGTGAAGCGGCTCGCCGAGGATGTAGCCGACGCTGATCGCGTTGAACGAGATGTCGATGCCCCCGTGCTCGGCGACGACCCTGTCGAGGTGCGTCTCGACCTCGCTCTCGACGAGCGCGTTGACCTGGGCGGCCTGCGCGCTGAGACCGCGCTCGGTGAGTGGCTTGACGACCCGCTCGAGCGACGACAGCGTGTGCCCCGTGACGATGACGTGGGCCCCCTGCTCGGCGAATGCCTGCGCGACTGCGCCGCCAATCGCGCCGCCACCTCCATACACCACCGCGGTCTTGCTATTCAGCAGCACGTCCGATCCTCCGCTCAATCCAGCCTCCGCCGAATCTCCGTAGCCAACTCTGGAAAGTAGTGGACGAGATTGTCCAGCGAGAACCGGGACATGATCGAGCTTGCCGGCTCATGCACAAGAAGGAGCTCGAAGCACGCCCGAACCAAAGTGGCCAACCGCCCCGGGGATCGCAAACCACCAGATGACGAGGCGGAGCGGGAGATTCCACCAGCGCGCCCGGCGGCGGAGAGGCATGGCCTCAGCGTACGCCCATCGTCGATCTCCCGAGGGCGATGACCTGCCTTGTGCCCGCCAGAGAGAGGCCGGATCTCAAGCTTCGAGTGTGATTTCCAGATCCGGCCAGCCGGGACGCTGCTGTAACTCTCATTGGCGCTAACTGCCCAAACGAACCGATGCTGGCGGCTCTGCGGCGGCGAAGGGCTGCCATCCGCTCAGGCAGCGCGTCCCAAGCGGAGGTGGGTCGGGCCCATCCGACTGTCGACCTCCCGCACGACAGCACGAGCGCTCGCGCAACAATCGCCGTGTGACCACCTTCGTCAGGCTCACCGCCGACAACAACGGCAATCCACTCTGGCTGGATTGGCATCGGATCGTCTACATCTACCAGGACGAGATCGAGGACCAACGCGAGAAACGGCGCGTGACCGTGCTGGTGATCGAGGATCTTACGGACGACCTCTGGGTCCAGGAATCTCCCGAGCAGATCGTCGCAATGGTGGACGACGGTGTTCAGGGTCTTCGACTGCCTGGACAGTACCCGGTAGGGGACTAGACCAGGTGCCCAGCCGGGGCCGCTGAGGCAGCGAGAGCCGCCGCCGAGCCGGCCGGTCGCCGGCCACTGCAGGTGCCGGCTGATGGTGCTGTCACCGCTACTGGAGCAAATGAAGCGAATCCCCTAACCCGGGGGCCCTCGCCGAGTAACCGCCCGGAACGGCGCCGCCGTCCGGGCTTGGCAGGGTTACGGAGCGCTAGCGGAAGCGGCAGGATATGCAGGCCAGATGGACTCGACCCCGCAACATCACCGGATGAGGTGGTTGGCCCGCGCCGCGGCGACCGTGGCCATGGCCGTGGCTGTGGGGGTGACGATCGCCTCCGGCGCGGCGCTGCGGGCTCCGAACGGGCGCTCGGCGAAGCCGGCGACAAGTACCACCGGCGCGCCTCAGGCGACCCTGCCTTCAGCGACGGCAGCCAGTTGGCAGCCGATCGACCTGCCCGCGGGGTTCCGCGCGGCCGCACTGAGCTGTCCCACCGCCGGGGTGTGCGTCCTCCTCGGAGCGATCGACAGCGTGCAGACGGTTGAGGAGTACGCCGCCGGCTCGTGGAGCGCGGTCAGCCTTCCCGCGGCGGGGCAGTTGACCGTCAACGGTCTCACCTGCGTCACGGCGGAGGATTGCTGGGCGGTCGGAACCCTGGGCCAACCGGGGGGCTCAGACGCAAACGCGACCTCACCGGCGATCGCCCACGACTCGGGGGCGGGCTTCCAACTGGTGCCCAGTCCCCCGATGAGGGGCGACGACAGCCTGAGTGCGGTGGCCTGCGTCGGCGCCGACGATTGTTGGGCGGTCGGCAGTACCGGCTCGCTGGGGGGGTTCGTCACCATGCCCGCCTCGGGGCCTTCGTGCGACGACAACGGGGTCATCACCCCCTGTCCGACCTACGTTGATCTGGTCGTCGGGCAACCCTTGGTCGAGCACTACGACGGCACCGCCTGGACCGCAGTGACCGCCCCGTCCCCGTCGTCCGCCAATCTGTGGCTTACCGGGGTGAGTTGCTCTTCCGCCGCCGACTGCTGGGCGATCGGCAAGGAAATCTCGGTTTCCTCGCCCGGGATCGAGTCCGACGTCCAGGGCTACGCGCTCGAGCACTCCAACGGGGGAGGCTGGACGCAGGTCGACACCCCCGCCGTCGGCGGCGGCGACGACTCGTCGCTCGACAGCCT
>JBEKGP010000091.1:0-7271 GCA_050012735.1 Candidatus Dormibacteria bacterium
GGGCCTCTCCAAGAAAGAGATCATCCGCTGCCTCAAGCGCTACGTCGCACGCGAGGTCTTCCGCGCCCTGGTCGCCAAGACCGAACTCGCCCGGGCAGCTTGACAAACCATAGAAGCATCAAAAACCTCCCCCCAAAGCCGACTTCCTGCGAGAATTTCCACCTCCCCTCGCTCCGAGAGCGGATCGGGCCGCTCCACAGGAGGTTCCCGGGCCATGGCCACTGACGACAAACAGCGCATCCTCGATTGGTGTAGCGCCGACAGCGACGTTCGCTGTGTGGAAGAGGACGCCGACGAGGGTGCCGAATTCACCCTGAGGCTGGCGAGCGGGGGTGCGGAGGTGACCGCCACCCTCCCGACCGGAGGGGACCGACTGGTCCTCCGCAGCGTGGTCGACCTGGATCAGGCGACCCATCCCGCGGGAAGCGGCGACCTCGCAGCCGACCTGGTCGAGCTCGAGGAACGGCGACCGGGCCCGGTGACGGCCAGCCTCGACCCGGCCGGAGAGCAAGTGGTGATCAGCACCTGGATCGTGCTCGACGGGCTGACCAAGCACAGCCTCCTGACCGCCGTCAGTGATCTGCACCGGACCTGGGGCGCCGTGCTCCGGCTCACGGGGGTGACCGCCGAGGCATCCGCGACCGGAGTGCAAGCGACCGAGGTGGTCGGTGTGGCCGGCGCGGAAGAGGATGCGCCCGTCCCGGCCATCGACGACGCGGCTGCCGATTCCGCCTCCGTCGCAGGCGGCGTCTCCGATGCCACTCCGTCGACCTGGGCATGGTCGCCGGCGGGTGCCAGCGCAGCCTTTGCCGCAGTGGGCGAGGCCGGAGCGCCTGAAGATGCTGCAGCAGCGGGCGAGAGTGCCGTCCCCGAGGACACCGCAGCCCCCAAGGACGCTGCCACTTCTGAGTACGAGCCAGTCCCCGAGTACACGCCGGCCCCCGAAGCCGACACCGCCCCCGAGGCAGCTCCGGAGGCCGAGAGCGCCGGATCGACGGCTTACCCCGAGCCGGCATACCCGGCTGCCGCGTCGGAGGCGGCACCCGAGGCGGCGACGGCCGAGGTCGAGGCCGTCCCCGAGGCAGAGGCTGCTCCCGACGCCGAGGCGGCCCCCGCACCTCGTCCGTGGGTTTGGCCGTCGACCGACTCCGCAACTGAGCTCGCCGCGGCGGACGCATCGCCCGGGACGCCGGGGACAGAGCAGGAGGAGCCATCCGTCGCGGAGCCGTCGGTCACCGGCGCCGCAGAGCAGGCACCGGTCGCGAGCCCCTGGGGAGCCACGGGGGAGACGACCTTCGAGCCGCTTGCCTCGCCCTACCACCCGCTCGACTCCCCGGGGCAGAGCTACCCGGAGTCGACCGCGCCCATCGAGTTCGAGGCGACCCCTGGCCCGCTCGCGCAAGCGACGCCGACCGCAGCTGGCGGCTCCGGACAGGGTTATGGCACGCCGTTCACGCCGGAGGCCGTGGCGGTCCCGGCGCCGGCTCCTGCTCCTGCTCAGCCGGCCTGGACCCCCGGCCACAAGGTCCCGCCCCAGGGGATGCAGGCATGGGCCGCCCCCGACCCCGCCGGAGCAGTGGTTGCCACCCTCGGGGGCCACCTTCCGGTCCAGGTGACCGAGGTGCGCGGGGCATGGGCCCACGTCCTCTGCTCCAACGGCTGGACGGGCTGGGTGGACAACCGCCTGCTCGTCGTCGGGGCGTGATCGGAGCCAGGTGATGAGGGGCTCGGTCGGGAAGGGCATCCGCGCCCTCCCCGACCGGCCCGCCCCCCGACCGCGGGGACGGTGACGGCCTGGTGGAGGTCAAGGCGGAGGTGCTGGGAAGCCTCTGGCGGATCGTCGCCGAGGTGGGTCAGCGGGTCGAGGAGGACGAGACGATCATGGTCCTCGAGTCCATGAAAATGGAGATCCCGGTGACCAGCCCCATCTCCGGCACCGTGACCGCCCTCCTGGCCGCCAAGGGCGAGGTCGTCCAGGAGGGACAGACGGTCGCCATCGTCGAGTAGGGCGGACTACCCCGACCGCCGCCACCGCCCGGCCAGAATGGGCTGATGGAACCAACCACCCCCCGGGAGGGCGGACCCGCAATCGCCGCGCGCGGCTGGCGCGCGCTCGTGCCCCGGCTCCGGGGCAGCACCGCGGGCCGGGTCCTCAGTGCCTACGGGTCGACCAACACCGGGAGCCACGCCTCCGGGCTGGCCTTCAACGCGGTGATGGCGATGTTCCCGATGATCCTCGGGGCGCTGGCCATCATCGGGTGGGTGGTGAACGGCCCGGGCATCCAGAGCCAGGTGCAGACCGCCATCCTCCGGGCCCTGCCGGGTACGAGCGGCCTCGAGCTCAGCAAGGTGGTCACCGGCGACCTGCACCACTACGCAGGGCTGCTGGGAATCGTCGGCATCCTGGGCCTGCTCTGGGGCGTCACCAACTTCTTCGGATCCCTCGAGTTCTGCCTGAGCCGCATCTTCGAGTTCCGCCAGCGCAGCTTCCTGCGCCAGCGCGCGATGGGCGCCGTGATGATGTTTGTCCTGGTGGCGGGCATGCTGATCGCGGTCGCGGCCAACACCCTGATGAACCTGATCCCGGTGATGGCCGGGATCGGACCGGCCGCCGGGTTCCTCGCCATGGGGGCCCTCACCCTGACCATCTACCGGCTGGTGCCCAACCGGACCTTCCGCATCCGGCAGCTGTGGCCCGGGGCGGTGGTCTCGGGCGTGCTGATCGAGCTGATCACCCTCCTCTTCCCGCTCTACGCCAAGCTGGCCCACGGTTTCGACACGTACGGTCAGAGCCTGGCCCTCTTCTTCCTGCTCGCCACGTGGCTCGCCTTCCTCTCCCAATTCCTCCTCATCGGAGCCCTCTGGAACCGAGTGCGACTCGGCGAGGAGTTCACGGCGTCCGGCCTCCTGGCGACCAGGGGCGGCGATGCGAGATCACGCGCCACGCAGAGCGCAGGTGCGAGCCCAGCCGCCGCGAGCGGCGACGATGCGGTCGCGGGGCACGCCACGCCGGCGGTAGATGACAGCATCACCGGTGACGTGGACACCACCACCAATTCCCCACCCGAGCGGTCGCGCCGAGCCAAGACGACTCGCGCGTGAACACGGGCTACGACACCCAGCGGGTCACGACGGCCGACAACGTCGGCATCTCCTTCCGGGTCGCCGGCGTGGCCACGCGTCTCACCGCTGCGCTGCTCGACCTCCTCGTCCTCGGTTGCCTGCTCCTCATCGTCTCGGTGCTGGTCATCGCGATCGCGACAGCGGCCGCCGGCAACAGCAGCGAGGCCAGCACGCTGGTCGTCTTGAGCCTCCTCTCCTACCTGCTGTTTGCCTCCTGGGTGATCATCGCCGTCCTCTACTTCACGATCTCGGAGGCCGTGAGCGGAGGCAAGACGCTGGGCAAGTCCGCCATGGGCATCCGGGTGATCCGAGTCGACGGCGGCACCGCGAGCATCGGCGAGTACTTCCTCCGCAGCGCGGCCTACATCGTCGACATCTTCGGAGTGGGGGCCATCCTGCTCTTCTTCCACCCCCAGTCCCGGCGTCTCGGCGACCTCGTCGCCGGAACCGTGGTGGTGCGGGAGCGGAGCCCGCTCACACTTATCACCGCAACGGCTCCCGCGCCCGTGTACCTGCGCACCCGTGATGCCGGTCCCGGCATCGACGGCCTCAGCCATCTGGGCGAGCACGAGCTGTCGGCGGTGCGCACCTTCCTGAGCCGACCCGGACTCCGACCCGAGCAGCGCGCCGACCTGGCGGGACGGCTGACGGCGCGGCTGCTCGACCGGATGGAGCTCCCACTTGGCGCCCCCGAGCGGAGATGGCCGCCCGAGCTCTTCCTGGAGCGGCTCTTCATGCAGCTCGCGCCGCGCTTCGAGAGCGGGGGATCGCCCCCCTCGGCGGCGCCCGGCCCCTACGCGGGCCCCGGCGCTCCCCCTCCCCGGACGCCATGAACCTGGAGTCGTTCTCCGCCGGCCGCCGCGCCCGCTGGGCCGAGCTGGAAACGCGAACCGCGGCGCTCGCCGGCAACCACCTCCGCGGCCTCGGGGCCGCTGAGGTCGAACGCTTCGCGATTCTCTACCGGCGCACCGCCAGCGACCTCGCCATCGCCCGGCGGGACTTCCCCGACCAGCCCGTCACCGAGTACCTCAACTCGCTCTGCGGGCGCGCTCACGTGCTGCTCAACCGAGGCTCCGCGCCCCGGCTCCGCCACGCGATCGGCTTCTTCGCGACCGGGGCGCCCCAAGCCTTCCGGGCCAATTCCGGATATTTCCTCGCCTCGCTCGCCTGCCTCCTCTCCGGGGTCGTCGCGGGCTGGCTCGCCTACGACCTCCGGCCTGACCTGCGTGGGCTCCTGGTGCCCAACTCCCTCTTCGCCGAGATGGCGCAGGGAGGGTCCGGGATCACCCTCCCCCAGCCCTTCCTGGCCGACCCGAGCATCTTCCTGCACAACATGGAGGTGGCCCTGCTCGTGCTCATCCTCGGCCTCTGCGTGGGCGTTCCCACCGCCCTGCTGATCTTCTTCCAGGGCTGGGGCCTGGGCACGCTGGGAGCAGCTATCCACGCCGGTGGCTACGACTACGCGTTCTGGTCGCTGATCGCCGCTCACGGGGTGCTGGAGATGAGCATCTTCGTCACCGCCGGCGCGGTGGGCCTGCGTCTTGGCGACGCGGTGCTGCGGCCCGGGATGCTGAAGCGGGCCGACGCGCTCGCCCGCGCCGGCCGGGAGACGCTGGGACTGGCCCTCGCCGCCATCCTGCTGCTGGTGGTGTCCGGCACCCTGGAGGCCTTCGTCTCCCCAAGCGGAATGCCCGGCGGCCTCAAGATCGCGATCGGCCTGACCATCGGGGCGTGCTTCTACTCCTGGATGCTGCTCGCCGGCCGGGAGCGACGGCCTCGCCCCCACCTCGCCCTGGACGCGCCCGCGGCGGATCACCTCCCCGAGGGGCGGGTGGCGCTCAGCGGCTGAAGGTGCCGGTGGGGGGGCGAGCGGGGCCCCGCGTAGACTGATCCGGATGGAGGTCGTGCGCATCCGCCCCCGTGGCTACTGCCACGGCGTGGTCGAGGCGATCCGGCTGGCCAAGAGGGTCGGCGCCGAGAGCGATGGCAAGCCGGTGACGATGCTCGGCTACCTGGTCCACAACGAGCACGCCACCCGCGAGCTGGAGGATGCCGGCGTCCGCCTGGTGGTGGAATCCGACCGGATGAAGGGCCTCGCGCAGATCACCGAGGGCACGGTCATCTTCACCGCCCACGGGATCTCCCCCCAGGTGGTGGAGGCCGCCCGCGAGCGCGGCCTGACCATCGTGGACGCGACCTGCAGCGACGTCACGCGCACCCACGACCTGGTTCGCGAGCTGACCGCGCGCGGGGTGCACGTCATCTACATCGGCAAGCGCGGCCATCCCGAGCCGGCGGGAGTGATGGGCGTCGCACCGGACAACACCACGCTGATTGAATCAATTGAAGAGGCAGATGCCTTGGAGTTCGCCCCCGGGACCCGTCTGGCGGTCACCTGCCAGACCACTCTGTCGATGTGGGACACCCAGGCCATCATCGACCACCTCGCCGAGCGCTTTCCGGAGATCGAGGTCCACAACGAGATCTGCCGGGCCACCCAGGAGCGCCAGGAGGCGGCGGTGCTGGCCGCCGACGACGTGGACTGCGTGGTGGTGGTGGGAAGCCGTCGGAGCAGCAACAGCCGGCGCCTGGCCCAGGTCGTCGAGGAGCTCGGACACAAGCCGGCGTTCCTCGTGGACACCGCCGCCGAGCTGCGGCCGGAGTGGTTCCGAGGCATCCGCAGGGTGGGGGTCACCTCAGGAGCGTCGACGCCGACGCAGCTCACCCGTGAGGTGGTCGCCGCCCTGGCGGCGATGCCCGACGCGGAAGGGGTCACCGCCCCGAGCTGACCACCGTCTCCACCGGGAGGCTGGGACCGCGGCAGCCCGGCCCTTCGTGAGGCCGGCGGCCGGCTACGAAGTGTTCACAAACAACCCAGTGTCCCGGGTGGCGGCCTAATCTGCGCCCATGCGTTTCGGTGGCAACCAGCTCCCCATGCGCCTCCGGGTGGCACGGACGATCCTCTACTGCCAGGCGACCATCATGGTGCTGATCGCCGCTCTCGCCCTCGAGGTCCTCATCATCGGCGGCTCGAGCACGGGAGTCGCGCTCACCGGGGTGGTGGACAAGCAGGCGCTCAACGGGAGTGGGGTGACCGCGCTCGCCCTCGTCCTGGTCGCCATCGGTGTCGTCCTCGTGGTCGTGGAGCAGCAGGTGGTGGCGCGGGGCCCCGGTACCCGGCCGCTGCTCGCCGTCGTTGAAGTCGCGCTCGCCGTCTACCTGATCGGCTTCATGACGAACTCGGTGGAAACGTGGGTGTTCGGGCCGGCGGCCGGCGCGGCCGTCCTCCTCCTCCACTACTGGCCGGAGCTGCATGGGTACTTCTTTGCCTCCTACTCCACCGCGCCGGCGACGGCCATCCCCGTCGCGCCGGCCCCCGCCGCGCCGCCGGACGCCCCCACCCCGCCGGTGTCCGCCGACGCACCCGTCGACGGCACCTGGCCGGCCGGCGCCGTGGGGCCGAATTCGGACGTGACGGCCCGACCCAATCTATAGTCGCCGGATGCGGCAGGCCGATCCGGTCGCCATCCCGACCATCCGACAGGAGTAGGTTCAGATGCAACGACCTCGGGTTCCCGGATCGCTCACCCTCGGGCGAGTCCTGCTGCTCGTCGAGAGCGTGCTGTGGCTCCTCGGCGCGGTCGCCATCGCGTGGGTCGGTGTCCTGTTCATCTCGGCATCGCCAGCGCAGCTCACCAACCGCCTCCAGCAGGCCGGTTACACGGGCGCCAACCTCTCGGCCTCGGCCGGGGTCATCGGCGGGACCATCCTCGCCTTCGCGGTTGTGCTCCTGGTGGTCTCGATCATCGGCATCTGGTCGGGCGCGGCCATGGGACGCCTCACCGCCGGGCCACGGGTGACCGGCATCGTGCTCGCCACTCTGGGGCTCCTGATCGGGATCGTGGCCGCGGTGGGCCGCACCCACACGACCGTCCACACCGGGACCTTCCGCGCCTCGCCGATCCCCGGCATCATCATCATCGTCGTCAACCTGCTGATCATCTGGGCCCTCGGTTTCAGCGGAAAGACCCGGGCGGCCTTCCGGAGCCTGCCGCCCCCCACCGGCTACCCCGCCATGGCGCCGGCAGGGTACGGCGGCCCGCCCCCGGCGTACGTTCAGCCGCCGGCGTACGGCCAGCCGGGTGCGT
>JBEKGP010000092.1:0-7151 GCA_050012735.1 Candidatus Dormibacteria bacterium
CATTGCGCCACTCTACCGGGCCGGTACGGGGGCCGGCGAGGGGGAAAACCCCGAGCCCCGCCACCCGGATACAGTCCGGTGATGGCCTCGACGAGCCCCGGCGGTCCCGACGGCGCTCGCACCGTCCTCGAGGTGGTGCGCCTTTCCACCACCTATCTCTCGGAGCACGGCAGCGACTCGGCCCGCCTCGACGCCGAGTTGCTGGTGGCGCACGCGCTGGGGATCGAGCGTCTCGGCGTCTACCTCCAGTACGACCGCCCTCTGGCCGACCACGACCTGGCGATCATCCGCGCGCTGCTGCGGCAGCGGGGGAGGGGGGAGCCGATCGCCCACCTGACCGGGCGGCGCGAGTTCTACGGCAGGAACTTCCGGGTCACCCCCGCGGTGCTCATCCCCCGGCCCGAGACCGAGACCCTGGTGGAGCGCGCTCTCGCGGTGGCACGGGAGCAGAGCGGCGAGCTGCGCATCGCGGACCTCGGCACCGGCAGCGGCTGCCTCGCCTGCACCCTCGCCGCGGAGCTCCCCGGTGCCACCGTGATCGCCTCCGACCTGAGTGCCGCCGCGCTGGCGGTGGCCGCAGAGAACGCGGAGGCCCTGGGCGTCGCCGGTCGCGTCCTCTTCGTCGAGGGCGGCTGGGCGGAGGGACTGGTGGCCGGCCTCGACCTGGTGGTCAGCAATCCTCCCTACATCACCTCGGCCGAGATGGAGGAGCTGCCCCGCGACGTGACCTTCGAACCGCGGCTGGCGCTGGAAGGCGGCGCGGACGGCCTCGACGCCTATCGGGACCTGCTCCCCGCCGTGGCCGAGCGTGCCCCCGGGGTGCGCTGGGTGGGACTGGAGGTGGACAGCCGCCGGGCGGACGCCGTCGCCGAGCTCTCCCGCGGCATCTGGCCGGAGGCGGCGATCGTCATCGTCAACGACCTCGCCCGGCGCCCGCGCGTCGTCGAGATCCGGGGTGGGCTGCCGTGATCACCATCGACGCGGCGGTGGCGGCGATCCGGGCGGGGAAGGTGGTGGTCATCCCCACCGACACCGTGTACGGCATGGCCGGTGATCCGTCGAATCCCGGAGCGGTCGAGCGCATCTACGCCATCAAGGGGCGGCCGCCGCAGCTCGAATTGAACCTGCTGGCCTCCAACATCTCCCAGCTCGACGGCCTGGTGGAGATGGACGGCGCCGCGCGCGCGCTGGCGGCCGCCTTCTGGCCGGGCCCGCTCTCGCTGGTCTGCCCGGTGGGGAGCCGGCGGCTCGCCATCCCGCGCTCCGGGACGACCCTGATGGTGCGGGTCCCCGGCCACCCCCTGCTCCGGCGCCTGCTCGACGAGATCGGTCCGGTCGCCTCCACCAGCGCCAACCGGCACGGGATGCCCCCGGCGGCCACCGCGTCCGAGGCCGAGGCGGCGCTGGGGGCAGAGGTCACCGGTGTCATCGATGGCGGTCCCGGTACCGGGATGGCCTCGACTATCATCGACGCGTCGTCGAGGCCTCCGCGCCTGTTGCGGGAGGGGCCGATCACGCGGATCGCCCTTGGCCCGCACCTCGGAGGCTGAACCCCGTACCCAAGAGGGAGGCACGGACGTGACCGAGACCGCCGAGGCGCCCGCCGCATTGCCCCCGGGCACCGCACCCGGCTCCTTCGCCGACAAGCCGCACCTGCGCGCCACCGACCCGGTGGTGGCCGGTCTCATGTACGACGAGCTCCGCCGCCAGGAGGAGACGCTCGAGCTCATCCCGTCCGAGAACCTCGCCTCGACCGCCGTCCTGGAAGCGCTCGGCTCCTGGCTCAACAACAAGTACGCCGAGGGCATCCCGGGCAAGCGCTACTACGGCGGCTGCCAGGTGGTCGACCAGATCGAGGACCTCTGCCGCGAGCGGGCGAAGCAGCTCTTCGGCGCCGAGCACGCCAACGTCCAGCCGCATTCGGGCTCGCAGGCGAACATGGCGGTCTACGCGTCTTGCCTCCAACTGGGGGACACCGTCCTCGGCATGGCCCTCGACCAGGGAGGCCACCTCACTCATGGCTCTCCGGTCAACTTCAGCGGCCGCCTCTACCACTTCGAGCCCTACCTCGTCTCTGAGGAGACCGGCCGCCTAGACATGGAAGAGGTCCGCCGGCGGGCCGAGGAGGTGCGGCCCAAACTGATCGTCGCTGGCTACAGCTCGTACCCGCGCTTCCTCGACTTCGCCGCCTTCCGGGAGATCGCCGATCAGGTGGGCGCCAGGCTGATGGTCGACATGGCCCACTTCGCCGGTCTGGTGGCCGGAGGCGTCCATCCCTCGCCCGTGCCCTACTGCGACTACGTCACGTTCACGACCCACAAGACCCTTCGCGGGCCCTGGGGCGGGCTGATCCTCTGCCGGGCCGAGTACGCCGACGCCATCGACAAGTCCGTCTGTCCGGGCACCCAGGGAGGCCCGCTCCTCCACGCCATCGCCGCCAAGGCGGTGATGTTCCACCAGTGCGCGCAGCCCGAGTTCCGCGCCTACGCCGCCCAGGTGATGGCCAACGCCGCCGCCCTGGCCAAGGGGCTCCTCGAGCGGGGCTGCGTGCTCACCACGGGGGGCACCGACAACCATCTGATGGTCATCGACCTGCGGCCGTTCGGGCTGCGGGGGAGGGCGGTGCAGGCCGCCTTCGACGAGGTCGGGATCACCCTCAACGCCAACGCCTTCCCCGGGCACGGCGGGACCGCGTACAACCCCAACGGCATCCGGCTGGGGCCGCCCGCCGTGACCAGCCGGGGGATGCGCGAGGCGGAGATGGACGAGATCGCCGGACTGATCCACCTCATGCTCAGCCAGTTCGAGGACACAGGGACGCGGGCCGAAGTCCGCCGCCGGAGCCTGGAGCTCTGCGGCCGCTTCCCGCTCCCGTATCGCTTGCCGTGATCGGCGAGTCCGCCTGGCTCACGGCTCTCCCGCCCTTTCTGCTCGCTGCGGCCGTCTGCATCGTCGCGGTCCCGCTCACCATGCGCCTCGCCCCTCGGGTCGGAGCGGTGGCCCACCCCGACGACGAGCGCCACCTCCATGCCGCCCCCACCCCTCGGCTCGGCGGGCTGGCCATGCTGCTCGGCTACGTCGCGGCGGTGGTCGTCTTCGGCGGCCAGATCCAGTCCCGCTGGCCGCTCCTCGCCGTCGCCGGGGTGGTCACCCTGGTCATGGCGGTCGACGACATCGTCGACCTCATCTGGTGGCAGAAGCTGATCGTCGTGGTGGGCGCCGGGGTCGCCTTCTACCTCCTCGGGATCAGCATCACCTCCGTCGACCTGCCCGGAGGCCATCTGATCGAGCTCGGCCTCCTTGCCCTGCCGGTGACCGTCCTCTGGGTGGCGGGGATGCAGGTGTCGATCAACCTCATGGACGGGGCCGACGGCGTCGCCGCCGGCGTGGTCGCGATCGTCGCCCTGGTGGCGATGCTGGCCGCGATCAACCGGATCGTCGTTCCGGGCGACCTCCAGTCGGGGGTGGTCATCCTGAGCGCGGCGCTGATGGGGGTGTGCCTGGGCTTCCTCGTCTTCAACCTCCCCCCGGCCAGGACCTTCATGGGCGACACCGGCAGCCACTTCCTGGGGGTGATCCTCGCCGCTGTCACGATCGTTGGGATCGCCAAGGTCAGCGTCGGCCTCTCGATCCTGGTTCCCCTGATCGCGCTCGGCCTGCCCATCAGCGACACCGCCTGGGCGATCGTGCGCCGTGGTCGCGCCGGAGTCAGCCCGACCACGCCCGACGCGCGCCACCTTCACCACCGGCTGCAGGCCCACGGCATGACCCCGATGGAGACCGCCCTCACCTTCTACTTCGCGACCGGGGTGCTCGGCTGCGTGGGGCTCGCGATCTTTGGCCATCGCAAGATCCTGGACATCGGCTTCGTCCTCTGCGCGCTGGGGGTGGCGGCGATCTTCTGGCGCAACCACCGCCGTCTCCAGCGGCTGCGGCGGGAGGCGCCGGGGCCGCCCGGTCAGTCGGACTCCGGTGGGGAAGGCGGCGCTCCCGAGGGCATCCTGGAGAGCCTGCGCCACCCGGGCGACCTGGATTGAGCCGCCGGTGGGCCCGGACAATGGCCCCTATGGCGTTTCATGACATCCGGCTCTGGCTGGAGAGCCGGACAGGCCTGTAGGCTGGGTGCCATGGGACGGGTCGATAGGGGCGCGGGGCGGCGCGGCATACCCCCTGTGCTAAGTTGCCGCGGTGCTCGCCAGGCCCTGCGAGGCCGGGCTGGAATTCGGCCTCGCCGTCACGCCCTCACGGTGCCTTCCCAAAGGCGCCAGCTTGCCTGCCGTCATGCCGGCTGACCGGACGGGTGGCCTTTCCGGGACTGAGCTCATCGGTCTCGGCCTCTTCCTCGCCGCCGCCTTCGTGATCCCTCTGGTCGCGGGCCTGGTCATCGACCAGGTGGCTCACACCACTCCCGTGGGCCTGCTGGTCGGACTCGTGGTCGGCATCGCCGCCGCCGCCTTCGGGCTGAGGGCTCAGATGCGGAGGTACCTCTGATGGGGGTCCCGGCGCCGGCTCCGGTTCCTGACGCAGCCGTCGCGGTGCCGTTCAACGCTGTCGCCGCGCCACGGCATGCCCTCAACCTCACCGCCGCGATCTGCGCCGGCACGGCTGTGGTGGCGCTGGTGGTGGCGTCCGCGCTCGGCCAGCCGCTCAGCGGGGTGGCGCTGGCACTCGGCCTCATCCTGGGTGGCGGCAACGGCTTCCTGGCGGTGCGGCTGCTCGGCATCGGGGTCGCCTTCGCGGCCACCAGCATCCTGCGGCTGCTGATCCTCACCATGCTCGCCGTCCTGAGCGGATTCGTGCTCGGCTGGGAACGGGCCATCCTGGTCGCGGCCGGCATGGCGGTCGCCCAACTGGTGCTCTCCGCCGCCTCCCTCCGTGAGGTGCTGCGCAGCCGATGATCGGTCAGCTCCTCGCCGACAGCGCTCCCGGCACCCACCCCACCATCACCATCTGCGGCGGCGGTGGCTTCCTCTGCACCTACGATCTCGACACGCTGATCTCCTCGGGGATCGCCATCGCGGTGACCCTCGCGCTCGGGTTCCTCCTCGTGCGAACGCTGCGGAGCGGCAAGCCGGGAAGGCTGCAGATGGTGTTCGAGCTCTTTTTGGGCTACGTCCGGAACCTGATCCGCGACACGGTGGGGGAGAACGTCCCCGCCTTCCTTCTGCCCCTGGCGGCCAGCATCGGATTCTTCATCCTGGTGGCCAACTGGCTCGACTTCTTCCCGCTCCAGCAGCCGGTGGAGCCGGCCAACGCCGACCTCAACCTGCCGCTCGCCATGGGACTGATCGTCTTTCTCATGAGCCAGGGATACGCCATCAAAGTGCGCGGGCTGGGCGGCTATCTCCACCACTACCTGCGCGCTCCTTATCCCCCCCTCACCATCATCGAGGAGCTGGTCAAGCCGATCACCCTGGCCCTCCGACTTTTCGGCAACGTGTTCGCCGGGGTGGTGATGGTCTACCTGCTCGGGTCGCTCTTCGAGGTCTGGGCCGGAACGTCCGTGATCACCTCCGCGCTGTCGATCGTGCCCCTGGTCTTCATGACGGTCTGGAAGCTGTTCGACGTGCTCTTCATCGGCACGATCCAGGCCTTCATCTTCATGCTGCTCACCGTCATCTATTTCGGTCAGGCCCGCGAGGGGGTCTCCGACGAGGGCCATGAGGCCCGCAAGCCCGCCTAGGTCACCACAGGAGAGATGGACCCGATGCCACTGCTAGCCACCGCCATCGACGCGCACTCGCTTATCCTGGCCGGAGCGCTGATCGCCGCCGGTCTCGCCCTCGGCGGGGGCGCCATCGGCGCCGCCATCGGTGACGGGCTCGCCGGCAACGCCACCATCCAGGGCACCGCTCGCCAGCCGGACGCCCAGGGTCGCCTCACGGTCATCATGTTCCTGATCGTCGGCCTGGTCGAGGCGATGTACTTCATCAACTTGGTGCTCGGCTTCTTCTTCATCGTCAGCTACGGCGCAAAGACGAGCTAGGTCGCACGTGATGCTAGCCGCGACCAGCCCCGCCGCCGGGCTGCTGTCCGTCAACGGCACCCTGATCGCCGAAGCGGTCGCCTTCCTGCTCATGGTGGGCGTCCTGTGGCGCTGGGTCTACCCGCCGGTCATGCGGATTGCCGAGAAGCGGGACCAGGCCATCGAGGCCGGGCTGCAGCAGGCGCAGGAGGCCGAGAAGCGCCTGGCGGAGGTGCGGGTCGAGGTCGAGAAGCTCCTCGACGAAGCGCGTGACCAGGCCCGGGAGATCACCGACCGCGCTCATCGCGAGGCGGCCGCGGAGGCGGACGACCTCCGGTCCAAGGCCAGGCGCGAGGCCAAGATCCTCAGCGATCAGGCCCGGGTGGACATCATCGCAGAGCAGGATCGGGCGCTTCGCGAGCTTCGCACCCAGGTCGGTGCTCTGGTGGTCACCGCCGCGGCCCGGGTGCTCGGGGACGCGATGGACGCGCAGTCCCAGCACAAGCTGATCGAGCATTCCCTCCAGTCTCTGGAGACGCCGCCCCAGTGACACCACCGCCGGAGCCACGCTGATGGCCTCCCCCCTCGCTCACCGTTACGCGGAAGCCTGTTACGAGGTTGCCCGCGAACGGGTCAGCGTCGACCCTGTGGCCGCCGAGCTGGAGCGGGCTCGGGTCATCCTCGACGACGTCCGGGTCCGGGCGGTCATGGCCAACCCACGGGTGTCCCTGGAGGAGCGCAGCGCGGCCCTGGACGGGCTCCTCGAGGGGATGTCGGCTCCCGCCCGCAACCTGGTACGGCTACTCGTGGCCCATGGGCGCTTTGCGCTCCTCACGGAGGTGGTCGCCGAGTACCGGGCCATCGTCGATGCGGCGTCCGGCGTGCTTCGCATCGTGGTGAGTTCCGCCGTACCCCTCACCCGGGCGGCCGAGCGGCGGATCGAGGGGGTGTTCGCCGTCCGCCTGGCGCATCCCGTCCGGCTCGAGACCGTCCACGATCCCGCCCTCATCGGCGGACTTGTGATCCGGATGGGCGATCGCGTCATCGACGACAGCGTTCGCAGCCATCTTCAGCAGCTTCAGGCCGCGATGGCCTGATCGGAGGTCAGGGACACACCGAGCGATGGCAATACGAAGCGACGAGATCGGCGACATCCTGAAGCGACGCATCGCGAGCTTCGACACCG
>JBEKGP010000093.1:0-6704 GCA_050012735.1 Candidatus Dormibacteria bacterium
CAGCTCCGCCTTGGTGGTGCGCCAGGTGAAGTACGTGTAGGACTGACTGAAGCCGAGCTTGGCCAGCCGCTGCATCACCGCCGGTCGGGTGAACGCCTCGGCCAGGAAGACGACATCCGGATGGTGGCGGTGAATCTCGGCGATCAACCACTCCCAGAACGCGAACGGCTTGGTGTGCGGGTTGTCGACTCGGAAGATCCGCACCCCGCGCCGGATCCAGAAGAGCGCCACGTCGCGCAGCGCTGTCCAGAGACCGGCTCGGTCCGCGCTGCCGAAGTCCAGCGGGTAGGTGTCCTGGTAGCGCTTGGGCGGATTCTCCGCGTAGCGGATGGTCCCGTCGGCGCGGTGCCGAAACCACTCCGGGTGCTCGCCGACCCAGGGATGGTCAGGGCTGCACTGGAGCGCGTAATCGACGGCGACCTCCAGGCCCTGGCGCACCGCCTCCGCCACGAAGAGGTCGAAGTCGTCGAGGGTTCCGAGGTCGGGGTGGACAGCGGTGTGCCCACCCTCTGCCGTCCCGATGGCCCAGGGGGAACCGACATCCCCTGGCGCCGACTCGGTCGCGTTGTTCGGCCCCTTCCGGAAGCTGTGCCCGATGGGGTGGATGGGGGGGAGGTAGACCACGTCGAAACCCATGGCGGCGATGGCGGAGAGGCGGGCGGCCGCGGTCCGGAAGGTCCCGCTGCGGGGTGGCTGCGCCCCCTCCGACCTCGGAAACATCTCGTACCAGGCCGAGAACCCGGCCAGCTCGCGCTCCACGACGAGCCGCCACGGTCCGGAGCGCGTGGTGGCCTGGCGGTCGGCCGTGCGCCGCAACAGCGCCACCGCCGCCGGCCGCGCCGCCTCGTGGAGGCGATGCGCCGGCGTCACGCTCCGGTCGCGCAGGCGGGCGGCCAGGGCGGTTAGCTCCTGGCGGTCGCCGCCGGCGGTACCGAGAAGGGCCGCCGCCCGCTCCGCGATCCGTGCCCCCTCCTCCAGCTCGAGGGTGACCTCCTGGCCCGCATCTAGGCGCACCCGGAGGTCGCTGAGCCAGCTCCCGTAGAGGTCGGGCATGGCGACGATCTCGAAGGCCCACGGTCCGACTCGTGCGGGGGTGATGACGGCGCCGAATCGGTCGTCGCCGAGCGCTTGCATCGGGAGCTCCTGCCAGCCTCGGGTGGTGGCCGCGCCGGAGCCCGGCCGGCCGTGACGGACCCACCCTATGACCAGGTCGTGGCCGTCCGCGAAGAGCGAGCCGCTGATGGCGAGAGGCACCCCGACGGTGGCCTTGGCCGGCAGCGCTCCGCACTCCACGACGGGTCGTGGCTGTTCGATGGCGACGCGGGCGGTGGGCATCGCCGTTGGCGCCGGCACCGCGGCTGCGGCTCGCGGTCGGCGGGGGGGGACGGGGTTCCTGGACGTGGCCAACGGGCGCGGCTCCGGGGAGTGATGAGGTGCGGCCGGGGATGCGTAGGGGGCTCCGCCGCTCTCACCGGCGCAGCCGCCGAGCGCCGGCGGCACGGTGCGGACATCGTACTCGCGCCCCCGGAGTGGCGGCCCATCACCGTGTCACGTCGTGACCCGTGAGCGGGAGCGTTCCCGGACTTTGACGCTCCGCCACCCGGCCGACTAAGCTGCAGCCGTGCGGCCCTGGTTCAACCCCAGCCCCAATCTCTCCCCACGCTCCAGCGTCGACCGGGCCCTCGGCGCCCTGGTCGGAATGGGTCTGGCCGTGGTCGGTGCCGCCGCCGCCCTGGCGGCCATCTGCGCCTGGATCCTGCTCATGATCCTGGTCGCGACGGCGGGGGCGCACGGCACTCTGACGCTGCTGGTGATATGCGCCCTGATCGCCATGGGCGGCTTTGGCCTCGCGGTCGCCGCGGGCGGACTGTGGGCCCTGCTCCAGATCGGGTCGGTGCGCCGCGCCCTGGGCCTGCCGACCCAGGACCCATAATTTGCTGACGGTCCAGCGAGAGGAGAGACACGCCCATGCCTGGCTTCTTCCCGGGAGCACGAGAAAACATCGCGGTCCCCGACGACCGCAAGGGCCAGATCGTCTTTAAGTGGCCTGACCACGAGATCCGGCGCTTCACCCACGCGATCGTCGCTCCGGACGAGGTCGCGGTCTTCATGTACCAGGGCCAGGTCAAGGGCACCCTACCCCCCGGCAGGCACTCGATCGACGCCACCGAGCTGCCCTTCCTCGGCATCTTCGCCGACGCCCTCACCGGGGGCAACCTCTACCGCGCCGAGCTGTACTTCGTCGGCAACCGTGAGTTCACCCAGAACCGCTTCGGGGGCAAGATCGACTCGGTCCAGGACCCGGTGAGCACGCTGATCGTGTCGCTGCGCGTCTTCGGCGACTACAGCCTCAAGGTGGTGGAGCCCGCCTCCTTGCTGGTCAACCTGGTGGGCACCGTCGACGTCACCGACAACTCCGCGGTCACCAACTGGGTGGCCGAGCAGCTGCTCAAGGTGCTCCGCACCGACGTCACCAAGCAGATCGTCCGCAACGGCTGGCCAATCCTGGGGCTCGCCGCCTACACCGACGACATCGAGAAGGCGATCATCGAGCTGGCCAACCAGCAGCTCGCCACCTACGGCCTCACCGTCGCTCGGATGGGGAACTTCACCATCAGCCTCGACGACGAATCTCAGAAGCGGCTGGAGCAGTTCAGCAAGGACACCGCCTACTCGCGGCTGGCGGGGTCCTTCCAGGGATACGCGGCCGGCGAGATGGCGCTGGGCGCTGGCCAGGGCATGTCTCAGGGAGGCGGGGCGGTCTCGCCCGCCTTCATGGCCGCCGGTTTCGGCCTGGGCGGGCAGATGGCCCAACCGGTCCAGGCCGCTCCGGCGCCGGGGCCCGGCTTCCCGGGCGGCGGGGGTGGCTACGCCCCGCCCGCCCCGGCTCCCGCCGCGGCGACGGTCCAGTGCCCCAAGTGCCAGGCGGTCAGCCCCGCCGGTGGCCGGTTCTGCCCCAGCTGCGGTGGCCCGCTGGGCACCGCTCACTGCACCGGCTGTGGAGCCGAGCTGGCCGCCGGAGCCCGCTTCTGCGCAGGGTGCGGGCAGGCGGTCGGCGCCGCGCCGGTTCCCCCTGTCGCACCACCCGCTCCACCGCAACCGCCCGCCGGCTGAGGCCGCGCCCGCCGTCCCCAACCGGTCGCCGGAGCCGTCTCACACGACCGGCGGCCGGGTGGTTACGATTTCGCCGTCCGCAACAGGGAGAAGAGCCATGGTGGAAGCCGTCGGCCAGCGCGTCGAGTGCCAGTGGTGCCACGGCCAGAACCCGGTCGACGCCCAGAGCTGCGCCACCTGCGGGGCGCCTCTCGACGTCCGCAACCTGGTGTCCGACTCCGGGTGGCGGGAGGCCCCCCGGCTGCGCGACATGACCGAGTTCCACTTCGGGTCCTCGTCCTGCCAGGTGGAGGGGGAGCTGGTGCCGGTCGCCGAGATCACCCTCTCGCCCCAGGACGGCATCTTCTTCGAGCACCACGTGATGCTCTGGAAGGACCAGACCGTGCCGGTCGGCGTCATGCCCCTCCAGGGGATGATGAAGCGATCGTTCGCGGGGATGCCCCACATCATCACCACCGCCCGCGGTCCGGGTCGGATCGCCTTCTCCCGTGACGCCACCGGCGAGCTGGTGGTCCTGCCCCTCCATCCGTCCATGGAGCTGGACGCCCGGGAGCACGCCTTCCTGCTCGCATCCCACACCGTCCAGTACTCGTACACGCGGATTCAGGGAATGCGCACCGCCCTCTTCGGAGGGCAGGGCATGTTCATGGACCGCTTCATCGCGGCAGGGCAGCCGGGGCTGCTCATCCTCCACGGCTACGGCAACGTCTTCGAGCGCACGCTCGCGGCCGGTCAGTCGATCCTGCTCGAGCCCGGGGCCTACCTCTACAAGGACTCCTCAGTGCAGATGACGGTCGAGAGCCAGAAGCTCACCACCGGTCTCTTCGGGGGGACCGGGCTGCACATGGTGCGGATGACCGGGCCCGGGCGCCTCGGCATGCAGTCGATGTACGTCCACCACGCGACCGAGTAGCGGCGAGATGGCCTCCAACCCGCCGCAGCCGCCGGGCCAGGGCTCTCCCAACTGGGGCTCCCCGGCCAATCCCGCGCCGCCTGGGCAGGGTTCCCCGAACTGGGGGACGCCGGCCGGCCCGACGCCGCCTGACCAGGTCCACCAGGGCTGGAGCCCTCCGCCCGGATCGCAACCGCCCCCGCAACCCGGCATGCCGTTCGCTCCGCCGGGCATGCCGTTCGCGCTCCCGCAGCCGCCACCCGCGATGGCGCAGCCGCCCGCACAACCCGCGGCCCCGGCCGGCTCCTACACCTGCGCCTGGTGCGGGATGTCGAGTCAGAACCCCGGCGGAAGCTGCCCCTCCTGCGGTGCGCCGGTTGACGTCCGGGCAATTCAGGACACCTCGGGATGGACCCAGCTGCCCGCGGTCAAGGACATGGCCCGGATCCAGTTCGGCCAGTCCACCTGCCAGATCGCGGGCACCGTGGTCCCCGTGGCGGATGTGTCCCTCGACGGCGGCGAATCCGTCTTCTTCATGCACCACACCCTGCTGTTCCGCGAGGACGGGGTCAAGATCGACACCCTGAAGCTCCGGGGCGGCTGGAGCCGCATGCTCGCCGGGATGCCGTTGGTGATGGTCCAGGCCAGCGGCAAGGGGCACATCGCCTTCAGTCACGACGCGGCCGGCGAGATCGTCGCCCTGCCCATCCAGGTCGGCAGCGGGGTCGAGGTGCGCGAGCACACCATGCTGATCGCCAGCGGGGCCACCGCCTACGACTGGGTGATGAGCGGGATCTACTTCACCACCCTCAAGGGCCAGAACGAGCAGGAGACCCACTACCCGATGGGCCAGTTCCTGGACCGGTTCTCGGCGCCCCGAGCTCCCGGGCTGGTGCTGCTCCACGCCAAGGGCAACGCCTTCGTCCGGCGACTCGGGCCCGGGGAGACGATGCTCATCAAGCCCACGGCGCTGCTCTACAAGGATCTCTCCGTCTCCATGCACCTCCACTTCGAGCACCCGGCGGGCGCGTACCAGTCCTGGCGGTCGTGGGGAAACCGCTATCTCTGGCTGCGCTGCATCGGCCCGGGTCGGGTGGCTGTGGAGTCCGCCTTCGTCCCGGTGGAGGACCCCGGTCTCGACCTGATGGGCAGCTCGCCGGCCACCCGCCAGCAGTGGTGAGGGACGGGCACACCGTCTAGGGCTCTCCCCGGTCGCCTTCGCCGCGATCGGGGATGCCCGCATATACTCGATCGATGCCGAGGTCGATGTGGCGGGGCGCCATCAGTTTCGGGATGGTCGCCATCCCGGTGCGGATGTACCTCGCCAACGAGTCCAAGGGGGTCTCCTTCCGCCTCCTCTGCCCGCGGGACGGCGCGCCGCTCCGGAACAAGCGCTGGTGCCCCGTCGAGGAGTGCGAGGTCGGCTGGAACGACGCCGTCCGCGGCTTCGAGGTCGGCAAGGACGAGTACGTGCGGATCGAGGACGAGGAGCTGGACAACCTGCCCCTGGCCACCACCCGGACCATCGAGATCCTGGAGTTCTGCGACGACTCCGAGATCGACGCCGGCGTCTACGTCAAGGGCGCCTACTACCTCGAACCCGAGGCCGTCGGGGTCAAGCCCTACCAGCTTCTGAGGAAGGCCCTGGAGAAGACCGGGAAGGTGGCGGTCGGCAAGGTCGCTCTGCGCGATCGTGAGCACCTCTGCCGTCTCGCCCTCCACGAGCGGGCGATCCTGCTCAACACCCTCCACTGGCCGGACGAGATCCGTGACCTGGGCCAGCTCGCCCTCCCCGACGCCGAGGTCGAGATCCACGCCCGGGAGCTGGAGATGGCGGTGATGCTGGTCGAGAACCTCGCGGCGCGCTTCGACCCCGCGCGACATCGGGATGGGTATCGGGACGCCGTCGAGGGTCTCGTCGAGGCGAAGCTCAACGACCGGCCCCTGGAGCGCATCCCGTCACCACCACTCGCCCAGATCACCGACCTGATGGCCGTCCTCAAGGCGTCGGTCGAGGCGTCCGCCCGGCAGCGGCAGGCGGCCGGCGGCACCGAGGCCGAGCCGGAACGGGCCACCGGCTCCGCCCGCCGCCGCCGCGCGTCCTGACCAGGGTGCGCCCGACCGCCGACCGGCGTAGGCGTCCCAGCGCTGACGGCGCCGCTCTTCCGCTCCGCCTCCCCGTCCCTCCGGCGGTGCCGGGACGGGTCCTTCCGGAGTTCTCGGTCCCCTGCGTCGGAGCCTTCGACGATCCCGACTTCCGCTTCTCGATCGACTGGGACGGCGCCCGGACGCTCCTCTTCGCCTCCCCCGAAGCCATCCGCCTTCAGAGCGAGACCCTCGCCGACGTCAGCGACCGGTACCCGGAGATCGTGGCCGCCGCCCTGCCGCTGGCACCCCGCTCCGCCGTCCTCGATGGAGTCGTCGCCGTACTCGACCCGTCCGGCTGCCCCGATCTGGTCGCCCTGGGGGAGAGGATGGCCCTGGGGGCGGCGAGCCAGCAGAGGCTTCCCGCCGTCTACCTGGCCATCGACCTCCTCCACCTCGACGGCAGGGGGATCATGGGGCTGGCCCTGGACCGCCGGCTCGAGCTGCTCCGGGGCCTTGACCTTCCCGACCCGCGGATCCAGGTGCCCGACTGGGTCGTGGGTGAGGGGGAGGCACTCGCGGAGGCCGCCGCCGCGCGCCACCTGCCCGCGCT
>JBEKGP010000094.1:0-6627 GCA_050012735.1 Candidatus Dormibacteria bacterium
GCGAGGGTACGATCGCGCGATCCCCGCACCCAAGTCCCTCGCACGCGCATTGCACCCACGGCCCGCCCCAGCGCCCCTCGACGGGCTCGGGGCTCGGACCCCGCAGACTGAGGTGTGTCCCGGGCTGTCGGAGCTGGCGCCCAAGGAGCTCTGGGAGCGGTTCCGCATCGCCGCCCAGGCCCTCGTAGCTGGCAACGCGGAGCGATCGTTCATCTCCATCCTCCCTCCGCCGGAGCCGAGCCCCGAGGAGATGGCGGCGCGCCGGGAACGCACCCAGGCGGCGTTCGCGAACCTGGTCGCCCGAATGGGAGACCCGGGTGCTGGAGTTCTTCCCCATGCCGCCGCCCGGCGGCCGGCCTGCGGGCGATGAGGGGCATGAGGAGGATCAGGAGAGGTAGCGCTCGACCAGGTAGCTGGGGTGAGTGTCCAGGGCCTTGCGGCGGCGGTCGTAGTCGGCTGTCGTCCGGGGGTCGGCGTGGGCCGCCGCGCGCTGCATGTCCCGGAGGCTGGCACCCGCGTCCAGGCCCAGAGTGATGAAGCTGTGGCGCAGCTCGTGGGGGTTGAGCGGGGGCTCGCCGGCGGCGGTGATACCGACCGCCCGGCCGAGACGGTGCGTGATCCGGGCCACCCCGTGGCGGGAGAGCGGATTTCCCTCCGGGTCGGCGATGAGGGGAGCCTCGGGATCGGTATGACCCGGTTGCTGGAGCAGGCGATCGAGAGCGTGGCGGGTTCCCGGGGAGAGAGCCTCGACGGAGACCCTGCCGCCCTTGCGCCGCACCCTGATGGTGCGGTGGCCGCGCTCATCGCCCACGTCACCGATGGTGAGCTGGGCCACCTCAGAGGCGCGCAGGCCGTTGAGGAGGAGGAGGCGGATGAGCAGCTCGTCCCGGGGCCCGGCGTCCTCCGCCGCCTCGAGGAGCAGCGCTGCCTCCTCGCGGCCGATCCCGCTCTTCGCCGAGGTGCCGACCGGAGGCCGCTTGACCCTGAGGGTTGGGACCTTGCCGATGACCCCGGCGTCGACAGCCTCGAGGTAGAAGCCCTGAACCGCGGCGAGACGGCGACGGAGGGTCCGGGGCATGATCCCCTCCGCCTGCATCGAGAGCACCCAGAGCTCGACCGTGGTGCGATCGACCTGGAAGAGTTCCGTCTCCTTCTCCTTGCACCACCTAGCGAAGGCGAGAATGTCGCGGCAGTACTCGGAGGCGGTGGCGGCCCGGTGGTGGAGCAGGAACCTGCCGAGGATCCGGAGCTCCGCGGACGCCTCGGGGTGGGTGGCCGCCGCGGCGGCCCGCTGCTGGACCTCGGGGACGGAATCCGGGAGGGCGGCCAGCGGGAGGGCGATCGTGGCCACCGCCGCGGCTCTGGGCGGCGATCCGCGCTCCCCATCGGGGGGCCGTGGGTATTCGGCGACGGCCATCGCGGCGGATGCTAGCGCAAAACCGGGATTTTGCGCTATGCCGTCCAATTTACATCTGATGCACAATTGAAACCCGGCCGATGATCACCTCCTCCCCGCGAGATCACCCCCACTCTCGGTCCCGCCCCGATCCCGGGGTCCTCGGCCGCACCCTCAAACAGCGTCGGAAGGCGGTGGGGCTCACTCTCACCCAGCTCGCGGAACTCGTCAAGGTCTCGGCGGCCCAGCTCTCCCGGATCGAGACTGGCCGCTCCCAGCCCAGCTACTCGACCTCGGTCCAGCTCCATGAGGCCCTGGGACTGGACTCCAGACCGCAGCTCGTTCCGCTGCCGCGGCCATCCCCCGAGGACGGCCTGGTGCCCCGGCTGGGAGCGCTGCTCGCCGTCCGCCGCACCCTCCCCCTCGGCGAGGCGAGCCTCATCCTGGAGGCCTCGATCGCCGGCATCCGGACCGCCGTCCCCGAGCTCTCCGATCGCCTGGCCCCCCTGGGGATGCGGGTGGTCGAGGACTCCGAGACCCTGGCGCTGCTGCCCCACCGGACCCTGGCGCTCCTCGCCGATCGCGCCGTCGAGGCAGAGACGGTGCCCCGGCTCACCCACCGCCACATCGAGATCCTCTCCATCGTGGTCTTCAACCGCCAGGCGACCCGGCGGCGCATCGACGAGGTCCGCGGTGTCGACTCCAGCGAGACCGTCGCGCAGCTGGTGGAGTGGGGTCTGCTGCGCCGAACGGGCCGCGACCTCAAGGACAGCCGCGCTCACCTCTACCAGGCCACCGCCAAGCTCCTGGAGGTGAGCGGCGCCACCTCCCTGGACGAGCTGCGGGCTCAGCTGCTCGGCATGGTCGATGGCGATGAGCGGGCCCTCGACCACCCCGCCACCTCCGCGTCCGGAGAGCTAGGGCCGCCTGGCGCCGAGCCACCCAGCTAGAGGGCGGGGTGGTCTGCCCCTGCCACTCAGTCCTGACTGACTCTCCAGCGCGGGTGCAGTCGGCGAACGGGTGCCTCGTCGATGCGCTCCAGCTGGTCGGCCGCGGTGGCGAGGAGCCGGGCGTAGCGCTCGAGCAGCTCGGTCCTGGCCCGGAGCAGGTGCTGTCCAGCGTCCTCGGAGGAGAAGGCAGCAGCCGCGGCGCTCACCGAGAGGGCTAGACCCGAGAGCTGCTGGACGGGGCCGTCCAGGAGTAGGTCGGCGAGGGCCCGACATCCCTCGGAGGATCGAGTGAGAGCCTCTTTGGCGAGATCTGTGCCTGTAGGGAGAATCTCCATGACGGCGACCCTAGGGGGTCGCGGCCCGCCAGCAGCTGACGCGACCGAGCCGTGTATGTGCCGTGGCCAGTCGAGCACGCTGGCGGAACATTTGCCATGTTTCAGCCCAACGCTTGGATGTCGGGTCGTATCGGGGACGTTGCCGCTACCACCGTTACCCGACTCGGGAGTCCGGGCCCGAGCCAGGGGCCGTGAGGGGAACTGGATCGATCGGCAGCTTACGGTACTCCCGGTACGTACGGTAGCCCCGCCACAGACGGTAGTCGCGGTGCGGGCGGCACCGTCAGCGCATCTCGTACAGCCTGGGCGTGCCGCGCGGGGTCCAGATGCGGTACTGTACGCACCGTGGCAGTTTTCACGATGGTCCAGTGGAAGGGAGGGGTGGGAAAGTCCACCCTCGCGGTCCACCTGGCGGCTGCGCTTGACGCGGTTCTCGTTGACTTGGAACCGTGGGGTGGTGCGACGACCTGGTGGGCAGGGCCTCACGCCTCCTCGGTGTGGCAGGCGCCGGGACCAGCGCCGGTTCTCCACGCGCTGCGGACGGGGCGTACACCACGCCCTCGCAGTGGGGGAGCAGGGCGTCCTCCCCTGGTCCCATCTCACGAACAGCTCCTCACCATCTTCGACAGCGCACCGACCGAGGCGGCCGCGTGGGCATGGACGCCCGAAGGCCAGCCGGCCCTGATGGTGCCCACGCCGGCCGGCCCACGGCGCCTCTCCGACGCAATCCGTGACGGGCTACGTCAGTGGGCTGCTGCGTGGGACTGCCATGTCGTCGTTGACACTCCGGGAGGCCACGGTCCCCTCGCTGACGGAGCGGCGGCTGCCGCCGACGTCGTCATCCTGCCCATCACGCTCGATCAGTGGTCGGTGCCCGCCCTCTGGAAGTTCATGGCCACCTACGCAGCGCGCGTCCGGTGCGGCCTGGTCGTCCCCAACAGGGTGCGGGACCGGGTGAGCGACGGTCAGTGGGCTGAGCTGCTGACCTCGGAGGGCGTCATTCGTCCACCGTTTCGGCTGGGGCCAGCGGTGCAGGAGGGCGAGCTGCTTCACAGCGCCTCCCGTCCCCTGACATCCGGTCCCACCCCCGGCGCATCCCGCGCCGCGGTTCTCGACCAGATCGCAGCCGTGGCCGCCGCCGCGGAGGCAGCGGCGGCTTCGTGATGGCGGAGGTTCCGAAAGTGCGGAGGAAGCACACGGCCTACCTGACGGAGGACCTTGTCCGGGCCCTGGACCACGCGTACTACGAGCGTCGACTCACGGAGCCCATCTCGAAGCAGGACTTCCTCGAGGAGCTGCTGTGGCGGGGACTTCGCCTGCGTGGTGGTTCCCGCGACGGCTCGCCCTCCGTCTCCGCGCCGGCGAGCAGCGCTCGACAGGCCGCTCCGCCGCCCGCCCTGCCGACGGCGGCTCCCCCAGCACCCGCCGGGCCGTCGCGCCAGACACATGCCTCCTCTCCGGAGCGCCGGCGCATGACCGCGCTCGACCGTCTGCGCGCTCAGGCGGAACCCGGACGGCCCAGCCCTATCCGCAGCGCCGCCGACCCCGGCTGATCGTCTCCCAAGGGTGCGGCACGCCCGTAGCGTCTACGGCCTGACCGCGGCGACCGATCCCGGTCGGACAGTGGTCGGCCCCACCCAGATGAGGCGCTCGCGGGGAGTGCCATCATTCGCACCAAGTTGGTGCAGCCCTCGCGTCAGAACATCGTCGGCACGTCGTCTACAGGCACTCGAGTGGCATGGAGGTGCGTCTTCCGGCATGACGCGGTTCTGAGACACTTAGGGGCACGATGGGATGCAGCTGGCGAGGCCGGTTTGGCTGACCTGGGACGTCGTCTATGATCAAGGGCCTCCCGGAGACCGATCCGGACGAGTTGCGTGCGGTCCTGGATACCCTACTCGTAATCAGCGACACGCATTGGTTCCACACACGCCTCGCCCAGGAATTGGCGCCCGGGGTACGTCCCCCGAACGACCACGACTTGATGCTTGAGCGGTGGTTCGCAACTGTCGGCGTCGATGACGTCGTGCTCCACTTGGGCGACGTTATCGCAGGCATCGACCCGGCAACCTACAATGAGCGCCTCCAGGAGCTCCCGGGTCACATCTATTTGCTGCCCGGCAATCACGACCGGCAGTCGTCAAAGCTGGAGCAGTTCGTGCGACGTGGCTGGAAGCTCGTTCCAAGATTTGAGGCCGCCTATGGCGGCTGGCGGTTACGCTTCACCCACGAGCCGATTAGTGTCGATCTGATGAAGCTGGCTCCCGATGTCATCAACGTGCACGGCCACATCCACCACAATCCAGCGCCATCGCCCCGCCACGTCAATGTGAGTGTGGAGCAGATTCAGTACGCGCCGGTGCGACTGGCCCCGCTACTAAACACGCGTATCGCCGAACTCGGGATCCCCCTGGCTCCCACCGATCGGCAGCGTCGATCCGATGCCAAGTTCTGGAGTCGCCGCTGACCGTGTCGGCACTGTTCGCAGTTGACGGGGGGAGGCTCGCCGTTTGACTACCGCGATTCTTCCACGGCCTGCTGAGCGGTTAGGAACTTCACGAGGACGTCTGCTTCGCTCACCTGACCGCGGTCAAGCTCCAGATCGGTCCATCCGTGGTCCGCGTCGTGGCGACGTAGCCTATCCACCTCCGGGCGAGCCATGCACTCCAGAACCGATCGCCACCATGCAATCGCCTCGAACGGGGATGCAACCGATAGGTGATACAGCCTGAGCGCTTGGAGAAGACGGACGACAAAGCCGTGAACAACCCAGCAAGTCGGGACGTCAACGTCTTGCCGCTGCAGCCAGCGTACCCAACCCACAAGGCGCCCGACCTCAGCCTGCAACTCCGTTGGGGATAGGCCGAGCAGATTCAGACGATCGGCAGTTTCGCCCTCCATCGCACCCCGGTCATTGGCGCTCAAAGCCCGAGTTCCATCTCCGGCGCCGTCCGTTCCTGAGCGATTCGAGACATTCGAGCAAGCTCGTCTTCAGTTGTGGTTCGGGCGTGGCCCTCAGATGCTTCAGGCGTTGGCATGTCATGGTCGCGGTGCTGCCGCTCCAGCTGCGCCTCCCTCCTCTGATCGTCGATGCCTACGACGGGCACCTTGCCTCGGTCGTCTGCGACGGGTGCCGCACTTGTCGGGGCGGCTGGATGAAACTGGAGGAGCCCCCCAGCGACAGCCCCAGTTCCAAGTACGGCCACGACGGCCGGGTTGGCACCAAGAGCGCTGGCCAGAACTTGGCCAAGCCCACTTGCGGTTGCGAGACCCACCCCCATCATGTCACGCGACAGCCTCATGAGCCCCGAGCCCCCCGGTGCTCATCAGGACTCCGAGTCGCGCCACCCAATTCGTCCACCAGTAGGAATCGCCGACGACAGAGCTGGGGCAGTGTCTCGCGCACCCGGGCGCGGATTACCGAGCCGTCAGCGCCCAGAGCGCCGACGATTTCGGACATGGCCTCTGCGATCGACCGGTAACCGTCGCTGAAGAACAGGAGGAGGTACAGGCTGAGATCTATATCGACCGCCATGTCGCCTGCCGTGAGTCGGAGGAGGTGGGGGTCGTCCGGAGACCGGCCGTGCGCCTCGGCGAGCGGGAGAATCCGATGGGAGGCCTCGAACGCCCTCGTCCGCTCGGATTCCAGAAGTGGGAGGTCCACGATGAGCCCCGCCTCCTTGAACCATCCCAGAGCGTCGCGGACGTTCTCGACGTTGTTATGGGCTGCCCACTCGTCCACCGCGCGCACGTTCTGCTCCCGACGGACGAGCGCCCAAATATCGAAGAGTGGACCTCGAAGGCGGTGGAGCTGCGTTCCGAGCCGAACCGCTCCCCCGCCATCGAGCCCGAGCTCCTCTGTGAGAGCGGCGGCCGGGACACCGACAGCAAGCAATCCACCTTCGCTCGTGTGCGTCGGTGCCGGCGCGACCTCGGGGTCAGTGGG
>JBEKGP010000095.1:0-6414 GCA_050012735.1 Candidatus Dormibacteria bacterium
CGGTGCATTTGCCCGTGCCAACTGCCCCGCCCACCCTGAGCGTCACCCAGTCGGGACCGGCGGTCATCCTGCCGCCGCCAGCCACACAGGTCCCGGCTGCCACCCCGTTTCCCACACCAACGCCAAAACCGCGACCGCAACCGGCCGTGTCCTACGCGTGCGGCACGGGCGCCGCCCACCTCATCGACGTCGATCTGACCACCCAGGAGTTGGTGGCGGAGGCGGGAGGGCAGGTCGTGTTGAGCACCCCGGTGACCTCGGGGATGCCTGGACTGCGCACCCCGACCGGCTGCTTCTCGATCTACCGAAAGCTCACCAACACGGTCTTCACCAGCCCCTGGCCGCTCGGCAGCCAGTACTACTACTCGCCCATGCAGGTGGCCTACGCCATGGAGTTCCTCTCCGGCGGCTTCTTCCTGCACACCGACCCCAATGAGCCAGACAGTGCCTTTGGCCCGGGCTCGGAGGATGGGCCAGACGCCAGCCACGGCTGCGTCCACGTACCCCTTGACGTTATGACCCAACTCTTTCCCTGGGCACCGGATGGGACCGTCGTCCACATTCACTACTGAGCGACGCTGCCGACGACGCGCGGCCTCGGGCGCACTCCCTTTGTCGTCAGGCCTCCTCGGCCGAGACCGCGCGTGGCCCTGACGGCTCCCACTGTGACAACCGCAACCTTCGCGGCTACACTCCGGGCCAGGGCCAGACAGCCTATGCGCTGGACTGGGAGCAGGCCTGGACCGTCCACGACCCGCAGCCCACCGAGATGGTGCAGCCATCCGGTGAGGCAGAGGGGCCACCGATGAGACGGTTGGGACTGACGCTACTGCGGGGCCCACGGCGAGCCTCGCCCTGGGTCGGTCTCCGACAATGCCGGGGACAGCTTCACCCGGGTCACGGCCGTCGTCCGGAGCAGGCAGACCGACGAGGAGGTGTGGGCGGCCGCCACCTCACTGGGCGGGGCGACAACCCTATCGGCGGCCCTGCCCATCGCGTCCTCGGTGTCCATGACCGTGCTCGACGTCACGGGCACCGGTGCCTCGCCGGTCGATGCGAGGTCGACCAGCTCGGGGACCAGCGGCACGGCCACCACCGGAACCGCCATCAGCGCGGAGAGCCCCGAGATCGCGGTCGCGTACCTGGGCTGGGACACCAAGCCCGCGCCGACCGGGACCAGCGGCGGGTACACGGCGCTCCCGGTCGAAAAGTCCTAGGGCGCGGGCTGGCTCTCCTGCGAGCAGACCGCCTTCATGATCCTGAACACCGCTGGAGCCCAGAGCTATGCCCGGACCTTCTCGGCATCGGTGGTCTGGACCGGGGCGCTGGTGACGTTCTCATTACTCCTGCCGGCCGTACCCCGGCCTCGTGGACGTGGTGAATCCCCCACTGCTCGCCGCGCGGTGGAGAGGCCGACGCTGCTCCGAGTGGGGCTGTCCCCCGGCTCCGTCCCGTTGTCCCCAGACCTTCAGATCTTCAGCGGCGGGCTAGGTCTGGTCGCCGGTATCGCAAGAGCCGCCTCAGGGTTCTCGCTACAATGGCCGGCATGAGAGGCAGAGATCTACTGACCGTGAGGCAGGTGCTGGACAAAGGGCGTTCGGATGCCGAACGCTCGATAGCCTACGTCGCCTATGGGCTGGCGCTGGCAGCGCTGATGCTGGTTGTGTGCATCGTGATCCGCCCCCAGAGTCTGCGCGTCGACTTCGGCCTCAGCTACCTGGGCGTGAACACGGACACGATCGCACCTTACGCAGTCGCCCTGGTGGGGTTCGCCTACTCTCTGTGGCGGGCTTCCGAGCTGGTGATCGATTATGGCCACGGATTGATCGTCGGCCGGTCCATGAGAATCATGGCCTGCCAGATGATTGGCCTGCTGCTGACGCCATACACTCGTTTTGGCGAAGTCCACGAATTCTTCGGGGCAACTCTGTTCTTGGTCCAATTGGGGCTGGCTTGTCTGGCCATCAAATGGCTGGGCGGCAGCGACCGGCACTTTGCTGTTCTCACCGGCATCATGTTCTTGGGCGGCCTGGCGGCTGCCTATTACCTGCCCCAATCGCGGGGCTTCGAGCTGCAGGCGCAGGTGGTCTTCCAATTGGCTTTCGGGGTCCTGTTGATCAGGCTCCTGCGTGGCCTGCAGGTGCAGCTGCAGCTGGCCGAGGCCGGCTGAACGCGGTGGCCAGGGCCTTCGCCGGCTGAGCCCGGCCCACCGGCTGGGGCGTGATCTCCATCACGATGGGCGCGGCCTCCTCTGGCTGAGGACCCATGGGCCCGCGCGCGCTCAGCGCCCTCGCCGAGGCGGATCGGGGCCCCTCGCTCGCGGTGGGCAGCACCCGAGCGCCCGAACCGGCCAGGGTGGCCGGCGACTCTTCGCGGTGGGAGATGACCACGGCCCGACCTCTGCCAGGTCACTCCTCAAGCGGATTGGTTCCAGCCTCTGGCACCGTCCATCGGGCTGCCCCCCGGACGCCCACGCTCAGGGGCGCCTCCTCCGCGGCTCTCGAAGCGGCGCTGGTGGCGCTGGACTGCCTGGTGGAGTGGGGGAGGAGGCGGGTCAGGCGCCTCGCCGTCACCGGCCTCAGGTACCATCTCCCCGTTCCGTGGCCCAGCCCAAGTGGCTCAGAGGTAGAGCAACGCCTTGGTAAGGCGTAGGTCGTGGGTTCGATTCCCACCTTGGGCTCCACTCTCGTGGATCAGGACACGGTCGACACGTGCCGCACGGCATCGTGGACTCCAGGCCGGCCCCGCCGAACGCCGCGATGCTGGTGGTCGCGGGAGGGTCGAGGGTCAGCGGGCGAGTCAGGTAGCGGTCGCGCGGGGATCGATGCCTTCGACAAAGGTCCGGACCACGCGCAGGAACAGGCTAGCCGGCTCCTTCGGCTGAGGGCGCAGGGACTCCGGGGCGGCGAAGTGCGCCGGCGACAACGAACGCGGCGACAAAGAGCGCGACGAGGAGCCACAGGGCGTTGAGGAGACCGGCGGAAGCGGCCAGTGCTCCGATGACCGGGGGGCCAACGACGTTCCCGAAGTAACCGACCGAGGCAACGACGCTCACGCGTGCAGCCGGGTCCGGCCCACTCTCTGCGGCGGCGGACATGCCCAGGGGGAAACCCATGGAGACGCCCACGGCCCAGAGCAGGACGCCGACGAGGACGGTCCATCCATTGCCGCCAAGGATGAAGGCAACCAGGCCCAGTACACCGAGCGCTGTCGTGCACCTGATCGTGTTGACCCGCCCCAGACGATCGACGACCGGGCCGCCAAAGATCCGAGCGAGAGCCTCACCACCGGCGAACGCTGTGAGGAAGAGCGCGGCGACCGCGGCGCTCTGGCCGTGATCGGTGTGGACAGCTAGGACGAGCCAGCTGTTGGCTGACCCCTCTCCGAGTTCCACACCGAGCATGACGACACCGATCAGCAGGAGCCGCCAGTCCATCCAACCGCGCAGCCATTGCCGGACTTTCATGGAGCGCGTTGCCGTGGCCACCGGAGCGGGAGCGTGGGTCTCACGAGGGATCGCCGGAGCGATGGCGAGCGCCAGCACCCCGATGAGGATGGCCTCGCCGGCGAACTGCATCGACGGTGTGATCCCGAGCGCAGCACACGCGGCGCCAATCCCCGAGCCAAGGGCCACACCGATCGACCAAGCCGCGTGCATCTGAGGCATCAGGGTGCGAGCGGCAGTCTCTTCGATCGCGGCGCCTTCCACGTTGACCAGCACGTCCAGCGTGCCGATCCCGGCGCCTATGACCACGAAGGCAACGCTGAGCAATGGAACTGACCTCAGCGATATGGCCACACCGATGATCGCCAGCGCCGCTGCGATGACCAGGAGTGCCCCGGTCAGGCTATGCCGGTTGCCAAACCAATGGATGAGCGGGGTCGAAGCCAGAAGCCCAACAATCGAGCCGATCGTCACCCCCGCGAGGAGCAGACCGATGGTGCCGGTGCCGATGCCGAGGTCACTCTTGATGGCAGGGAGTCGGGGGCCCCAGGCTGCGATAGTGATCCCACCCAGGCCAAACGCCGCGGTGACCGCTGCTCGCCACCGGCCCAGGGCGGGACGTTCGACGGCAACGCTTGCGCCAGCCATGCTTCAGTGGACGCGTTTCATCGCGTCGGAGGCAGCGGCCTGGCTCTCCGACGAGCGGGTGGTCTGCAACGGCTGTTCTGGCAAGGTGGGGTGGAGGCGTCGCAGCGGCTTGTGTGCCGAAGACTTCTCAGGCGTTCGTGTGGTCGGGTGGGACCACGGCCGGATTCGGAAGCGGAGCGGCGGCGGTGTCCGAGCGTGGCTGTTCCGGGCAGTGGGCGTCGAGCGCATACGCTGCCATCGATAGCGACCCGTACGTGTATCCATCCACGAGCACATCGGCGGTCGAGCCCGCGGCGCCTGCCAGTCCGGCGATGTACAGCAGCGGGATGAAGTGGTCCGGGGTGGGAACCGCGTCATGGAAGTCGGGGTGGTCGCGCAGGCCGACGATTCCCGCCGGCGAGGTGCTCAGATGCTCTCGGACTGCGTCGTCGAAACGGTGGGCCCAGTCGAAGCCCCCGTCAGGCTGGTTCCAGTCGATGCGACGCAGATTGTGGACGACGTTCCCGCTCCCGATGATGAGGACGCCGCGCTGGCGCAATGGCGCGAGCTTCGCACCCAGCTCGAGGTGGTACTCGAATGGTTGGTCGGCGTTGATGGACAGCTGGACGACCGGGATGTTGGCCTCGGGAAAGGCGTGCAGGAGCACCGACCAGGTACCGTGGTCGAGGCCCCAGCTGTCGTGGTCGAGCCCCATCCAGGTTGGCTTGACGATCTCGGCGACCTCCGCGGCGAGTGCGGGATCACCGGGGGCGGGGTAGTCCACCGCGAAGAGCTCGTCGGGGAATCCGTAGAAGTCGTGGATCGTCTTTGGCCGGGTCATGGCGGTGACGGCCGAGAAGTTCACGTACCAATGGGCGGAGATCACGAGGATGGCGCGCGGCCGCGGGCTGGAGCTGCCGAACGTCCGCCATGCGCTCGTGTAGCCGTTGTGCTCGAGGGCGTTCATGGGACTTCCGTGACCCAGGAACGCCGCCGGCATCGTCTCAGCAGTCATCGGTCCGAATCCCTCCGTTCACCGGGGGCTCCATCAGCGGCAAGGCGATGATACCGGGTGGCCGCTCTGGTCGACCCGGTGCGTTCGCATCGCTCAGGCCGTTCCGCCTGGGGCGTCGGCGCATGGTGGTCGCGACGGTCCGAGCTCGGGGCCCCGGTGCATCCGGCAACGTCCGGGCGACACCGACGGTCCTCCGCGCGGATGATGGGATGGTGGCGCGGGGCGACGCGGGGGGGCATGACGGTCCGGGGGGTGACACCGGTGGGCGATCGCCTGCTCCGGATCCCACCGCTCCGCACCCACGGCCGCGCGACCCCGACGCCATGCACCCGGCTCGGCACCTCCGCCGCGGCCAGAGGGACATCCCGGCCGATCCGTTCGCGGCCTGGGAGCCGCCTGGCGCGCCGGCCAAGCCCGTCCCCGGACCTGCTCTCCCCCGGGCCCACCGCCGCCCCCTGGCCGCCGGGGACGCCCGCCGGGGCGGCGCGCCCGGCACCGGCCCTGGAGAGCTCGCCAGGCCTTCGCACCCGAGCAGGCGCACCACCCTGATCGCCGTGATGGGGCTGGCGGTGGCCGTCGGCGTGGCCTCAGGCGCCGTCGCCCTCCTCACCCAGAGCCACCCGGCGGCTCTTCACGGCCCCACCGCCATGGTTCCGGCCGAGCCTGCCGGTGACGGGATCGGAAATCTCCGCATGTTCAGCGCAAGCACCGGCTGGGCCCAGCGGCTGGACGGGGGTGCCGTCCTGCACACCACGCGGGGCGTGCAGCACTGGACGGCCGCCTCTCCTCCGTCGTGGGACCAGGTCCTGGCGGTGGCGTACGTGAATGCCGTGACCGCCCGGGTGCTCACCGTGCCGAGCGATGCGGGGTCGCAGACCACGGTGGACACCTGGGGCACGAGGGACGGCGGAGCCACCTGGAGCAGGGAGGGTGGTTTCGCGATCCAGGGCTTCACGCCGGCGGCCGGCGGAGCCCTCGACTTCATCGACCCGGAGCACGGGTGGTACTCGCAACTCGAGGCGGCGGTCGGGTTCGCGGGCACCGCGCTCTTTCGCACCGCCGACGGAGGCGCTCACTGGAGCGAGGCGGCGGTGAGCGGGAGCGGTACCCCGGCCGCGAGCGGGGCCGGGGCCATTCCGAGCGGCTGCGACACGCTCACGGCGACCTTTGCGACGGCCACCACGGGATGGCTGACCGGGACCTGCCTGAGCGCGGCGGCCCCTCTTTATGTCTCCCACGATGGCGGCGTTACCTGGACCACGCAGCCGCTCGGTTCGCTGCCCGCCTCCCCGGCCGGGGGAACCTCCTTCCCCCCTGCGTTCACCTC
>JBEKGP010000096.1:0-6375 GCA_050012735.1 Candidatus Dormibacteria bacterium
CCTCTCACTCGTCTGGGGCGTCTGGCGCGGTGGCAAGGCGTTCGACGCGGCGCATGGCAGCGCCACCAAGGCACCTCCAACCCCCCCTGAGGCTTGACAAGAAGCTATGGGATCTAGGCGGATGCCACGATCCGTGGACGGATCCGACAATCGCCGGCGAGCCCATTTCCTGGTCGGTCAGGCTCCCCCGCCGGAGCGTCGATCAAGCCAGTTGCGGACGAGGGCGGGAGTGGCGAGCCTGCGCGTGGTGGAACGTGGCCCTGACCCACCCGACAGCGGGTTGGGCAACACCGCCCTCGAGCATGCATCCTGTGATGTGTGTTCGTCTTGACCATGCGAACATGCGTTTGGTATAATCACTGGCGATGACCGTCCGAGAGGTGGGGCTTCGCGGGGGCGTCGGCGGGGAGCTCGCCGCCGTCGGTAGCGCCCTCGAGCGCTTCATCTCCCGCCCCCGCGAGGAACGGCCGGGAGAGGTGGTCCGTGCCGAGATGGTGGGCCTGCGCCGCCTCATCGACCGGCTGGAGCTGGAGTTCGCCGGGATGGTCACCGAGCTGGCCGCCTGCGGGGAGGACGAGTGGCTGGGGCACAACTCTCCGACCGACTGGGTAAAGGAGGAGTGCCACCTCACCGGGACCGCCGCCTGGAACGCCCTGGTGGTCGGGGAGCAGGCGGCCCGGATGCCGGAGAGCACCCGTGCCCTGGTCGCGGGCGAGATTGGGTACGCCCATTTGGCCCTCATGGCGAGAACCGCCGACTGGGTCGCGGGCCTGCCCGTCGTCGCCGTGGACCTCCGCGCCGCCGGCCTGCCGGACGCCGCCGCGCCGGATCCCGCCGCGCCAGGTGCCGCCGACCCTGATGCCGCCGCGTCGAGTGCTCCCCTCCCGCCCACGTTCTCCGAGCAGACCCTGCTCGCCCGGGCCCGGGGCCACTCGGTCGCCGAGCTCCGGCGTGACTGTGCCCACTTCCGCCATGCCGCGGATTCCCGCCGCTTCCTCACCGAGCAGGTCGAGCAGGTGGAAACCCGTTTCCTGGAGCTGAAGGCCGTGGAGGGAGGCGCCCTCTGCCTCCGAGGCTTCCTCGACAGCGAGGGGGGTGCTCTCCTGCGCTCCGCCCTGGAGCCGCTCGCCCGCCCCTGTGGAGAGGGCGACGACCGCACCCGGGAGCGGCGCTTCGCCGATGCCCTGGTGGAGCTGGCCGGCCACACCTTGGACAGCGGAATGCTGCCCCAGCACGCGGGTCAGCGGCCCCACCTCCAGGTCACCGCCGCCCTGGCGACCGTCCAGGGGCGGGAGGGAGCCCCTGCCGCCGAGCTGGACCTGGGCGGGCCGATCGCCGCCGAGACCGCGCGGCGCCTGGGTTGCGATGCCGGGGTGACACGAGTGGTGTTCGGGGCCGACTCCGCGGTCCTCGACATGGGCCGGGCGACCCGGGTACCGGCGACGGCGACCCGCCGGGCGGTCCAGGCCCGGGATCGGGGCTGCGTCTGGCCGGGCTGCCACCGGCCGGCGTCGTGGGGCGAGGTGCACCACCTCCGCCACTGGGCCCAGGGCGGCTCGACTGATCTTGCCAACCTTGTCATGATCTGCCGGGCCCACCACTGGAAGGTGCACGAGGGCGGCTGGCGGCTGATCCGTACCGATGAGGGTGTCGTCGCCCTGCCGCCGGTGGCTGATGACTACGCCACCACGGGATCTCAGGCCCACGGGCCGGACACCGGCTGAGCGCTCCACCACGGCCCCGCCCACGGCGCTCTGGCCCGCGCTCCCGACACCCCTCGGCGGGCTCAGCGCTCCACTACGCTCGTGCCCGGGCTGACCCGTGCACCGCGACCCCAACACCCATGGCGAGCTGACGGCTCGACTTTCGAGCAATCGCGGGGATCAGGCCGGCGGCGGGCCCGGGGCGGGCGGCGGCAACACCACGCTGACGGTGACACCAACCCAGGCGAGCAGCCGGCCGTCGGTCCAGTACTCGGCCCGGTAGCGTCCCTGGTCGCCGAACATCGGCGCCATATGGGTGACCGTGCTGATCAGCACCTCGCCCTGATCGGGAGGGATGGCCTGCGCGGCCTGGAACTTGAGCGTGGCCGGGGGCATCACCAGCTTGCCGTCGGCGTCCAGGAGGCGCAGCTCGACGGTGTGGACGCTGTGGGAGTCGGCGGTCGTGAAGCGGAAGCCGCCGACGACGTCGAAGGCCACCCGGCCGGGGATGGCGGGGAGACCCAGGGTGTTGATGCCGCCACCCAGCACGTAGAGCTTGCCGTCGGGGGGGACCGAGGCGTGGTCGGCGACGAAGGCGAAGGCCATGTCCATGGACGCCGACTCTGGCACGGGGCTCACCCCTCCCGTCCGATCCCCCGGCTGCACCTCCGGCGCCGAGCACCGACGACGCCCCGCGGGCATTGCTGATACGGTGAAAGCGGGACACGAGGAGCGACGGCGGCAGGTCGGGAGGTGGAGAGATGGGCTACATCAGAGGCTTTGTCCATGGAGCGGTGGCGGGCACGCTGATCGGCCTCTGGGTCGCCCCGCAGTCGGGCGAGCGCACCCGAGCCCAGCTGCGCGCCGTGTGCAGGGCGGCACGCGACGGTATCGACACCGCGCAGAGGACGGCCCAGCAGGTCGCCCCGGTGGTGGGCGGAGCGGTGGCACTGGCCCGCGGACAGCTCGAGCGTCGGCGCCACCAGGAGGAGGCCGAGATGACCTTCCGAGCCACCCCGCAGAACGGTCACCGGTAGCCCCGGTCGGTCGCCACGCGGCTGCGCTGAGCGGCGTCCGGATCGCTCAGAGCAAGGAGGCGAGGAGCAGGGCGAGGGAGCGCGCTGACGTGCGTGACCGGCGGCGGGCCCACGGCCCGGCGACCGGCGGACGCTGAGCCGGTGCGGCTGTGGACGGCCCCGGGCGCCGCTCAGGAAGAGGCGGGCCGGATGATGCTGGTGGGTCCCTCGTCCTCGACGGTGCCCAGCGCGGCAAGGATGGCGAGGACGCCGACCACCAGGTCAAAGATGTTCATCGCGAGGGTGAAGTGCAGGTCGAGGATCGACCGGCTGCCCCGGTTGGTGTCGACGAAGAGGAATCCGACCACCGCCAGGATCAGCAGGACCACGCCGACCACCCCGATGACGATCCGCCCGATCCGGCGGTTAGCCATGAAGCCGACGTAGGCGAAGGCGGCCAGCAGGATCAGGTCGAGGATGTCCCGGACGTAGGTCAGGTGGAGCTGCATCCCGGCGACGTTGCCGACCGCCTGGCCGTGGGCGACCGTGACGGAATTGCCCACGAAGAAGCCGCCGATGGTGACGATCAAGAAGGCCACCGTGCAGATCTGAGCGTAGAAGCGAGCCATGTCGGGAGTTCCCTCCTCGCCCGGGGAACGGGGCGGTAGAAGCGGGCGAATGATACCGAGAGGCCGGGTGCGGTCGCCGCGCGAGCCCGGCGAGGCGGTGCGGGGAGCCCCCGGGAGTGGGCTGCGAGTTCGGGAAGTTTCCGCTCCCCTCTCAGGCGAGGTCGAGGCGGGCCACCACGGCGGTGACGTTGTCGGTGGCGCCGGCGGCCAGGGCCGCGGCGACCAGCCGGCGCGCGCCCTCCGCCGGAGCCGCGTCGCCCCCGGCGAGGCCGTCGATCTGGCCGTCGGTGAGGGGCTCCCAGAGCCCGTCGGTGCAGAGCACGATCACGTCCCCGGAGATCAGGGCCAGCTCGGCGACGTCGGGCTCGACCGGGTCGCCGAGCAGCGCCCGGGTCACGTAGTTGCGCCGGGGGTCGTGGCGGGCCGCCTCCGCGTCCAGCGTGCCGGCGCGCACCCGCTCGCCGGTGAGGCTGTGGTCGGCGGTGAGCTGGGTCGCCTCCCCGTCCCGGAGCAGATAGGCCCGGCTGTCGCCGGCGTGGGCCAGGGTCAGCCGTCCCCCCTCGATGACCGCGACCACCATGGTGGTGCCCGGGTTGCCCCCCAGCTGGAGGCGCACACCACCGACGGCGGCGTTGGCCACGGCGATCACCTCGCGCAGGCGCTCGTCATCGCCACCTGGCACCTCGAGCCGGCCGGCAGCACCGGCACCCGGCACCCCGAGCCGATCGGCTGCGCCGGCAACCGCCGCCTCGGCGGCCTCCCGGCCCCCGCTCTGGCCGCCCATCCCGTCCGCCAGGATCAGGCCGAGGCCGGTTCCGTCCACCGATACGAGGCGGAAGGCGTCCTGATTCTCACGGCGCACGGGGCCGCAGTCGGTGGCGCCGGCCCCGGACAGGCGCCATGCACCGGCCTGGACGGCGAGCTCGGCCGCACTCTCCGCGCCCGTCACGGCGCGACTGGCGCCCTGACGTCTGCTGGCTGTGTCACGACCTCATTGTGCCGTGAAACCTTCGGCCCGCATGCGACCGGGGTGAGGCACAATTGCTCAGGTGCCAGCTGAACGCTCGAGAGCTCACAGCCCGGTGACCACGAGACCCGGAGTGGCGAGCTCCAATGGGGGCGACCCGGACCAGCCCACCTTGGATGTCGTGGTCCGTGATGGCACGCCCAAGCACGCCGAGCTTCCGGGCACTCCCGCGCCCACTCTGGCCCCCGCCTCGCTCGCCCCTGAGCCGCCCACCGCCTCCACGCGGGCGAAGGCCGCCCCCTCCCCCACTCGCCACCCGCCCCCCAGCTCCCTTGCCGCGTTCGACGTCACCGACGTCCTGATCAACCGCGAGCTCTCCTGGCTCGACTTCAACGGGCGGGTGCTGGCCCAGGCCGAGGACGAGAGCCTCCCGGTCCTGGAGCGGGCCCGCTTCCTGGCCATCGCGAGCCGGGCGCTGGATGAGTTCTTCCAGGTCCGGGTCGGCGGCCTCAAGCAGCTCGCGGCGGGGCTCGAGAGCGCCGCCTCCGACCCCCACGGGCCACAGGCACAGATCCGGGCGATCCGGCTCAAGGTGGTCGAGCTGTACACCCGCCAGGCGCGCGCCTTCCTGCAGGGGCTGGTGCCCCACCTCGACAGTCACGGCATCCGCTTCAGCGACTGGTCCAGCCTGGACGAGGACGACCGGGCGTACCTGGACAAGGTCTTCGAGGAGCGGATCTTCCCGGTGCTGACCCCCCTCGCGGTCGACCCCGGTCACCCCTTCCCCTACATCTCCAGCCTCTCCCTCAACCTGATGGTGGTGGTGGTCGACCCGGCGAGCCACGAGCAGCGGATCGCCCGAATCAAGGTGCCCCCGCTGCTCAGCCGGTTCGTGGCGCTCCCCGACGGGGAGCGATTCGTGCCCATCGAGCAGGTCATCGCCGCCCACCTCCACCCTCTCTTCGAGGGGATGAGGGTGCTGACCCACCACGTCTTCCGGCTCACCCGCAACGCCGACTACACCATCGACAGCGACGAGGCCGACGACCTGGTCGAGGCGGTGAGGGCCATCCTCAAGGAGCGCCGCCGCTCACCGCTGGTGGTCCGCCTCGAGGTGGGCACCGACATGCCCGCCGAGATGGTCGACCTGCTGGCGCGTGAGCTGGAGATCCAGCACCAGGACATCTACACGGTCTCCGCGCCACTCGACCTCGGTGGTCTCTTCGACGTCTGCAAGCTGGACCGTGCCGACCTCAAGTACCGCGCATGGGTACCGGTGACGCCGCCGCGCTTCGCCCAGGACCTGGGAGGGAGCGACGGCGACCTCTTCCGGGTCCTGCGCGAGGACCAGATCCTCGTCCATCACCCCTACGACAGCTTCGAGCACACCGTCGAGGCGTTCATCGCCCAGGCTGCCGAGGACCCCGCGGTGCTCGCCATCAAGCAGACCCTCTACCGGACCTCGGGGCCGGTGAGCCCCATCATCCGCTCGCTCACGCGCGCGGCCGAGGCCGGCAAGCAGGTGGTGGCGATGGTCGAGCTCACCGCCCGCTTCGACGAGCAAAACAACATCAACTGGGCCGAGGTCCTGGAGGACGCCGGCGTCCACGTGGTCTATGGCACGGTCGGGCTCAAGACCCACGCCAAGGTGACCCTGGTGGTCCGCGAGGAGGCTGGCGGCATCCGGCGCTACTGCCACATCGGCACCGGCAACTACAACCGCGACACAGCGCGCGTCTACGAGGACATGGGCCTGCTCACCTCCGACCCCGCCCTGGGCGCCGACGTGGGCGAGCTCTTCAACAGCCTCACCGGCTACAGCCGGCAGGCGCGGTACCGCAAGCTCCTGGTCGCCCCCGACTCGATGCGCCCCGCAGTGCTGCGCCTGATCCGGCGCGAGACCGATCGCGGTGAGACGGGCCGGATCGTCATCAAGGTCAACAATCTGGTCGATCCGGAGATGATCGCGGCACTCTGCCTCGCCTCCCAGGCCGGAGTGCAGGTCGACCTCATCGTGCGCAGCATCTGCTGCCTGCGCCCGGGGGTTCCCGGGCTCACCG
>JBEKGP010000097.1:0-6317 GCA_050012735.1 Candidatus Dormibacteria bacterium
CCGCGCAGTTTCTGGTGCCGGCGCTGGCATAGATCCCGAACTTGAGGCCCAGCGAATGCACGTAGTCGACCACTGGCTGGATCCCGCGCGGGAAAAGCCGGGGATTCGGCTGCAGCCGGCCCAGGGCGCTGCGCGCCCGCAGGTTCCAGCCGCCGTCGAGGTTGACGTAGGTGTAGCCGGCGGCCTTCATCCCGCTCGTCACCATGGCGCGGGCCGCCGCCTCGACGATCGCCGCGGTCACCCTGCGGCCGAAGTGGTTGTACCCATTCCACCCCATCGGGGGTGTCAGGGCCAGGCCGTTGGGCATGCGAGCACTGGACCCGCTCGACAGCAGCTGAACGGTCCCGGGCTGGGGCGCACCGGGCGACGCGGCGAGTGCCGTCCCCTTGGTCGCGGCCGCTCCCCTGGCGGGCGCGGATGGCGACGCCATTACGCGGGCCGGGTAGGTGCCCGCGCTGACTCCTCCCCCGACCCCCGCCACCGCGCACCCCGCGAGCACGGCGCCCGCCAGGAGGTTCCTGGCCACCCTTCGCGTGAACATGTCACCGCTCCGGTTGCCGACGTCTGATCGACTTGACACGATTGTACGGGGGAGGATGGGTTGGGCCAGTAATTGCTTTTCTCAAGCAACTAATAGTAGTCTCAGGGCATGGTCCCCAGCCGAGCGGACGTCGAGCGCATGGTGATCGCCCTCTTCACCGTCAACGCCGGGCTGGACCGGGCCCGGCGCGAGAGTCCGGGGGCGGGGAGGCTGTCCGTTCTCCAGGCCCTCGCCACCCCGGAAGGCCGCCGGCCCTCCGAGATCGCTCACTCCCTGCACGTCAGCCCCTCCCTGGTCACCCGGCACGTGCAGGAGGTGGAAGGGGACGGCCTGGTGGCGGTGACGCGCGATCCTGCCGACCATCGTTCGTGCTTGGTCGCCCTCACCGGCCGGGGGTACGAGGAGATGCGTCGGCTCCAGGAGGTCGGCGTGGCTCGCTTCGCGTCCTTCGTCGCCGGCTGGGACTCCTCTGACGTGGTGAACCTCACCCGCCTCCTGGAGAGGCTGGAGGTCGACAAGCACGCCACCGCGGAGCGGGAGCGCAGGCGCACCCGGCGTCCCCGGTGGGCTCAGGACCCGGCTCCGGATGGCGGGCTTGGGCAGGGCGACGCGGATCCCAGGGCGGTGGGGGAAGCGCGGTGAGCCGGACCTTCGACCGTCTCGTGTGCTGCAGACCGCGCTCGGGTGCGTCGATTGATTCAGGTCCGGTCGCGCGATGAGCGGATGACCGGCGTGGCCGGCGCCGGACCGGACTGCGGGCGCCGGCGGCAGGCGGTCATCTGGGGGATGGTCGGTCTGCTGGCACAGGTGGTCTTCGCCGCCGGTTGGGTGATCGCCGAGACCTGGCAGGGGCCGAGGTACAGCCCCGTGACGGACACCATCAGCGACCTGCAGGCGGCGACCGCTCCGCACCTCTGGTTCCCGGTCCTCTGCTTCGCGCTGGGAGGTCTTGGCACCTTCGGCTTCGCCATCTTCGGGTTGCGTCCTGCGCTGGCGGGGGTGGGCTCGGGCGCAGCGTGGAAGATCGGTCTCTCCGGCCTCGCCCTGGGCAACTCCTTCCCCCTGATTCCTTGTCAGCTCTCGGAACATGCCTGCAGCGCGACCAGTCAGCTGCTGAGCGCCGGCGGTTTGACCGACGCGCTCCTCAGTGGGGTCGCCCTCTGGGTGCTGGCGGTCACGCCTTGGCCACTCGCACGGCGCGTGACCTCGCTGGCTGGCTGGAGGAGTTTGAAGCCGATCCTGCTGATCGCGGGCGTGGTCACGCCGGCCCTCTACGGCCTGCTTGCCATCGCTCTGTTCACAGGTGTCTGGCAGGGCCTCGCGGAGCGCGCTCTGGTGGGCGTCTGCCAGCTGTGGATCTGCCTGCTCGCCGGCAACCTCGTCCGGGTGTCGTTCGTCGAACGCGCCGGATAGCGCCAGGCGGTCACGCTCGGGTCGCGGTCGGGACTCGGCTGCGGCGGGCGGCCGGCCCGCGACTAACCTCCACCCATCGATCGGTCGCTCGCCCTCACGACGGCTGGCTCGAGTGACTGACCAGGAGGAGGTGCGTGGTGCAGCGGTATCAATCTCAGTTCCCGGCTCCGCCCGGCGAGCCACCCCCATCCGCCGAAACGGAGCTCATCGTCGAGCAACTGCGATCTGCAGGTGGTGCGCTCGCCGTCATCGCCGGCCTGGTTGGCGCCATCGCGGTGCACGTGATCTTCGTCGGCTACTTCCTGCCGTCCCTGGTCTCGCCAAACAGCGTTCAACTGGCGACGGCAGGGGGCTCGGACCTGATCGGTTTCGCGGTCTTCTTTGGACTTGCCGGCCTGGCGGGGCGATCACTGGTCCGGGGAGGTGGGCGGCGCCGGTAGGAGCCGAGGTCACCGGCTCGGGGCGAGACCGTCCGGCCCACCCCCCGTCCGGCCCACCCCCTGGCGCGGCCCGGACCGCCGTGATAGAAACGCAGGAGCATCCGGCACGGGTGAGAGCCCCCGTGGCGGACTGATCTCGCACGAGTGGAGGGCATTGCGTCATGGGCGTCTTCTTTGAGCGACAGGCCGATCCGGCCATCACCCAGATGCTGCGCACCGCCCTGACGGAGGCGCCGCCGGCCGACGCCGAGCAGGGCAGGACCCTCTCCGTGCAGATGGCGGGCCAGCTCCAGCCGGTGGTCAACGCGGTGAGCAAGGCGCTGGCGACGGCGCCCCCGTCGCCGGCTGCCGCCGACGCTCAGGCGCGCAGCGGCGCCGCCGACCTCACCAACCAGCTCCTCGGCGGAGCCACGTTCAACACCGGCCGGTTCCTGGTCGCGCTCGGCATCTTCCTCCTGCTCCTGGCCGCCGGGATCACGACCGACGCCCTGAAGCTGACCAATTCGTACACCACCCTCTTTGCGCTCTCGACGACCATCTTCGGCGTCATCGTCGGCTTCCTGGGAGGGGAGAAGAGCTGACGCGCCTGCCGGCCCCAGCCGGCACCGCGACCCCGGCAGGAGCTCTCGGTCCTCAGCTGCGCCGGACCACCTTGTGGGCCGCCGCCTGCTGGAGCGGGCGCATCACGATCTCGTCGAGGTTGACGTGGGCCGGTCGGGTGATCGCGAAGGCGACGACGTCCGCCACGTCCGCGGCCGTGAGCGGGGTCACGCCCTGGTACACGCCGGCCGCCCGCACCGCGTCGCCCTCGAAGCGGTTGAGGGAGAAGTCGGTCTCCACCATCCCGGGGGAGATTTCGGTGACCCGGATCGGCCGCCCCGCCAGCTCCAGCCGGAGGGTCTGGCTGATGGCGTGGACCCCGTGCTTGGCGCTGGTGTAGCCGCCCCCGCCCTCGTACACCTCGAAACCGGCGGTGGAGGAGACGTTCACGATGTGGCCGCGCCCGGAAGCCTCCAGCGCGGGCAGCAGGGCACGGGTCATCTGCATGAGGCCGAGCACGTTGACCTCCCACATCCAGCGCCAGCTGTCGCTGCGGGCGGCGGCCAGCGGCTCCAGGCCGCGCGCGCCACCGGCGTTGTTGACCAGCACCTCCAGCCGGTCGATCCCGGCGCAGAAGGCGGTCACGCTGCTCTCGTCGCTGACGTCCAGCGGGCGCGCCTCGGCACCGAGCCGGTCCGCCACCTCCCGGAGCCGGTCCTGGCGGCGGGCCCCGAGGATCAGGTCGAAGCCCGCCTCCGCCAGCCGGCTCGCGATCGCCTCGCCGATGCCGGCACTGGCTCCGGTGACCACGGCGAGAGGGCGCCGAGCCACCTCGGCCGGCGCGGCAGCGCTCTGCTCGTTCACAGCGTCCCTCCTGGTCTCACCCTGCTGGGGGCTGCTGTGAGTCTGTGCCGCCGGGCGTCAGGGGTGCATCCGCCGGTATTCGGCGGCGATGCTGCGGAGCTTGGCGTCGGCGCCGCGCATGGCATCCGCCTTGGGGAGGTGCTTCTTGGGGAACTTGGCGACCGACGTGTAGTTGGTGTCGCAGACGTTGGCGAGCGGCGAGAGCACGCCCTGGGTCACCAGCTGGTACGCGTCCATCGTCTCCAGCCCGTAGTCCTCGGCGAGCCAGTGGACGAGGTCCGCCTGAGCGATGCGGAAGGCGTCCTCCAGAGGACGTGCCGACCCCGTGGAGATGATGTGGGTCTCGGACTCGATCCGCGGCCAGGGACAGGGGCGCCCCTTGATCAGGTCGACGGCGATCACCGTGTTCATGGCGCACTCCACCGCCACCCCGCAGGTCTCACCCTCGCCCTGACGGGCGTGGCCGTCGCCCAGCGAGAGCAGGGCGCCCTCGACGTTGACCCCGAGGTAGCAGGTGACCCCGGCCCTCATCTCGGGCGTGTCCATGTTGCCGCCGAAGGCATCCGGCACCAGCGCGGAGCGCACCTCCAGGTTGGCCGGGGCGACCCCCACAGTTCCGTGGAACGGCTCCAGGGGGAATGCGGTCGTGAAATCTCCGGAGTGGGCCCGGAAGATGCAGGTCCGCGCCTTGCGGTCCACCTCCCAGATCCAGACGATCTCGGGGAGCGCCTCGTGCAGGAGCGCGGTCGCGTGGGTGGCGGTCAGCGCGCCGAAGAGCGGCACGGTGGTGGACGCCGCCCAGTCGCGGGCCGGCTCGATGTCGATGAAGTGCACGGCGACGGTGTCCCCGACCTCGGCGCCCTCGATGTAGAAGGGGCCGGTCTGGGGGTTGAGGAAGGGGAAGTTGCAGACATCGGACACCAGGTCCTTCTCGCTGCGCACGCGGCCCCCGTAGCAGTCCTCGGTGTAGAGGCGCAGCACCGTCCCGGGACGGATGCGTGCGAGCGGGGCCGCCCCTCCGAAGGTCCAGGCGAACTGATCCGGCGTGGGGTTGAACGAGAGAACTTCCAGAGCGCTCATGCGACGGCCTCCTCTTCCTCGTCGATCTGGGCATCGAGATCCAGGTGGATGGTGCCCACCTCCTTGACGCGCCCGGGGTACCGCTGGTAGAGGTAGACCATGTAGCCGACCCCCAGGAGCATCCAGATGGCCATCGCCGGTCCCATGTAGGAGAGCGGCGCGGGCAGTGGCGTGATGAAGGAGAAGATCGGGATGCCGGCCCCGCTGAACCACGCGGGGAGGAAGACGATGATGCCGAGCACGGGCACGATGACGTGGAGGAGCCAGTTGATCTGCCGCCCGTTCTTCTTCCAGAAGTAGCCGATGCAGGCGGCTTCGACGACCAGGTAGATCGCCACCAGCAGGACCACGATCCCGGTCCCGACCATGTTGAAGGCCGTGAAGGGGTTGAAGTGCAGGCCCAGCCCGAGCATCACCCCGAGGGTCACGAAGAAGGCGGCCAGCAGCGCCCATTGGGGGGTGCGGTGGCGCGGATGCACGCTGGCGAGGAAGTGGGGGAAGGCGCCGACCCGCCCCATGGCGTAGGCGGTCCGGCTGGACGCGGTGACGCCCGCGTTCGAGTTGGCGATGGTGGAGTTGACGATGGCGAGGAAGACGAGGAGCCAGAAGATCCCGTAGGAGGCGGTGGCGATCCCCTCCCAGGAGCTGGGACCGGAGCTGGTGAAGGAGGCGAACCTGGCCGGGCCAAAGACCACATCGGCCGCGTAGGTGGTGAAGATGTAGATGATGCCGACCCCGAGGGTCGCGCCCAGGACGGCGCGGCGGACGGTCTTGCGCGGATCCTTGGCCTCCTCGCCGAGCGGGGCGGCGCCCTCGAAGCCTCCGAAGGCGAGAATGGTGAATACCGACCCCGCGAAGATCCCGCTGATGCCGTGGAAACCGCTCGGCGTGTACTTGGCGGTGAAGACGCTCAGGGTGTTGGCGTCGCCCGCCTTGATCACGAAGAGGATGGCCAGCACCACGAAGACGACGATCTCGAACGTCCCCAGGATCGTGCCCATCCGGGCCGAGGTGCGGATGCCGTAGTAGCCGGCGGCCAGGACGATCAGCGCACCGATGACGCTGAAGATCCACCAGAGGTTGAGTGAGAACCACGAGGCGTACTCGTGGACCGTCGCGGCGGTGGTCGAGCCGAGCTGCAGCAGCACCAGCGCCGGGATCAGTCCGGCCGCGGCCACGTACCCCCAGTTGACGAGGAAGCCGAGGGAGGGGTGCAGACCGCGGGCGGTGTAGGTGCCCAGGCCTCCCGCGGAAGGGAGCTCCCGGGCCAGCTCGCCGACGCACCAGGCGCAGAGCAGGCAGGCGACCATGGCGAGGAGCACCGAGAGGGGGAGGGATCCGCCCGCGAAGTACACCCCGGCCGGGATGGAGGCCGCGATCGCAGCTCCCGGGGCCATGTCGGTGATGCTCTGGAAGAGGACCTCGCGGAGGCCGATGGC
>JBEKGP010000098.1:0-6293 GCA_050012735.1 Candidatus Dormibacteria bacterium
AGCACCAGGTCTCCGAAGCGCTTGCGCACCTCGTCCACCACCTGGGTGGCGAGGGTCAGGCGCCCGTCATGAAGGGTGAGGACGATGCCCGCGATGCGGAGCTGGGGGTTGAGCTCGCGGCGGAGGAGGCTGATGGTGTGGGTGAGCAGGCCGAGGCCCTCCAGGGCGTAGAACTCGCACTGGATGGGGACGACCAGGGCTCGGGCAGCGACCACCGCGTTGACCGTGAGGAGGCCGAGGCTCGGCGGGCAGTCGAGCAGCACGTAATCGAGGGAGTCGTCGGCGAGGGCCTCGAGCGCATAGGAGAGTCGCTTCTCGCGCCGGGCGACACCCACCAGCTCGATCTCCGCCCCCGCCAGGGCGATGTCCGAGGGCACGAGCTCGAGGCCGGGGATTGCGGTTTGGATGCGGGCTTCGGCGATCGGCCTGCCCAGCACGACCACGTCGTAGGTGCTGGCGGAGATGTCGCGTCGGGCCACGCCCAGGCCGGAGGTGGCGTTGGCCTGGGGGTCGCAGTCGATGATGAGGACGCGGCGTCCGATCTCCGCGAGGTGGGCCGCGACATTGATGACCGTGGTGGTCTTGCCCACTCCCCCCTTCTGGTTGGCGACGGCGAGGACAAGGGGCGCCATGGCTGCGATTATGCGGCGCCGGGGCAGGGCCGAGCCGGGGGTGGGAGCCGCGGCACGTGGGCGGGCCGTGTTTCACCGTCATGTTTCCCGTGGAACCCGCCCCCCTTCCGTCGAGTTGTTTCACCGTCATGATCCCCGTGGAACGCGCTAACCTGCCATGCCGTGGACACGCCCCCCGCTCAGCTCGACGGGCTCGCCGTGGGCTACCTGCTCGGCCTGCTCGTCGGCGAGGGGCACTTCGGGGGGGATGGGCGCCAACCGCAGATCACGCTTCGGATGCACATCCGGCACGAGAAGCTCTTCCGATGGCTGACCGCCACCTTCCCCGGCGGACGGCTCTACGGCCCGTACCACCACGGTGGGCGCCACTACTACCAGTGGATGGCACGCGGCGACTACCTCCGCCAGGTGCTGGTCCCCCTCATCGCCGCCAACCGAGACTGGTTGGACGACCACGTCGCCGGCCGTTTCGACGCGATGTGCGAGCGCTATGGCATCTCCGAAGCGGGCCCCGTGCGCCAGGCCACGAAGGACGGTGAACCCGCCTCCTGACCACCCTCAGGCCCCGGGTGGGTCACGCCGCGGCCCCTATCAGCCGTTTGACATCCGGTGCAGGGGCAGGCTCGCAGGCGGCCCTTCGGCTCCCGCCCGTAGAATTCGGAGGATGCCGGTGGTGAGCCAGCTTGAACGCTGGGTCGTGAGAGGGAAGGACCTTCAGCGCCGGATGCTGGCGGCGCGGGATGCCCACCGGCTGCCACTGCTGGCCAAGGAGGCCCAGCACTGGACCTTCCTGGCCTCGGTGCCCCCTCGCGAGGTGTTCGCGGTGATGGAGCAGATGCTGGGCACCTTCCCGTTCCGATTCGAGCTGACCGGGGAGAGCTCAGCGCGCATCGTCGAATTCCGGCGCAGGGGACTCATCGGCCAGTGGTCCCGGCATGTCGAGCTCCGCACCCGGTGGGTGACCTGCGAGGCTCGGATCGAGTCCTCCGGAACGGTGGTCACGGTCGCCGCGAGCAAGGGACTCGGGCCCGTGCCCAGGGCTCTCCAGCTCGTCCAGCTGCTCACCCGCGGCAGTGACGATGCGCGCACGATCTACCGGCACCGGACCATCCCCGAAGGGCCGGTCAGCCTGGTCGCGTCGTGGGCCGGGATGCCCTATCAGCTCTTCACCGAGCCGCGCCGGGACGCGCCGCGTGGCCCCGGCGTGCGGACCGCCAGCGGGGTCCAGGCCATTGCCGGTGGCAGCGGCCCCTTCACCAAGGTCCGCCTCTCCGACGGGACCGAGGGCTTCATCGAGACCGATCAGATCGTCGCCGCCCCCGAGGCCTCCACCCGCGAGGCCCAGCTGGAGTCGGCCCGCTTCGTCTGACGCCGGCGCAGCGCTTTCACGTGCTGTCCCGTCTCGGCTGCCTCTCACCGAACGGGCTCCGTGGAACGAGAACGGGGTGCCCACCCGTGTGGTGGACACCCCGTCTAGCGCTCGGAGACGTCACGACCGCCGTCAGCGATCGCGTCTCACAAGGTCAGGCTCCCGGCGATCAGCAGACGCCTCGGGCGCTGGTCGGCTGGGGCACCGTATGTGGGCAATCAATCATCGGCATGACCCTCCTTTTCTCGGAGTGCCGCATCGCCCCATACCGCAGAGCGTCGTGGATGGTATTGCGCGGGGAGGCGGTGGGCCGGAGACGCTTGAGGGCAGTTTACCTGGTGCCGCCCCCCGGGGGGGGGTGGCGCAATCGGCGGAGCCGGCTGCCAGCCGCCTCAACGCCAAAGCCTGCGGCTCTCGCTTCGTTGCCCTCGGTATTCGCTCCGCGTACCGAGGGGTCCTCCGCTCGCCCTCAGTATTCGCTCCGCGTACCGAGGGGTCCTCCGCTCGGCGCGAAAGCCTGCGGCTCTCTCGCCTCGCTCCGTCGCCCTCAGTAGATGCCCAGCTCCAGCTTGACCTCGTCGGAGGCCATGGTGCGCGGGTCCCAGGGCGGATCCCAGACCAGGTTGACGCGTACGTCCTCCACCCCGGGGAGGGGGGCACAGACCGCGTGCACCTGGCTCTGCAGGATGCTGGCCAGCGGGCAGTACGGCGAGGTCAGGGTCATGTCGACGGTGAGCAGCCCGCTCTCGTCGACGGCGGTCCCGTAGACGAGACCCAGCGAGACCACGTCGATCCCGATCTCCGGGTCGTAGACCTCGGAGAGGGCCTCTCGGATCATCTCTTCCGAGGCCCGGAGGCTGGTGCCCTGCGCCGGTTGGGCCGGCGTCGCGTCATCGGTCGGGCTGACGGCCACGGTCGGTTCGTCGCTCATGCCGCGTCTCCTTCCTGCGCCGAGTCGAGAGCCCGGAGGATCACGCTGCAGGCGAGGGTGGCGCATTTGACCCTGACCGGGTAAGCACGCACCCCCTGGAGCGCCTCCAGATCTCCGAGCTCGTCGGGCCGCCCGTCGGCCACCAGCATCTGCCGGTACCGCCGGGCCAGATCCACCGCATCCTTCCTGGGCAGCCCGGCCACCTGGTCGCAGAGCATGCTGGCGGCAGCCTGGCTGATGGAGCAACCCTTGCCCGTGAAGGCGATCTCAGCCAGGCGATCGCCCTCGAGGCGCCAGGTCAGATTGATCTCGTCACCGCAGAGCGGGTTCTCCGCCTCCAGGCTCCCGTCGGCGTGCTCGACGCTCCCGCGCCGGCGAGGGTTGCGATAGTGGTCGAGGATGAGCTCGCGGTAGAGGTCGTCGTCGACCGGGGTAATCCCTACTTGCACACTCAACATTGTACCCGGGTGGGCTGAACCCAAGCTCCACATCCACGTACAAATGTTCCGTACGAGGACCCCCTCAGCCCGGCATCGAAGCCCTCGGAACCAGCGCCCCAGCCCACCGACCGGCCGGCAGGCCACACCCCATTCCCCCGCCCCCGCGGCGTAACCTCGGCCTGACGCCGACTGTTTCAGTCGTGGTGAGTGCTGGTGACACTGGTGTGAGCTACATCAACCGCCTGGGCATCCCCCTGGCCGCGCTGACAATCCTGACCCTCGCGGCCGGATGCGGCTCGGCGGGTGGTGTGCACACACCCTCGCCGTCAGTCGCGCGCTCCGCGTCTCCCTCCGGCGGCGGATCGGCGGTCGCGTGCGCCCCGACCTGGCAACTGAGCGCCGCCCTGGTGCCCGCCGGGGCCGCCGCCGCCAGCACCCAACTCGCCGGAGTGGCGGTCGTCTCCTCTGCGGACGTCTGGGCCGTGGGCTCCTCCGGGCCGGCAGGCAAGGCGGCGACCACCCTCACCGAGCACTGGAACGGCAGCACCTGGTCCGTCGTGAAGAGTCCCGATGCCCGCAACGCGGCCACCTTGGGCGGCGATCAACTCACCGCCGCCGCCGCCGTCTCCACGGCGGACATCTGGGCGGTGGGGTACGTCGGGACACCCGCCGTCACCTACAGCTCGCAGGGGGAGCCTCAGTCGACCGCGGTGCAGACCCTCACCGAGCACTGGAACGGGACCGCCTGGTCGGTGGTCGACGCTCCCGACGTGGCCGCCCGTGACGGTGTGGAGCCGTGGGATGTCTTCACCTCCATCGCCGCCATCAACACGGATGACGTCTGGGCGGTGGGTGTGACCGAATGGCCCCTCACCTACAACATGGGCTCTTTCGTGGCCGCGCAGCCGCTGGTGGAGCACTGGAACGGCACCTACTGGGCGATCGTCAACGTTCCCGATCCACAGCCCGCACCTCCCGACTGGGCCCTCGCCCAGGCGGGGACCCCGCCCGCCACCGGCGCCACCGTCGGAAGCGTCGCGCTTCTTGGTGTCGCCGCCGGCTCGGCGGACGACGTGTGGCTGGTCGGTGGCTACGAGACCGACATGGGGGTTCAGACCTACGCTCCGAGCCCCTGGGAAACCCTCACCGAGCACTGGAATGGCACGTCGTGGTCGGCGGTCCCGGCCCCCGATGCCACCCTCCCCGAACCGCTCTCCGGGGGCAGCTCGGCAGCCGATGACCTGCTCACCTCCGCGTCCGAATCGTCGGGCGGCACCCTCTGGGCGGTCGGCGGGGCGATGCCGGGATCGGCGCTCACCCTCCAGCTGGGGCTCGCCTTCGGGACGTCCAGCTTCACCGGATGGCATCTGGTGCCGAGCCTGGCGGTGACGGCCGTCAGCTACCGAGCCGGGTACGAGGCGAGCGGATCCGCCGCGGCCAGCTTCGCCCCGGGCGTCAGCCCTCTGGCGGGCGTGGTGACGGTCAGCGCGACGGATGCCTGGGCGGTCGGAGCGATGATCCTCCACTGGGACGGCGTCTCCTGGCAGCCGATGTACACGGTGAGCGGGGAGCCGTTCGACTATCTCACCGGGGTCGCCGGCGGGCCGGGAGGGCTCTGGGCGGTGGGAGGCACGAGCATCGTGCACGCGACATGCGCCTGACCTACCGGCCGGTAACCAAGCCGACGCATCTCCGCAGGACCCAGATGGTCGGCGCGGCGGTCGCGGTGGTGATGGCGGCCGGCGGGCCTGCCACAGCTCTCCTCACCCGCGCCGCCGCGCCGTCGCCCTCGGCAGCAACCGCGGCCACGGACGGCTGGTCGCAGCTGCTTCCCACCACGGCTCCGCTTCCCCGCGACTCCGCGGAGGTGGGCTACGACACCAGCACGAGAACCCTCGTGATCAGTGGCGGGGAAGCCGGTTGCGGCCCCGTCGGCCGGGAGGTGTACCGGGACACCTGGACCTGGGACGGCAAGGCCTGGAAGGAGGTGGCGACCGACGCTCCACCCGTCTTCGGGGTACCGGCTGCCTACGACGGTGCGACCCAGACCTTCGACGTCCTCTGGTTCCCGGGATGCGCGGACTCGCCGGAGATGTCCGAATGGAACGGACAGGCCTGGGCGGGGACCCAGACCGCGGACACTCAGTCGGAACCCGACACGGACGGCGTCATGGCCTACGACCCTTCCACCCAGACGCTGGTCCTCTGGTCTCCGACGGCCGGCTCGGACCCGAATTCGACATCGACGCCCCCGGAGCAGTCGACCACCTGGAGTTGGGATGGCACCACGTGGAGCCAGCTCTCGCCCTCGGTCTCCCCACCCCCCTCGGTCGGTGACACCCAGGACGTGCAGATGGTCTACGACCAGGCGAGCAGCCAGATCCTCCTCTACGGGGATTACTCGCAGGCGATGTGGGCCTGGAACGGAAGCCAGTGGTCGGAGCTGTCGGGGAGCGGCGGGCCCTCACCCCGCGCGGGCTCCAGCACGGTCTACGACGCCGCCCTTGGTGAGGCCCTGCTCTTCGGGGGAGACGCCGTGACCGCCGGCTCCTCGGCCTCGGCGAACCAGGCCGCGACCTACACCCTTGGCGCACCGCTCAACGACCTCTGGGCGTGGAACGGCAGCGCCTGGCAGCAGCTCCACCCGGCGAAGTCGCCGCCGGCCCGCTTCGACGCGCAGATGGCCTACGACCCGGCCAGCGGCCAGGTGGTGCTCTTCGGAGGTGCCGTCAACGAAACCGCGGACGTCGCCGACACCTGGGTTTACGGCTCGGCCTCCTGACCCCGGGCTGGCGGGGGACCGCGCGCTGGTAGATTTGGGCCCCATGCCCGTCACCCTCCAGATCCTCCACGGCGACGAGACCGGCGAGGAGCTGCTCGCCGAGGCCCTCCGGGTGCTGGATCCCGAGGTGCTCGCCGTC
>JBEKGP010000099.1:0-7631 GCA_050012735.1 Candidatus Dormibacteria bacterium
TCCTCGCCCGGGATCGAGTCCGACGTCCAGGGCTACGCGCTCGAGCACTCCAACGGGGGAGGCTGGACGCAGGTCGACACCCCCGCCGTCGGCGGCGGCGACGACTCGTCGCTCGACAGCCTCGCCTGCGTCACGGCAGATGACTGCTGGGCGGTCGGCGGCTTTGGGCCGATGCACACGGCGACCGAACCGCTCCCCCAGCCGGTGATCGAGCACGACACCGGCGGCGGTTGGATGGTGGTCGCGAGCCCGGAGATCACCGCTCCGAACGGCGGAAGCCTCAGCAGTCTTGCCTGCCTCTCGGCCGACGACTGCTGGGCGCTCGGTTTCGCGGCCGGTCCGGGGTGGAGCCTGGTGGGAACGCCCCCGCCCCCGACCTACTGGGGGCACAACGTCGTGGAGCACTACGACGGGCGATCCTGGAGCCGCGTCCCATCTCTGGAGTTGAGCATGAACACCGGCACCCTGGGGTCGATCGCGTGCCCGGCCTCTGGCTATTGCTATGCGATCGGGAGCGGCCCGACCCAGGGCGGTGTGCCGAGCAGCCAGGGCCTGTTCTTGGGCCTGACGCCGGCCTGAACGGTCCAACTGATCCGATCACTCACGTAACATCGCGGACACTGGGCCAGCCCACTGGGCTGTGTCCACCCAGGGCGGCGCACGATCTCCGACGGGTGGTGGTAGGGTCGCCGCGTGCGAGTGGGTCACCAGTTGCGCCGATCGGTTGCGATAGCGCTGCCGGTGGGGGTTGCTGTGCTCGCCGGGCGTGGCGGCGTGTACCCAACGTCGGCGCCCGGCGCGTGCGCCACCAGCGGGCCGACGTCCGGCGCGCTGATCGGGATCACCAGGTCGCCCGAGACCGTTCGCCTGAGCTGCGGCGGGGTTTCCTTCACCTCCCCGGCGGGTTGGTACCGCACCACGGCCAGCGAACAGGGCAGCTTCACGGACATGGTGGCGGCGGTGAGCAACGAGCCACTCCGGGACCCCTGCAGTGTGTCGGGGAACTCCTTCACCTGCGGTCAGCCGCTCGACCGCCTTCAGGAGGGGGCCATCCTCGTCGAATGGTGGAACAACGGCTTCCCCACCTGGAGCATCGACAACCAGCCTGGGGCTCCGACCACCGTGGATGGTCTTCCGGCCCGGCTCCAGCAGACACCTGGATCAAGCGGCCAATGCGCCGGCCTCGGTGCCACTACCACCCTCACCGTCGTCATCGCCAACGGCCCCTCAGGGGACTACTACGAATTTGACGCCTGCATGCGGGGAGCAAGCCAAGCCCTCGAGATCTCGACTGCCACCGCGATTCTTAACTCAGTCGTCTTCACCTGGGCGGCCACCCCGGCCGCAAGTATCCCGTCGGTGGCGCCCACCGGAGTTCCGTGGATCGCGGTGCAACCCTCGCCAACCCCGACCGCCCCGGCGGTGACATCGGCGTGCTCGGCGAGCGCGCTGGCGGCCACTTCGTTCACCTTCCATGGTCTGGCAACCGTGAATGGCCCGGTGACCTTTGCGGCCACGCTGTCGCCCCAGTCGCCCACCGCGTGCTCCCTGCCCTCGGCGCCGACCGCAACCTTCACCACGTCTGGCGGCAGTCGGCTGTCGGTCCCGTTGCAGTCGGGCGGGCCCCAGAGCTCCTCGCTCACGCTCAGCTCCTCCGCGGGCCCCGCGACGGTGCTCTTGTACCTCGGCGGCTACAGCAGTGCCCCCCCTCTCGTGAGCGTCTCGATCACACTCGGCGACGGCAGCGCTCTCACCGTGCCGGTCGAGACGTCCAACGTCCCCTGGGTGAACGGGGGATCAGCCGGTCCCTTCTACATGGTCACCATCACGGTCCCGAGCTCGACCCCTTCGGCAATCGCCTCTGCGACCGCGCTGAGCCCGACGCTGACAGCCGAGGGGCCGGCAACCCCCGGGCAGTCGTACGACTTCTCGGTGACCCTCACCAACACCGGTGCATCCGCGGCGTCTTTCTCGCCCTGCCCCTCCTACGAGGAGGGGTTCAAGGGGGTGGGCAGCTTCGACGGCTTCGGCGTCAGCTACCAGCTCAACTGCGCCGCCGCAGGTCCCATCCCGGCGGGGGGTTCCGAGACCTTCGAAATGGAGGTTCCTGTCCCGGCGTCGGTGCCCGCCGGGCAAGAGACGTTCACCTGGGCGATCGCCGGTTCGACGCTGCTCGCGCACGTCGACATCACCGTCTCGTAGGCGTGGCGGGCTGCTCCCGCCGGTGAGCCGGGCGGTTCAAGTGTGATGCGCGAACACGTTCAGGCGCCTCTCGCCGCGGCTCGCTCGGGCGGGGAGGCACCGCCCTCAGCCGTAGTCGTACGTCGTGGCCGGGGGCGACAGCCCGTCGATGGCGGTCACGAACCCCTGATAGAAGCTGGGGTTGCCGATCTCCCAGCCACCGATTCGACCGTTGTCCAGCGTCGCGCAGCCACTCGTCGTGTACCAGAGTCCGACGTCGGCGCGCCCCGGGTACGAGAGACCGATGACCGTCACAGCACCGAAGAACCCGGCCGGGCAATTGGTCGTTCCCGACGGCCGCGTGAGGTCGACCTGGCGGATCACGGCGGCGAGCTGCTGCGCCTGTGAGCGGTCGAGGCTGGTCGAGCGCACCAGGTCGGCGCTGCTGGGCAGACCACTGCCGAGGTCCTGACCGTATTGGCAGATCAGCCCGGCGCTCGGGCCGGCCGGGACCAGCGGGGGCCCGGCGAAGGTGTTGACAACGTCCGCGTAGCCGCCGACGGAAGCCGGGCAGCCCGCGACGACGCTGACCTGCAGCTGCGGATGGCCGGGAGTCCACCAGGTGCCGGTCCCGAGCCCGCTCCCGGATCGTGTGACGATGGCGGTCGCCACTCCGGCAACCACCACCACGAGGACCGCGGCGGCCCAAACGTACCCACGGCGGAGCCGTCGCCGGGTGTCGTGAGAGGCCGCGCGTCCGCCCGTCTGGGGGCGGTCCGTGCCACCCCGTTCGCCGTCGTCGAGCATCCGGCGTCGCTCCTTGGCACCGCGGCGCTGTGCCGGTAGAGGATCCGAACCGACCACGACGCGGCTTCAGCCGACCCTACCACCCCAAGTGTCCGTGGTTCGACGGACGGCCAACTGGGCGCGCGTTCACGGCGATGAGGCCATTGCCGGAGTGCGCGCGGTCTACGTCCCGGCGGCGCGCCCAACGTGCCCGCCGAACTGTCGGCGCAGGGCGGAGAGGAAGCTGCCCTTCCGAGCGTTCGTTTGGGATGGTAGGGTCGTTGGTGGTGAAGACGAGCAGCGGACACAGAACGGCGCTGGGGCTTGGATTTGCCTGACGACGCTGCGCCCTCGGTTGGGGAGCAGCAGCTGTCCGGTGGCACATCCCCAGCTTTGGTGGTCAGCCACCTGACCAAGCGTTTCGGTGACCGCAGCGCGTTCGAGGACGTCTCCTTCGAGGTCGCGCACGGCGAGGTGTTCGGGTTCCTGGGGCCCAATGGGGCCGGGAAGACGACGACGGTGAGGACCTTGGGGACCCTCATCGCTCCGACCTCCGGGTCGGCGCTGGTTGCGGGGATACCCCTCTCGGCGACCACCGGTGCCGAGATCCGGCAGCTCATCTCCATCATGCCGGAGAACCCCGGCCTCTACCTCCGGCTCACCGTCCAGGAGAACCTGGAGCTCTTTGCCGGCCTCTACGGCCTGCCTTCGCCCCGCGCGCGGATCGCCGCCGCCCTCGAGACCGTCAATCTGGCGCCGCGAGCGCGTGACCTGTGCGGACGCCTCTCGAAGGGCCTCCGGCAGCGGGTGGGTCTGGCCCGCGCCCTGCTGAGCGATCCGGTGGTCATGTTCCTGGACGAGCCGACGTCGGGCTTGGACCCCGTCGCGTCACGGGAAGTGCATGACCTCATCGCCGGCCTGCGCGAGCGCGGCGTCACCGTCTTCCTCACCACCCATCGTTTGGAGGAGGCGGAGCGGCTCTGCGATCGCGTTGCCATTCTCAACACGCGGCTTCTGGCCGTCGGGCGGCCGGAGCAGCTCAGGGGGCAGCTGTTCCGCAGCTCACTGGTGGTGGAGACGGCCGCGCGTCTGGCCGCCCCGGAGGCCGTCTTCACCCCGGACGTGGGAGTGGAGAAGTGGGCCCCCGAGGGTGACGCCGCCTACGTGCTCACTGTTGCCGACCCGAGGATGGCCGCGCCGAGGGTGACCCGCGCGCTGGTGGCCGCCGGGGCCGATGTGATGTCGATCGCCGTCGCGCACCACTCGCTGGAGGACGTCTACCTCGAGCTGGTCGAGGCGGACCCGGAGGCAGGGCGATGATGGGGCTAGACCTGGGACGGCTGGCCGCCGTGGCACGAAAGGAGGCGCGTGAGTACCGCCGCACGCCGTTCATCATCGGCGCGATGGCGGTGCTTCCGCTCATCTTCATGATCAACCCGGTGGTCACCATCTTCGCGATCGGTGCCACCGTCAAGGCCGTGACGGTCAGCAGGGCGGTGGGCGCCACCTTCCTCGTCCTCCTGGTGGTGCCGGCGGTCATCCCCGCCAGCATCGCCGCCTACTCGGTGGTGGGGGAGCGGGACCAGGGCACCCTGGAGCCGCTCCTGACCACGCCGGTGCGACGAGGGGAGATCCTGATCGGCAAGGCGCTGGTTGCCGTCGTGCCCTCGGTCGGGATCGCCTACATCCTGTTTGCCCTCGCGGTGATCTTGGCCCACTTCTTCGCCGCCAACCCCACGGTGGCCGCGACGCTGACCGAAGGCCCGCACATCCTCGCCCAGGCGCTGTTCGCGCCGCTGCTCGCCCTCTGGTCGATCGGGGTCGGCACCGCAATCTCGGCGCGATCCAGCGACGTGCGCGTCGCGCAGCAGTTGGGGACGCTGGCCAGCCTGCCGCCCCTCGGGGTGACGGCCCTGGTGTCGTTCCAGATCGTGCCCCTGGGTGTGTGGACGGCGGTGGGGTTCGGGCTCGGGTTGCTGGTCCTCGACATCGTCATGTGGCGGGGGGTCATGGCCACGTTCGACCGGGAGCGGCTGATCACCGGCTCCCGTGCCGTGAAGACGACGCGCGTGGGCCCCGGCGGCCCCCCGGCGGGCACGGTGCGGCGGATTCAGGCATTCGGAGGAGCTGACGATGGCGGAGGCGGCGCTTAGGCTTTCCCGCATCGGGAGCGGGCTCGGCATCGGCCTGTGGAAGGAGGCCTGGCCGATCACCCTCGACGGCGCTGTGGTCGGTGAGATCGCCAACCAGGAGACCGTGGAGGTGGCTGTCCGTCCCGGCTGTCACAGGTTGCGGCTGGGTCAGGGGCGGCACGTGAGCCCGGAGCGTTCCTTCGACGTCGCCCAGGACGAGGCAGTCACCTTCCGCTGCCACAGTCCCCGATTCTGGCCGCAGCTCGTGGCTGCGCAGGTCAAGAGCGATCTCTGGATCACGCTCAAGCGGGAGTGAGATTCGGCGTACACAAGCCTAAGGAGGCTCGAGAATGGGCGAAGCGACAATCCGTCTCTCACGGGCAGCAAGCCTCAGCCCACTGCTGGGGATGGAGACCTGGAACATCTCCATCGATGGCAGGGTGGTGGGCGCCATCGCCGCGGGAGAGACCGTCGAGGTGGCCGTCACCCCGGGCCGGCACTCGTTGCTTCTGCGGGGCCGGGGCCGGAACCGAAGCCCGCTCCGTGCCCTCGAGGTCGCTGAGGACGAGGTGGTGAGCTACCACTGCCATGGTCCCCGGTACGGGCCGCCGAATATCGTCGCGGCACTCATCAAGCCAGATCTCTGGATCACGCTCAAGCGGGAGTAGCGATCGGAGTTCCGTTCGGCCGGAGCACTACCCCATGCAGGGCTCGAGAAGTGTGTCCAGGACCCGGCCATTCGGGGCACTCCGGTGTGGTGATGTGCCCGTGTCAGTTTAGGTTGACAAATCAAGGATGTCAGTCTATACTGACGGGCATGGAGATCGAAGAGCTCAGCGTGAATCTCTCGTCGGATGACCCGGCAATTGGGCTTCGCGCCTCGTTGGCGCTACACCGCCTGGCTGAGAGGGTCGAAGCGAACCAGGTCGCGTCGGCCCGGGAAAAGGGCTGGTCGTGGCAACAGATCGGAGACGCTTTGGGCGTCACCCGCCAATCCGTACACACCAAATACAACAAGGATTTATCGTGACCACCGAATCTGTTGTGCCAGAGATGCTTCACGGCTGGGCCATCTATTTGCGGGCCAGTGAGGAGGCTCGTCGCCGAGGTGATCGCCGAAGGCGTGAGCCTGGAGCAAGCTCGCCAGGCGCTTGAGGCGCTCGATCACGAAGCCCTGGCCGCCCTGGGTCTGGGGTCCGGCGCCGACGCTCCCCCACTGCCGATGCGCGCCGTGCCGAAGAAGCCGAGGATCAGAGACATCGCGCAAAGAGATCGCCTCCGCATGGCGCCCGCGGCAAAGGAAGTGCTCGAGGAAGCGTCTAAGCCCAACCGTCGGAGGCTCCAGGTCACGGCCCAGCAGGTGCTGGCCCAGATCCTCACTCTCCAACCACCAGATCCTGCGGCGGTGCTGCTGGGCGCTCTCGGCGTGAACACGTCGGAGGTTCGGCGCCGATTGGATGCGGTCACGCCCGACAGCTGAGTCCCCAGCGACATTCGCGACTTCGAGCGAAGGTGTCGTGGTAGTAGACCGCCGGCGTAGGGACGGGTCGGACCCAACGGGCGTGCGCCCCACCAACCGCACGCCGTAGTTGAAGCCGCGGGCGACCGTGGTCTCGATCTCCTCGACCGCGCGCATGGCGGCGACGGGGGAGTAGTCAGCGATCGCGGGGGCAGCTGCGGGGACGACGCGGGCCACCGGGTTGCGATGGGGCGGTAGTCTGTCGGCGACAAGCCCGCGTATCCTGTCGCACCCAGGAGGAAATGGCATGGTCGATGGTGACCACCGGCGCCCGTTGTTGGTCTCATACGAGAACGCCGCGGCGATCGTCTCGGCAATAAACCCCGGGCAGCTCGGCTGCTCGACGCCATGCCCCAAGTACGACGTGGCCGCACTGATAGACCACCTCGTCGAGGCGGGTTACCGGGCGGCGGCACTCGGACGGGGGCAGGCCCCCCCGCCGGGAGACGCGTCCCCTCGCGTCAAGCTGTCTGACGCGCCCTCGCGGTTGCGTCAGGCCGCCACGGAGGCGGCAGCGGCGTGGGCCGGCGATCTCGCTCTGTCCGCGCGACTCACGATGCCGTGGGGCGAGGAGTACACCGGGACCGCGCTGGTGGATTTGTACCTCGTGGAGCTGGCCACACACGCCTGGGACCTGGCCCAAGCGACGGGACAGCTTGACCGGTTGGAACGCTCACTCGCGCTGCCGGCGCTCGACGGTGCTCGGGCCGTGATCAAACCGGAGTACCGCAGCATGGTCGAACCAGGAGTCCCTTTTGGGCCAGAGGTGCCGCCACCCCCCGACGCCGACGACTGGGAACGGCTCGCCGCCTTCATGGGACGGGAGCCACGGATACCGGCTAGGGGCCGTAGCTGAGAAGGAGCGCACCATCGATGCGGCGAGCGGAGCCAGCTGAACCGCCCCGGGAATCCTGGAGGCTCCATTCCTTGAGAGGATGGAGCGATGGCAAGGACAAGCAGGTATCCCCAGGACGTTCGTGACCGGGCGGTCCGGCTGGTGCTGGACCACCGAG
>JBEKGP010000100.1:0-6139 GCA_050012735.1 Candidatus Dormibacteria bacterium
GGCTTCCTCTGCGGCACCCAGGGTGTCAACCTCGGGATCGGCTTCCAGCAGAGCCTGGGCGCCGGGGTCTTCGGCGGGGATGGCTTCATCCTGCAGAGGATCAATGGCCAGGGCCGCGCCTGGATCGAGCTGTCGGGCGAGATCATCACCTTCGATCTGGCCGCCGGCGAGGTGATGCGGGTGCATCCCGGTCACGTCGGCCTCTTCCAGGACACGGTGCAGTTCGGCATCACCACCGTCCCCGGGATCAAGAACAAGATCTTCGGCGGCGACGGATTCTTCCTCGCCCAGCTCGCCGGCCCGGGCCGCGTCTGGCTGCAGTCGATGCCGCTCTCGATCCTGGCGCACTCCCTCGACGAGTACCGCGGTGGCGGCTCTGCCGTGCAGGGCGGGATGGCCGGCGGCGCCATGGGCGGGATGATGGGCGGGCTTCTCGGCCGGGGGCTCTGAGCGCCGGACACCACCGACTCCCGAGCGATCTCCGAGCGATCGTGGTGAGCTGAGGAGCGCGCCCCCGCTGCGGGCGCGCTCCCGCTCCGCCGCCGTCGGCCGGCAGTTCAGCTGTGCCCGGCCGGCTCCGCCGTCTCCGGGTGGGCGCCGCCGCCGTGCCGGCGGCATTCGACGATGGCAAACTCGTAGGCGTCGGCGAGCGCGATCCACGATGCCTCGATGACGTTGGTGCTGCAGCCGACCGTGCTCCAGCGGCGGCGATGGTCGCCGCTCTCGATCAGCACCCGGACCCCCGCCGCGGTGCCGTCCTTGCCGTCCAGGACGCGGACCTTGTAGTCGAAGAGCTGGGTTTCACCGATCGCCGGGAAGGCCGGGGTGAGCGCCTTGCGCAGGGCGGCGTCGAGGGCGTTGACGGGGCCGTTGCCCTCGCCCGCGGTGTGCACCGCCTCGCCGTCGATCTGCACCTTGACGGTCGCCTCGCAGACCATGGCCCGCCCCTCGCGCTGCTCGTTCAAAGTGATGCAGTCGATGAGGGTGAACGGCGGCTGGTGGCCCCGGGCGCGGTGGACCAGCAGCTCGAAGGATGCCTCCGCCCCCTCGAACGAGTAGCCGCGGTGCTCGAGCTGCTTGACCTGTTCGGCAACCCGCCGGACCAGGGCCTGGTCGTCCCCGAGGTCGACACCGAAATCGGCGGCCTTGGTGAGCACCGTCGCCCGCCCCGACAGCTCGCTGACCACGGTCTGGCGGTGGTTGCCCACCGTCTCGGGGTCGATGTGCTGGTAGGTGTAGATCGCCTTGGCCATGGCATCGACGTGCTGGCCGCCCTTGTGGGTGAAGGCCGAGGTGCCGATGTACGGTGCGGAGTGCGGGGGGGCCACGTTGGCGATCTCGGCCACGTCGCGGGCGATGACGGTCAGCCGGCGGAGCTGGTCCTCGCCGATCACCGGCAACCCCATCTTCAGCTGGAGGTCGGGGATGAGGGTGCAGAGGTTGGCGTTGCCGGTGCGCTCGCCGTAACCGTTGACGCAGCCCTGGACCTGGGTCGCGCCGGCCCGTACCGCGGCCAGGGTGTTGGCGACGGCGCAGCCCGAATCGTCGTGACAGTGGATCCCCGCCACCTGGCCAAAGCGCGCGACCACCTCGCCCACCACCCGCTCGATGTGGTCGGGCAGCATCCCGCCCCGGGTGTCGCAGAGCCCGACCGTCTCGGCCCCCGCCTCGAGGGCCGCCTCCAGGCAGCGCAGCGCGTAGTCCGGATCGCTCAGGTGACCGTCGAAGAAGTGCTCGGCGTCAAAGACCACGCGCCGACCCTGCTCGGTGAGCCAGCGCACCGAGTCGGAGATCATCCGCAGGTTCTCCTGGTTGGTGGTGCGCAGCACGTCGGTCACCTGCCGGTCCCAGCTCTTGCCCACCAGGGTCACGATCGGGGTCCCGGCCTCGAGAAGGGCGCGGAGCTGGGGGTCGTCTTCGGCCCGGACGTGGGCGCGCCGGGTCGCACCGAAGGCGGCCAGCACGGCGTGGTTGAACTCGTGGCCGCGCATCTGCGCAAAGAAGTCGGTGTCGGTCGCGTTGGACCCCGGCCATCCGCCCTCGATCACCGAAACACCGAGCTGATCGAGCTGCTCGGCGATGCGGAGCTTGTCCGACACCGAGAAGTTGATCCCCACGCCCTGGGCACCGTCGCGCAGCGTGGTGTCGTAGATCTGCAAAGCGCTCATCGCGGGGAGCCCGCCGCGGCCAGGCGCCGCACCACGCTCTGCCGCACCGCGGCCCCGATGGCCTCGGTTCCCAGGGAGCCGCCGAGGTCGGCGGAGAGGGCGCCGTCGGTGATGCAGCCGTCGACCGCCGCCTCCACGGCGAGGCCGAGGTCGTCGCGCCCGAGCGAGTGGCGGAGCAGCAGGGCGATGGAGAGGATCGCCCCATACGGATTGGCGATGCCGCGGCCGGCGATGTCCGGTGCGCTGCCGTGGATGGGCTCGTAGAGGCCGGCGCCGCCCTCCCCCAGCGATGCGGAGGGCAGCATCCCCAGGGACCCGGCGAGGACCCCCGCCTCGTCGCTCAGGATGTCGCCGAAGAGGTTCTCGGTGACCACCACGTCGACGCCGGCCGGGCGCTGCACCAGCCGCATCGCGAAGGAGTCGACCAGTGCATGCTCCAGGGTCACCTCCGGGTACTCGCCGGCCAGCCGGGTCACGGTGTCCCGCCAGAGCTGGCTGGTGATGAGCACGTTGGCCTTGTCGACCGAGGTCAGGTGGTGCCGCCTTCCGGCGGCGAGAGCGAATGCGATCCTGGCCACCCGCTCGATCTCGGCGGCGGTGTAGACGGTGCTGTCCCGGGCGATCTCCTCGGACCCCGTCCCGGAGCGCTCGCGCGGCTCGCCGAAGTAGGCGCCGCCGGTCAGCTCGCGGACGATGACCATGTCGGTTCCCCGGACCACCTCCGGGCGGATCGTGGTGTGCTCGATGAGTTGGGGATGGACCCGGACCGGGCGGAGGTTGGCGAAGACGCCCATCCCGCGGCGCAGCCCGAGCAGTCCCGCCTCGCAGCGCAGCGCGCCGCGGAGGTGATCCCACTTGGGGCCGCCAACGGCTCCGAGCAACACGGCGTCGGCATCACGGCAGGCGTGAAGGGTCGCTTCGGGCAGTGGAACCCCGGTCTCGTCGATGGCCCGCCCGCCGACCAGCCGCTCCTCGATCTCGAGGTCGATCCCGGCCTCGGCACAGACCGCGGAGAGGACGTCCAGAGCCACGCGGGTGACCTCGGGGCCGACCCCGTCTCCGGGCAGAGATACGACGTGAGCGCCCGGCGCGCCCATCAGCCCGCCTCCACGCCACGCGAGAGGTCGGGCATCCAGGCCGGCCGTCGCGCCTCGTAGGCGCTGATCGCCGGCTCATGCATAAGGCTCAGGCCGATGTCGTCGAGGCCGTCGAGGAGGCAGCGGCGCTCGAAGGGGTCCATCTCGAAATGGAAGCTGAGGTCCCCGACCTTCACCGACTGCTCCTCGAGATCGACGATGCCGACCACACCCGGCTCCTCGGTCGCCACGTCGAGCAGCTGGCGGACCTGCTCCTCCGGCAGGATCACCGGCAGCAGCCCGCTCTTGAGCGCGTTGTTGCGGAAGATGTCCGCGAAGGAGGGGGCGATCACGGCCCGGATGCCCTGGTCGTTGAGCGCCCAGACGGCGTGCTCGCGCGACGAGCCGCAGGCGAAGTTGCGCCCCGCGACGAGCAGGGTCCCGCTCCGGTACTCGGGCCAGTTGAGGACGAAGTCCGGTCGCTCCGTTCCACTGTCGTCGTAGCGCCAGTCGTTGAAGAGGAACGTGCCATAACCGGCCCGCTCGATCCGCTTCAGGAACTGCTTGGGGATGATCTGGTCGGTGTCGACGTCGGAGCGGTCGAGGGGGATGACCACCCCGTGCTCGCAGTGGAACGGCCTCACCGGTGCTCCTCCTGGAACCGGCCGAGCCGGCGGACGTCGACGAAGTGGCCGGCCACGGCAGCGGCCGCGGCCATGGCGGGGGAGACCAGGTGGGTGCGTCCGCCCCGGCCCTGGCGGCCCTCGAAGTTGCGGTTGCTCGTGCTGGCGCAGCGCTCCCCGGGCTGAAGGATGTCGGGATTCATCCCGAGGCACATCGAGCAACCGGTGTTGCGCCACTCCGCGCCGGCGGAGCGGAAGATCCGGTCGAGGCCTTCCGCCTCGGCCTGAGCCCTCACCTGCGCGGATCCCGGCACCACCAGGACGCGCAGCCCGTCCTTGACCGTCCGCCCCTCGAACACGGAGGCGGCGACCCGCAGGTCCTCGATCCGGCCGTTGGTGCAGGAGCCGATGAAGACAGCGTCCACGGGGATGTCCTCAATCGCCGTTCCCGGGACCAGGTCCATGTAGGCGAGCGCTCGCCGCCCCGACTCCCGATCGTTCGGGTCGCCGAAGCTCTCCGGGTCGGGCACGCGGCCGCTGATCGGCACCGACTGCGCCGGGGTCGTCCCCCAGGTGACCGTCGGCTCCAGGGCGGCCGCGTCGATGACGACGGTCTGGTCGTACCGGGCCCCAGGGTCACTGCGCAGCTCGCTCCAGGCGGCCACCGCGGCCTCCCAGTCGGCGCCCCGGGGTGCGAACGGCCTGCCGTCGATGTAGGCGAAGGTGGTGGCGTCGGGAGCGATCATCCCGGCCCGCCCGCCGCCCTCGATGGTGAGGTTGCAGAGGGTCATCCGCTGCTCCATGGAGAAGTCGCGGACGGCCGGTCCCGTGTACTCGACCACGTGGCCGGCGGCACCGGCGGTGCCGATGGTGTGGAGCACGCCGAGGGCCACGTCCTTGGCGGTGACCCCTGCCGCCAGCTCACCCTCGATCCTCACCTCCAGCGTCCGGGGACGGAACTGGCGGAGGCATTGGGTCGCGAGCACGTGCTCGACCTCGGAGGTTCCGATTCCCAGTGCAAAGGCGCCGAATGCCCCATGGGTCGCGGTGTGGGAGTCGCCGCAGACGATCACGGTGCCGGGCAGGGACAGGCCCAGCTCGGGCCCGATGACATGCACGATGCCCTGCCACCTGTGGCCGATGCCGTAGCAGGTGATGCCGGCCTCGTCGCAGTTGCGGCGAAGCGTCTCCATCTGGGTTCGGCTGATCTCGTCCGCGCCCCCCAGGACGTCCTGGGTGGTGGGCACGTTGTGATCCATGGTGGCGACGACCTGACCCGGCCGGCGCACCTTCCGTCCCTCCAGCCGGAGCCCCTCGAAGGCCTGCGGTGAAGTGACCTCGTGGACCAGATGCAGGTCGACGTAGATCAGCGCCGGCGAGTTCTCCTCCTCGACGACCACGTGGGAGTCCCAGATCTTGTCGAAGAGCGTCCGTGCGCGCTCGGTCACCTGGCGGCCTCCGTCGCGACCTTCTGGGCGCCCATGCGCTCCGGGGTGAGGCGCGGGCCGCTGTCCCGGGATGCGGCCACCCGATTGAGGGCCTGCACGTAGGCCTTGGCCGCGGCCACGATGATGTCGGTGTCGGCGCCGTGGCCGGCGCTCAGCGTGCCCTCGTGCCGGAGCCGGACGGTCACTTCGCCGACCGCGTCCATCCCTGCGGTGATGGCCTGGACCGCGAATTCGTCCAGTTGACCCTCCACCTGGACCAGCGCGTCGATAGCCCGGTAGGTGGCGTCGATGGGACCGTCGCCCAGGGCCACTGTCTCCCGGCTCTCCCCGCTCGGCAGAAGCATCCGCACCGTCGCGGTGGGCCGGAGGTTGGTCCCGCAGCTCACCTGCAGGTGCTCGAGGTGGAAGGATTCCGCCGCTCCCTGGCGTCCGTCGGCGACGATCGCCTCGAGGTCGCGGTCGGTGACCTCGCGCTTGCGGTCGGCCAGCTCCTTGAAGCGCACGAAGGCCCGCTTGAGGTCCTCGTCGTCGAGGCGGTAGCCGAGGGCCGCGAGTCGCTCGCGGAGGGCATGGCGGCCGCTCAGCTTGCCGAGCACCAGGCTGGAGCCGGCTCCGACCTCGTGCGGCTCCATGATCTCGAAAGTTCGGCGGTCCTTGAGCATGCCGTCCTGGTGGATGCCGGCCTGATGGGCAAAGGCGTTGCCGCCCACCACCGCCTTGTTGGCCTGGACGAGCATGCCGCTCAGCTGGGAGACGAGCCGGGAGGTGCGGAAGAGCTGGGTGTGGTCGAAGCGGGTGGCCACCCCGAAGACCTCGGGGTGAAG
>JBEKGP010000101.1:0-6009 GCA_050012735.1 Candidatus Dormibacteria bacterium
CCGGAGGCGGCCGTGGTGCAGCTCTGGCCGGCCGTGGAGTTGGAGGTGACGTCAACCGGGTACATGTCCGCCTGGCCGGGGCCCACCAGCGTGCTCGAGTACACCGGCGCCAGCAGGGTCCCGGTGATCGGAGTCGGCGTGGGCGTGGGAGTGGGCGTGGAGGTGGGCGTCGGGGTGGCCGTGGCGGTTGGCGTTGGGGTGGCGGTGGCAGTCGGCGTCGGTGTGGGAGCCGCCGCTGCCAGCGAGTACTCCAGGATGCGGTCGTTGTAGGTGTCGGCGATGTAGAGGCCGCCGCTCGGGCCGAAGGCCACGTTCTGCGGGTCGTACAGCGTGGTGGGCCCCCCACCTGTAACCGTGCTGCCGGTGATGGTCGCAGCGACACTGCCGTCGGACTCGTTGAGCACCACCACCTGGCCGGGATTGGCATCCTGGGCGACGGCGACATAGGTGCCGTTGGCGGCCACCCCGTAGGGATTGGTGAGCCCTGTGAAGGTCTGGACCACCCCGGTCACCTGCCCGGCGCTTACGCTCAGCTCGACCACCCGGTTGTTGCCGCTGTCGGCGACGAAGACGTTGCCCGTGGTCGGGTCGACCGCGATGCCGGTCGGGGTCGAGAACTGGCCGGTGCCGCTGCCCGAGGTGCCGTAGGCGCTGGTCGCGGCGCAGGTCCCCGCGTCGGCGGTGCAGGTGGCCACGTTCCAGGACTCGATCCGGTTGTTCTTGGTGTCGGCGACCCAGGCGTAGCCGCCGCCAATGGTGATCGAGTAGGGGTAGTCGAGGTCCCCGGTCGCGCTGCCCTCATTGACGAAATCGGCAACGCCGGTGCAGCCCTGGCTGAGGGGTTCGAGGATCTGCAGATCGCTCTGCTTGGTATCGGCGATCCAGTAGTCGCCGGTGACGGGGTCGACGGCGACCCCGCGCGGCCAGTTGAAGTCCCCGGTGCTGGTGAAGCCGCGCTGGCCGCAAACGCCGAGGAGGCTGCCCGAGGGGCTCATCACCACCACCCGCTGGTTGACGGTGTCCATGGAGACGGCGTCACCCGAACTATCGAAGGCGATGCCCCGCACCTGGTTGTAGACGGAGGTGCTGGTGTCGCCGGGCGGGACCACTGGATTCGGTATCGTCTCGGCGTACGTGTACTGCTCGACGCCGCCGACGTAGCTGGGCACGAACTCCTCGACCCGGTAGCCCCAGAGGTCGGCGCCCCAGATGTCGCCACCGGCATCCACCGCCACCCGGCGGAGCTGGGTGAAGGTGCCCGGCTGGCTGTCGGTCCCGGCCTCGCCCACCTGGGCGACGTAGGTGCCGCTCGGCGTGAACTCCTGGATCCGATCGTTGTTGGAGTCGGCGACATAGATCGCTTCACCGGGCTTGCCGCCGTCGATGAAGGGATCGGTGCCGACCGTGACCCCGTACGGGTTCATGAACTGCCCGTTGCCGGATCCCTGGCCTCCCCAGGAGTTGGCGCAGGTCCAGGCGGTGCCGTTCCAGCTGTACTCGAGGATGTCGTCGCTTTCGTAGTTGGCCACGTAGACGTTGCCCGCGGCGTCGGCCGTGGCGTCTCGCATCCGGTTGAGAACGCAGGCGCCGGTGCTGGTGATGGTCGAGATGTAGGTGCCCGAGGTGCTCCAGACCGTGATCTCGTTTTGGCTGCCGTCGGAGACGTAGACCCTCTGGCCGGCGGGCAGGTTGGGTAGCGAGGCGGTTGTGTTGCTCACCGTGATGCCGATGGGGGCGGCCGCGCCGGTGGGCAGGCTCTTCCACTTGTTGAGGTACTGGCCGGCGTTGGTCAGCTCGACGACCCGGCCGTTGCCGTTGTCGGCCACGTAGACGTCGCCCGAGGAGTCGACGCCCACGTCCCTTGGCTGCTCAAACTGGACGAGGCTCTTGCTGGCCGCCGACCCCTCCGACCCGACCCGCCACACCTGGGTGCCCCCCGGGGTGTACTCGGCCACCTGGTTGTTGCCGGTGTCCGCCACGATGATGTCGCCCACGTTGGGAGCTCCGGCAGGGACGATCTCCAGCCCCGAGGGGTAGATGGCCGCATGGCCGGGACCGCCGAGGGTGCCGAAATAGGTCGCGGTGGCAGCGCCGCTTGCCTCGCCCGCCGTCCAGGAGAGGATCCCCGGGGCGGCGATCGCGGTCGCCAGGAAGAATCCACCGAGCCACCGCCTGCGTGTCATCGCGTCTCCTGGAGGGTGCCCTGTCGCATCAGGTTGCGAGAACCAGCACCCGGTTGTTCCACGTGTCGCTGAGATAGACGGTGTCCCCGCTGCCGAACGCGATCGCGAACGGATAGACGGTCTGGTTGCCCTCGTAGCTTTCGGGGACGCCCATCTGAGCACCGGTGGCGCTGAAGTTGAGCGCGCCCGTCGTGCTCATCGAGACGATGCGGTTGTTGCCGGTGTCGGACACCCAGATGCTGCCGTCCGGCGCCACCGTCACTCCCCACGGTACGGTGAGGATGCCGGCGCCTTTGCCGGTGAGCTTGTGGATCGGCGTGCTCCACGTGTGCGAGGCGAGCGAGAGGGTCTGCACCCGGTTGTTGAGGGTGTCCGCGACCCACAGGGTGCTGCCATCGGGCGACACCGCGATGCCTGTTGGCTGGTTGAGGTCGCCCGCCGGTGCGGTGGAGCCGGTGCCCTTGCTACCGTAGGCCACGCAGCCGGTGAGGCTGAGGGTGCTGGTCACGGTCACGGTGCACCCCTCGATGCGGTCGTTGCCGGTGTCGCTGATGAACAGCTCGCCGTCGGGGGCGAAGGCGATGCCCTGGGGGAAGCTGAAGTCGCCCAGGGCGGTCCCTTTGGCGCCGCCGGTCACGCAGCTGAGGCCGGTGGGACCGCAGGCCTCGATCTGGTTGCTCTCCCGGTTGGCGATGAAGACGTCGCCGGTCCCCGGCTGCAGGGCGATGCTCCAGGCGAAGTTGATGGCCCCGTCCTGGTCCGGGTCACCGCGCATCCCGAAGGCCTGGGCCCCCTGGATCGTCCCCCCCGAGCCCAGCGTCCCGTATTCGACCCGCTGGTTCCAGTAGTCCATGACGTAGATGGCGCCGTTGGCGGCCACGCCCAGACCCCGGGGTGCGTTGACCCCCGGCACCGGGGGTGCCGTCGGGGTGCTCTGCCAGGTCGAGGTGTCACTGAACGTCGGGGACTCGCTGAAGCTGTATTCGTGGAGGTTGTAGCCCCACTCGTCGGTGAGGAGCAAATCGTTGTTGGCGGTGACGGTCAGACCGCGGGGCCCCACGAAGGCTCCGTTGCCCGTTCCCTGCGGCATGGTGGCGGCCCACGCCGCACTCGTGTAGTGGCCGCCGCTCTGAGTGAGGTCAAAGACCTCGACCCGCTTGCCGCCGGAGTCGGTGGCGAAGGCCAGCGTCCCGTCAGCGCTCACCGCCACCCCACGGGGATCGTCGGTGAATTCGCCGTTGCCCTTTCCCGAGCTTCCGAAGCCGAACTCCAGCAATGCCGAGGTGCTGGTGGCCTGGTACACGTAGCACTCGCTCTCGGTCTTGTTTTGGGGCCGGTTCATCACGAGGACGTCGCCGTTGGGGGCGACCGCGACCTGGCGCGGCGCGTGCAGGGTTCCCGTCCCGAAAGAGCCCAGATACGTGAAGGTGGGCGTACTGCCGGCGCCGATCGAGAACTTCTCGACCCGTCCCGCCCCGTCGACGACGTAGACCCAGCGGTTGGCAGCGTCGACGGCGACCCCGTAGGCTTCGCTGAACTCCCCGTTCGCCGTGCCCTTGCTACCGAACTGGGTGAGGTAGCTGAAGCCGGCGGTGGGGGAGAAGGAGAAGACCAGGACACGGTTGTTGGCGGTGTCGGCGACGTAGACGTCGCTGGTCGCGGAGTCATAGGCCACCGCCCGGGCATCGCTGAACTGGATCGGCAGGCTGCCCGACGGGCTCCCCGCCAGGGGGTTGTTGCCCTGCTGCCCGCCGATCTGCCAATCGATGGCGTGGCTGACCCGGTTGACCGCCAGCAGCCGGTAGTTGCCGGCGTCGAGGACGAAGTAGTAGCAGCCGGAGGCGGCCGAGGTGCAGCTCTGGGAACTGGTCGAGTTGGAGTCGACGTCAACCGGATACATGTCTGCCTGCCCGGGTCCGATGAGGGTGCTCTCATACACCGGTGAGGAGAGGGTCGAAGGTGCTGCGCTCGCCGTCCCGGTGGCGAGGGCGCCTGCTCCGAGAACGGCGGTCAGCATGGCCAAAAGCCCGGTGCGCTTGCAGCGCATTGCCCCCTCCACAGACGTCCTCCAAGGCAGGCTTAATCGGCCATCGCCTCTGTCTCACCGATCTTATGCAGGATCGAAGCGATCGGAAAGCCGCGTCTTTGGGGGAGGCACCCCACCTGTTTTGGGGATCGCGCATTTCGCCGTGGCTCGGCTAACGTCCGATGTGACGGGCGGCGAACCACATCTCACGGATGCCCGCTGCGAGGGGTTCGGGATGCGGCGGGCCAGGTGCGGCCCGTCTGAGGTGGTGCTCGGAGGGGAGGACAGGTGACAGAGCAAACCCAAAGGCGCCGGATGCGCCCCAGCGGGCATCCCTCCCAATTGACATTCAGCGCGATGCTGGCTGGGCTCCTCCTGCTGGTCGCCTCCTCGGTGGCTCTGGCCGGTGGTGCGGTGACCGCCTCCTATGTCGCCACCCTGGGCGGACCTGGCCATGCCGGCATGTATCCCTCGGGCATGGAGATCGTCCCCACCGATGCGACGACCACCTCGGCCGGCACGGCGGGCGACGTGGTCGTCGCCGACACCGGCAACGACCGGGTGGCCGAGTACACCACCAGCGGCAGCCTGGTCTGGCAGACCAACGCTTCGGGCGTGGCCAACGAGGGCAGCTCCGCCACCTGCGGCGCCAAGCCGGGCTTCCCCCAGTTCGAGCAGCCGCGTGACGTGGGCGTCGACGCCTCGGGCAACGTCTACGTGGCCGACAACGGCAACGGCCGCATCGTCGTGCTCAACGCGACCACCGGGAAGTGCCTCCTGAAGCCCTTCAAGATGGTGGGTGGCGGGGCGCCGATCGGGGTGACCGTGAGCGCGACGCCCTCCGGGCAGCTCGTCTTCGTCGCCAACGGGACCCATAGTCAGGTCCAGGTCTTCACGACCGCCGGCGCCGAGGTGGAGACGATCGTCTCCCAGGGCGCTTGCACCATCAACAATGCCCGCGACGCGGCCGCGGACTCCTCGGGTGACATCTACGTCGCCAACTACAAGAGCAACGACATCCTCGAGTTCAGCTCCTCCGGCACCTGCATCAGGTCCTGGGGAACCCACGGCAAGAAGGACACCGGTGGAGTGTGCAACGGCAACGGGGACGGCACCTTCGCCAACCCCTACGGCGTCGCGGTGGGAACCGATCCCTATATCAACGGGGGCAATCCCGGTGAGGCCATCTACGTCGCCGACTCCAACGACGACTGCCTCCAGGAGTTCACCCCCAACGGCACCTGGGTCGCCCAGGTGGGCTCCCCGGGAGCCAACACCGTGCCCGGCACCTTCACCCAGTTGCGCCGGGTGGCCGTGGACGCCCACGGCAATCTCTGGGGCGCCGACCTCTGGGGCAACCGGGTCGAGGAGTTCACCCGAACCCCCTCCGGCTATACCTACGCCGAGACCATCCCCAACCCCGTCGTGCCGCCGGGGGACACCAGCACCTCGATCTACAACCAGGTGCGGGGCATCTCCTTCGACAGCTCGGGTGACGTGGTCTCCATGGACACCGTCAACCAGCGGGTGGTCGTGATGAGCTCCACCGGTACCCTGATCGGGACCTGCGGCCAGCGCGGCTTCACCAGCACCGGGGACTTCAACTGGCCGCGCGGGGTCGCCGTCGACCCGGTCACCGGCGACTACTGGATCGCCGACACCAAGCAGAGCGACCTCCAGATCCTCGAGCCTCTCAGCGACAGCTGCACGGGCGTGGCCGAGTTCGGTACGGAGGGCACCGCGGCGGGTGACCTCGACTACCCGTACTCGATCGCCATCGGGGGCGGCTACGCCTGGGTC
>JBEKGP010000102.1:0-5607 GCA_050012735.1 Candidatus Dormibacteria bacterium
GGTGGAGATCGAGCTCCACCCTGAGGTCACCGAAACCCTCCGGATCGTCGTCGCCGCGAAGTGAGCACGCCTCCGCAGGAATTGCGGGGGTCGGCGGCGCTCGGGCCGGCCGTGCCGTCGGGACGCGTCCTGCCCCATGACCTCGATGCCGAGCAGGCGGTGCTCGGCTGCCTGCTGATCGACGCCGACGCCATCTTGGCGGTGCGTGACTTCCTGGACCCGGGCGACTTCTACGCGGAGCGCCACGGCCACATCTTCCGCGCCGCGCTGGCGCTCTCCGATCGCGGTGAACCAGTCGACATCCTGACCCTCAAGGTGCAGCTGGAGCGCGACGGCAGCCTGGCACGCAGTGGCGGGATCGAGTACCTCGCCGAGCTGAGCCAGAAGATGCCCACCGCCGCGTCGGTGCCGCACTACGCCCAGATGGTGGTGGACCACTCGATGCGCCGCCGCCTTATCGCCGCGGCCGGGGAGATGGCTCAGCTCGGCTTCGACGCCGGGCAGAGAACCGATGACATCCTCGACAGCGCGGAGAGGCGGATCTTCTCCATCGCCGACTCCCGGCGGAGCCTGGAGATCAGCCATATCGCCCAGATGCTCACGGAGACCTGGGAGCTGATGGAGAGCCGGGCCAAGAGCCGGCAGATCGTCCACGGCGTGCCCACCAACTACAGCCGGCTGGATGCGGTGACGCAGGGCCTCCAGCCCGGCGAGTTGATCATCCTGGCGGCCCGGCCGTCCGTCGGGAAGACGTCGTTCGCCCTCAACATCGCCCGCAACGCGGCAGTGCTCGCCGAGCGGCGGGTGGTGATCTTCTCCCTGGAAATGAGCAAGCAGGCACTGGTGCAGCGGCTCATCTGCAGCGAGGCCAAGGTCGACGCCTACCTGATCAGCACCGGCCAGGCGGACGCGCACGCCTTCGAGCGGATCGCGGGCGCCATGGACCGGCTCTCCCAGGCCAACATCTGGATCGACGACACCCCGGCGCTCCCGATCAGCGAGCTGCGCGCCCGCGCCCGGCGGATGAGGGCGCAGCAGAAGGTGGACCTGGTGGTGGTCGACTACCTCCAGCTGATGCGCGGCGGTCGCCAGGACTCGCGCGTCCAGGAGGTGTCGGAGATCTCGAGCGGGCTCAAGACGATCGCCAAGGAGCTCAACGTCCCGGTGCTCGCCCTCTCCCAGCTCTCCCGCGAGTCGGAGCGCCGTGAGAACCGCAAACCACAGCTGAGCGACCTGCGGGACAGCGGTTCAATTGAGCAAGACGCCGACGTTGTGCTGTTCCTCTACCGTCCGGGAATGCACAAGGACGACATCGACAAGTCGGTGACCGAGCTGCTGGTGGAGAAGAACCGGAACGGACCGACCACCAAGATCGACCTCCACTTCCAGGCCAATCAGATGGTCTTCTACGAGCCGGCTCGGGAATAGGGGAAGGGCCAGCCGGAGCATCCGACAGGCCCACCGCGGGGGCCGGACTGCAGAGTCCGGCCGGTTGGAAGCCAAAACCTCTCACCCGCACCGTCACAGCCATTCGCTCCGGGCGCGTGTACACTCGGCGGGGCAATGACCGGCCAACTCGCCGACTTCCTCGCGACCCACTCCGAGCGCGTCGCCGAGATCTGGGCTCAGCTCCAGACGAGCGCGCCCGAGCCGCGGACGGGGGGTGCAACCCGGAGCCCGCGCCAGTTCGTGACCGCCGCGCTGGTGGCCCTCTCCGCAGACGACCTGGGGCCGCTGATGGCCTTCTACGACGTCGACATCGACCGGGCTTTCGAGCTGGACCAGCACCTGGAGAAGGCTCTCCTCCACGTCGCCGCGCTTCGACCGGCAACGGCCAAGGTGGCGATCGAGGCGGGACTCGACGCGGAGGCCCAGCTCTCCCTCGCCCTGGACGCCGCTGCGGACCTGGCCGTCATCGCCACCCGGCTGAGCGTGACGGTGGCCCGGCGGCTCTCCCAGCAGATCTCGGCGATGGCCACGGCGAACAGCGCCCGGGGAACCTCACTCTCCATCACCATGCACGAGCTGCGCCGGCCGCTCACCATCCTCAACAGCTATGGCCAGCTGCTCTCGGCCGGGATGCTCGGCCAGATTCCGGACACCGCGACAGTGGCCATCGACGGGATCACGGCGAGCACCGAGATGATGGTGCGGATGGTGAACGCACTCGCCGAGCTCTCCCGGTTGGAGGACCCCGAGGACAGGCTGACCATCGAGCCGATCGGCCTGACCGACCTGGCCGCCGGGGCCATCGAGACGGTGGGGATGGAGGCCAAGCTGCGGGACTGCACGGTGGTGCAGGAGGTGGCGCAGGGTGTCACCTTCCGGGGTGATCGCCGGCGGCTGACGCTCGCCCTGACCAACATCCTGGGCAACGCCGTCAAGCACGCCCCCAACGGCTCGACCATCACGGTCCGGGGCTGGGAGCAGGAGGACCAGATTCACATGGCGGTCCGCGACCAGGGGCCGGGCTTCGCCCCCGAGGAAGCTGACCGGCTCTTCGAGAAGTACTACCGCTCGGTGGCGGAGCGCCACCGCAAGGTACCGGGCAGCGGCCTCGGCCTCTACATTGTCAAGACGGTGGCCGAGCGCCACGGCGGTACCGTGTGCGCCCGATCGGAGTTGGGCCAGGGAGCGGAGTTCGAGATGATCGTCCCCAAGGGCGAGCGGCGCTGATGGCCGGGAGCGATCCCCCTGCCTCTCGCCGCGAGCGCGACTCGATGGGTGAGCTGGAGGTCCCGGCGGGCGCCTACTACGGCGCCAGCACGATGCGGGCCAAGCTCAACTTCCCGATCAGCCCGCTGCGTCTCCCCCGCGACTTCATCCGGGCTCTTGGTCTGGTCAAGCGTCAGGCCGCGCTCACCAACACCGAGCTGGGGCTGCTCGACCGCCGCCTGAGCGAGGCCATCGCGCAGGCCGCCGAGGAGGTGGCGGCGGGCAGGTTCGACGACCAGTTCGTGGTCGACGTCTTCCAGACCGGCAGCGGCACCTCCACCAACATGAACGCCAACGAGGTGATCGGCAACCGGGCGATCGAGCTGCTGGGAGGCACGCTGGGGAGCCGCACCCCGGTCCACCCCAACGACCATGTCAACCTCTGCCAGTCGTCCAACGACGTCATCCCCACCGCGATCCATGTCGCGGGGGCGGTCACCCTGTCGCGCGACCTCCTCCCCGCCCTCGGGATCCTGGAAGCCTCGCTCCGCGCCAAGAGCCAGGAGCTCTGGCCGATCGTCAAGACCGGCCGCACCCACCTCCAGGACGCCACCCCGATCCGGCTCGGCCAGGAATTCCTCGGCTGGGCGGGACAGGTGGAGCGGGCCGGGCGCCGCTGCCGCCAGGCACTTGACGAGCTCTGCGAGCTCGCCCTGGGGGGGACCGCGGTCGGCACCGGGGTCAACTCCCATCCCGAGTTCGCCGGACGGGTCATCGCCGGGCTCGCCGCGAGCTGTGGCCTCCCCTTCCGGGAGTCCGACAACCACTTCCAGGCCCAGGGGACCCTGGACGGCGTCGTCGCCACCCATGGCGCCCTGCGCAGCGTCGCCGTCTCCCTCTACGTGATCGCCGCCGACATCCGCCTGCTCGCCTGCGGCCCCCGCGCCGGGATCGCCGAGATCGCCCTCCCCGAGGTGCAGCCCGGGTCGTCGATCATGCCGGGAAAGATCAACCCGGTCATCGCCGAGTCGCTCACCATGGTGGCCGCACAGGTGGTGGGCAACGACGCCACCATCGCCTTCGCAGGCGCGGCCGGCTCCCTGCTCGAGCTCAACGTGATGATGCCGGTGGCCGCCTACGATCTCCTGGAGTCGATCGCCATCCTGGCCACCGCGGCCGCCAACTTCGCCACCCAGGCGGTGGACGGCATCACGTCAACCGGGAACGGCCCCCGGCTGGTGGAGCGGGGGCTCATGACCTGCACCGGGCTGGCTCCACGGATCGGCTACGACAGCGCCGCCCGCATCGCCAAGGAGGCGTTCTCGAGCGGCCGCACGGTGCGCGAGGTCGCCCGCGAGCAGACCTCCCTCACCGAGGAGGAGCTGGACGAGCTGCTCGACCCCGAGGCGATGACGGAGCCGTCCACGGGCCGGATCGGAGCCGGAGGGTAACCGGCCGCGGCGGCGCGGCTCCCCTCAGTCAGGACGCCAGGCGGGCACGCCAGGGGTCAGGCTCGACCACCTCGCGGGTCGGCGCCACCCGGCCGAGCCAGGTCGGCTTGGATCTGTGCCTCCAGCTCTGGTCGGTCCCAGAGGAGGACGCCGGATGCGTTTGCCAAATCGCGAGCCTCGTCGTTGAACGTCGAGGTGCTGACCACCATGCCACCGACCTGCGAGCAGCCGAGCCGGCCGAGGGTTCCGGTGTGGTAATCGACCGCGGCGACGATGGCGCGGATGACCTCCGGCCCGAGCGGGGCGTTCCAGCGCCTGACCTGGACGACCACACCCTGCTGACCCCGGCAGATGAGGAGGACGGAGGCCACCTCGCCACGGCTCGGCACCGGCCACACCGTGTACCCACGCCGGCCAAAGAGCCCGGTCAGGTGTCGCTCGATCTCGTCGCTCGTCATGACGGTGAGGTTCGGGGCCCACCGCGGGGCAGGCGGGATGCGGGCCGCCGGGGCACCCGGCTCGCTCGGATCCGCGGGCGGGTTGTCGACCGGCCGGCTCCGACGCCACCTGTCGAATGTCGAGGAGCGGGAGATGCCCTGACCGTTCCGACCGATCTGCACGTCAGTCACTCCGGATGACCAGCCCCGATCCGGGGCTGCACGCGACAGCTACCGCATCACCATAGGCCGGTCCCCGTTTTGCACCTGCGACAAGGCGGTGACAGAACCGCCGCACCGATTGACGGGTCAGTTCAATCCCGTGAGAGGGCGCAGGTCCCGCAGAGTCCGGGGAGGAGGAGGGGGTGCTGGCCGAGCACGAATCCCGTCTCACGGCGCAGGCCGGAGGCGAGGGCGTGAACGGCCGGAAGGCTCACATCTTCGGTGGCGCCGCAGCGCGTGCAGACGGCATGGTGGTGGGCGACGTCCTGGATCTCGAAGCGGGAGACTCCGTCGCCGAGCCGCACCTGCTCCAGCAGCCCTGCCTCGGTGAGATCGGCAAGCACGCGGTAAACGGTGGACCGGTCCATCTCCCCGCCTTCCTGGCGGAGCCGCAGCCACACGTCCTCGGCGCTCAGGTGGGCGCCAGCGGCACGGGCGACGACGGAGAGCACCGCGAGGCGCTGGGGCGTGGCCCGGAGTCCCGCGGCGCGGATCGTCTCCCGGGCCTCCGCGTCTCCGTTGCGCGGCGCCTTCGAGGTGGGCGACCTCATGGGCGCAGTGTACCTGCCCCAACCGGGCATGCCGGCGGGGACCCCCGGCACGCCGCGCGGCAGTCCCGGGGGTGCAGACTTGAAGGTGGAGCCCACACCCGGAGGTCCTGACGTGTCCGAGCACGTGCCCGCCACTCTCCCCGGCCCGACCGAGCACCCCTCTCTCGACCTGCCCACGCGGGAGAAGCTGATCGTCATGGTGGCGGTCCTCCTCGGCCTCTTCCTGGGCGCCCTGGACCAGACCATCGTCGGCGTCGCCCTGCCCCGGATCGTCAGCGACCTCAAGGGCAG
>JBEKGP010000103.1:0-5020 GCA_050012735.1 Candidatus Dormibacteria bacterium
AGCTGGATCTCCTTGGCGTAGCTGTAACCGACCCAGATCTGGACGATGGTCAGGCCAAAGGCGAAGAGCATCCCCCACTGCCCGGCCCAGTCCCAGTAGGCGGCCTCGCGGTTGCGCTCACGGACCAGCTCTCCCTCGGGCATGGCCCCCAGGGCGCGCACCACGCTGCGCTGGCGCGGCACCAGCGCCGGCGCCTCCTCGCGACGGGTCACGCGCAGGTACTGGAGGGCGGAGACGAGGGCGACCAGCGCCCCGGCCCAGGCGATGTTGCCGATGGTCCGGTGGATGGTGAGCGGAAGGTTGGTGGGGTTGAGGAACTGGAGCATGTAGCTGATGTTGTCGGTGGCCCCCTGGACGGTCGGGGTCAGCATCTGGGAGGCGATGACGTCGATGAGGAACATCTGGAACCACTGGTCGATGTTGAGCAGGAGGACCATGCCCAGACGGGCGAGCCGGTAGGCGCGCAGCCGCTCCCAGTTGGCGTAGAGCGTGTAGAGAAGGACGATCTCGCCGACGAAGGTCAGCGCCTCGAAGAACCAGACCCAGAAGGTGAATTGCTGGAAGCTGACGAAGAAGCGGCCCCACATCCCCACCAGGACAAACACCACGAAGAAGATCGCGATCGCCGCTCCGGTGCTGAAGATGTAACCCCAGGCATGGACCAGGCTCCGGGCGAGCCGCTCGTGGCGCTCGTCCTTGGTCACCATGGAGATCCCCTCGCTGAGCGCCACCAGGGTGCAGGAGCCGATCAGGAAGGTGGCGAACAAGACGTGCAGCAGCGCGACGCATCCCACCAGCACGGTGTTGGTCACCAGCGTGCCGGGAACCGAGGTCGGGCTGAGCGAGAGGATCAGGTGCAGCATCGCTCCGGGCTCACAGGTTGTAGAGGCGGTTCACGCCCAGCAACGCCAGATAGATGACCGTGCCGATGAAGAAGAAGGCGGGGACCAGCACGTCCGGCCGCCGGATGGGATGGCGGTCCGGGTTGCGGTCGATGAAGGGCAGCGCCAGCATGAGGGTGGCGCCGATGCCGACGATCACGAAAACGCCGAGGCCGACCAGCTGCGTGGGGAAGAACACCAGCAGCTGGTCGAGCGGGAGGTAGAACCATTCCGGCGTGGGCACGTAGGTGAGCGTGGCCGGATTGGCGGGGCCGTCGAGCGGTGCCCCCGAGATCAGCCCCATGACAAAGATGAAGACGACTAGGACGAGCGACACGACGGTGTCCTTGAAGAGCTGATCGGGGAAGAAGTCGACGGTCTCGCTGGGTACGGAGTAGACGGGCTCCGACCCGCGGGTCGGATAGGGCGGCTCGGCGTGGCGGATGCGCTCCGCGATCTCCCTGGCAGGGTTGTCGGTGGTGGTCCGGTAATTGACCCAGGAGCCGAACTCGCCGTGCCGCCGGAGCAGGTAGAGGTGGCCGCCGATCAGCCCGAGCAGCAGGGCGGGGAGCACCCAGATGTGGAGGGCGAAGGTTCGTGTCAGAGTGACCGGCCCCACGAAGTTGCCGCCCCGCCACAGCGTCCTCACCCCGTTGCCGATCACGGGCAGGTAGTGGGGAATGTTGGTCACCACCGTGGCGGTCCAGTACGCGGCCTGATCCCACGGCAGCATCGCCCCGGTGATGGCCATCGCCAGCACCAGGAAGAAGAGCATCACGCCGCTGATCCAGTTGAGCTCGCGCGGCTTCTTGTAACTGGCGGAGATGAAGGTGCGCAACGCGTGCACGCCGATCAGCAGCATCAGTACGTAGGCGCCCCAGAGATGGATGCCGCGGATCCAGTCACCGAAGAGATCGTCGGTGCGCAGGTACAGCAGGCTGCTGTAGGCACTGGTGACCGAGGGGACGTAGTCGAGAAGCAGGAAGATGCCGGTGAAGAACTGGACGATGATCACGACCAGGGTCGCGCTGCCCAGGGTGTAGGCCCACCCGCCTCGCTTGGGGACAGCCTCGTACAGCCCCTTGTAGAGCAGCCCGGTGATGCCGGTGCGATCGTCGAACCAGGCCCAGCTGCGGCGAAAGGGCCCCACGATCGGCGCCGGCACCAGACCGATGAAGTCGCCCTGCTCCTCGGGCTCCGCTGACACGGCCTCTGCGGACACGGGCACCTCGGAGCCCACGGTGTGATCGCTCATCGGAGGTGCTCCCGCAACCGCCAGCCGGTCCTGCTCACCCCGCGGCCCGCGGCCGTGGAGGTCGCGGCACTCCACCCCCCCACCATCAGATCTGCTCCGCGAGCCGGTTGGCGATCTGGAGGTAGTGCTTGCCCTGCGCGTCGACCTGGACCCGGTGCACCCACTGGGGAAGCGGCTGCGGCGGTGGCCCGCCGACGTTGCGCCCGGTGATCGCATACAGCCCGCCGTGGCAGGGGCACTCGAAGAGGGAGAGCGAGGGCTCCCAGTGCACGTCGCACTGCATGTGGGAGCAGATGTTGGAGAAGGCGTAGAGCTTCCCCTGGTACTTGGTCACGTAGACGATGCGGTTGACGGCCGGTGCCGGCGGGCCGCTGCCGATCGGCACCGCCGCGATCCGCGCGGTGGGGAGGCCCTCCGGTATGTCGTCGATGGGTCCGCCCTGGACGGTGACCCAGATCTCCTTGGTGGAGGCCCAGAGGGGGCTGAGCAGGAAGCCCACCGCCGGGACGGAGACCATGGCGGTGATCAGGCCGGCCATGGCACCGGTGCCCCTGACCATGAACTGGCGGCGGCTGATCCGGCCCGTGCTCATGGGAAGGGCACCCCCGCAGCCCCGAAAGGCGTCGCGGCGACCTGCGCGGAGGCGGTGCAACCTCTGGTCATCCCGACGGCCCCAGTTGGAAGGACGGTGGCGTGAGGGGGTTGTTGGTGGCCCCCACCAGCGCGGTCACCGCCATGGCAAGGAAGAGGAGGCAGAAGAATCCGGCCGCACCACTCACCAGGAAGGCGGCGAGGTAGTTGCCGTCGCGCCACATCGGACGGATGCCGCGGAACACCCACCAGGCACCCAGGACCACGAGGATGGTCATGCCCGCACCCAGGATCGTGTAGTACCAGAAGGCCTCGAAGTCGGCCTCGCGACCGGGGGTCAGCGGGGCCGCTGCGAGCAGGCGGATCACGCTCAGGTGGTTCACGGGTAGTTGCTCTCCGGAGGCAGGAAGGGGCCGTGTGCGCTGGCCTGGGTGAGCACCCCGTAGACAACGTAGTCGCCGCGCGCCTGCTCCTTGATGAAGCCCATGAAGAGCGCGGTCGCCATGGACGCGACGCCGACCAGGACCAGGCTTCGGCGCAGCGTCACGCCGCGCACCGCCTGGATGACCAGGCCACGCGGGTTCCAGCGCAGGACGAGGTGGACGGTGGTGACCACCACGGCGAGGGTCAGGCCGACGTAGCGCAGGGCCAGGATGTTGGGCGTGATCACGGACGCGGGCTGGCAGGCGACCAGCATCCCGGCCGCGGTGAGCACGGTGGCGACCTGGGCGGAGCGCGAGCTGCGGAAGCCGCCCCTCTCCCCCGCCAGGGCGATGTTGCCACCCACCAGGATGACCCCCACCAGCGCCTCCTGGGCGATCATGTAGTTGCCGAAGGCGCCCACCAGGCTGTCGAAGTAGCCGAGCTGCACGTTGTGCAGGACGAGCACCAGGATGAATCCGTCGATGGGCATGAGCAGGGTGGCGACCAGGCCGATGCGGAGATTGACCCGCGCCGCCCAGAACTGGAACCTGTGCTCGGCGTCGTCGCGACTGCGCCAAGCCAGCAGGGTCGCGAGCCCGGCCAGGAGCAGGGCGGTCCAGCCGACGTTGCCGATGAGCCGGTGCAGGAGCAGGGGCAGGTACACGGGGTTGAGCAGCGATGCGAAGCTGTCGCTGCCGGGGGTGATGAGGAAGCCGTCGAGGCCGACGATCAGCACCACGAAGAGGGTCTGCAACGCGGCGACGCAGCAGCCGAGAAGGAAGTGGTTGCGATCCCGCATCCGGCCGAAGCTGTTGCGGTACCAGACGAGCAGCGGAGCCAGCACGATGAAGAGGCCGAAGGCGAGCGCGACCAGGGGCAGGAAGAGGTTGATCAGGGTGCCGATCCCGTTGCCGAAGAACCCGACCATGGCCACCACCGCGAAGATCGCGAAGGTCGCCCCCAGGCTGAACACGAGGTAGTAGCTGTTGGCGGCCGCCCGGGAGTAACGGCGCGCGTAAGCGCTCCCACTGCGCAGCCCGTAGCCCTCCATCGCCGCCGCCAGGGTGATGGCACCCACGGAGAACTCGGCGAGGGCGATGTGGGCGAGGAAGAGCCCTCCGACGATCCAGGCGTCGCTGATACCGGGGAAGTTGGGGATGGTGACGGTGAAGCCGAGCAGGTGCCCGGCCGCAGCCGCCGCCAGGGCGTGGGCGGACGCCGGTGCTGCGCCGATCACCCCAAGCACCCCCCCTCCGTCATTCGGCGAGGTCAGCGCCTCCGAGGCTGGCAGCCTCGGCGGTGGTCATCCGGCGCCCCAGCATCTCCACCATCGGGGCGCTCAGCTCATTGAGCCCGTGGTCGTAGTCGGTCCGGGCGCCGCCTGCCGGCGCCGCTCCGGCGGGGGACTCGCCGTGGCCGTGGTGATGGCTGCCGCCGGCGGGCGCGGGCCCGGCATGGACGGGGCAGCCCGAGGCCTCCTGAGCGGCGGCCGCAACGGCGGCGCCGGCACCGACGGGGCAGCCCGGCGCGGCCGTGGCCTCCCCCTCGAGGCGCTCCCGCATCAGGGACCGGGCCTCGGCGATGCCCGCCTCGGCGTGGAGGATCTCGACCTCGGGGGCGCGCAGGGCGATGGCCAGCCGCTCGATCTGCTCGGAGGCGAGGTTGCGGAGAAAGCCGGCGGAGATCCGGGCGAGCCGCTCCTCGGCCTCCGCGCTCCAGGGGAGCCGCCGGGGCGAGACGTGCGGGCCGGTGTGAGCCTCCAGCCCGAGCGGGGCCCGATGCGGTCCCGCCCCCTGGTCGAGCGACTCCAGCTCGGGACGGACGAATGGCTCGACCACCTCGGCGGTGATCGCCGGCAGCCTCCGGGTCC
>JBEKGP010000104.1:0-4802 GCA_050012735.1 Candidatus Dormibacteria bacterium
CACGAGACCGATGAGGAGACAGAGGGATGACCAGCAACGGACAGGGACCGAGCCCGCGGCCGCGGGACGGCGAGCCGCGCCGGCGCGCGCGGGGAGCTGACGCGCGCCGTCACGACGCCGGCTCGCGATGGGGCCTGCTCGCAGCCGCCTCCCGGCGCGGCCGCGGCACCGCCCCGGCGGCGAGCGGGCGCAGGGAGAGGCAGCTGCCGTGGGGCGCCTCCCTCGCCATCGTCCCGCCCCCGGCGGTGGGGCAGCGCGACGACGCGGGCGCCGACTTCGTCCTCCAGGCCATGCAGCGGGCCTTCCAGTGATCGACGCCCGCCCGCAGCCCGCTTCCACCCCGGCCCCGCCGCTCGAGACGCCGGCGGCAGCGCCCGCACGGCGGATGACCGGCGCGCAGATCTGCCTCGAATCGCTCCTGCGCGAGGGCGTCGACACCATCTTCGGCTACCCGGGAGGTGCCAACCTCTACCTCTACCGCTGGCTCCCCGACTATCCGAAGCTCCATCACATCCTGGTCCGCCACGAGCAGGGCGCCGCGCACGCGGCCGACGGGTACGCCCGCAGCCGGCGCGGGGCGGTCGGCGTCTGCTTCGCGACCAGCGGACCGGGGGCGCTCAACCTGGTCACGGGGCTGGGCACCGCCTTCATGGACTCCGTCCCGGTGGTCGCGATCACCGGCCAGGTCCCGGTCTCCGCGATCGGCACTGACAGCTTCCAGGAGTCCGACGTCATCGGCTCGACCATGTCGGTGGTCAAGCACTCGTATCTCCTCACCCGGGTCGAGGACATCGCCCCCACCATCAAAGAGGCGTTTCACGTCGCCCGTTCGGGCCGTCCGGGGCCGGTGGTCATCGACTTTCCCAAGGACCTCCAGGCGGCGGTCTCCGAGTTCAACTACCCGGAGGAGCCGGTGCGGATGCGCTCCTTCCCGGCGCCCCCCCAGCCCGACCCCGACCAGCTCCGCGAGATCGCCAGGATCATCAAGGAGGCCAAGCGGCCGGTGATCCTCTCGGGTCGCGGCGTCCTCATCTCCGGGGCCGAGCAGGAGCTCCTCGAGCTCTCCCATCGCGCCCACATCCCGGTCGGATGGACCCTGCTCGGCACCGGCGCCTTCCCGTTGCAGGACCCGATGGCTCTTCAGATGGTCGGCTTCATGGGCGCCGGCTACACCAACAAGGCGGTCTGCGACGCCGACGTCGTGATCATGATCGGGATGCGCTGCGACGACCGGGTGACCACCCGGCTGGATTCCTTCGCCCCTCGGGTCGAGCACCTCATTCACATCGACATCGACCCCGCCGAGATCGGCAAGAGCGTGGTGCCCCATCTCTCGGTGGTCGCCGACGCCAAGACCGCCCTCAGCCGGCTCCTGCCCATGGTCGAGCCCAAGCGCGAGCACGAGTGGCTCACCCAGATCGACCAGTGGAAGGAGGAGCACCCGATCCACTACGTCCGTCGCGAGGGATTCCTTCAGCCTCAGGAGGTGCTGGAGGCGATGTACAGCCGCTGCAAGGACGAGGCGATCGTGGTTGCCGACGTCGGCCAGAACCAGATCTGGGCGGCGCTCTGGTTCAACTATGCGAAACCCGGCCTCTTCCTCAACTCCGGCGGCCTCGGCACCATGGGCTACGCCTTCCCCGCCTCGATGGGGGTGAAGTACTCGAACCCCGATCGGACGGTCTTCTGCGTCACCGGCGAAGGCGGCTTCATGATGAACATGCAGGAGATGGCCACCATGGTCGAGAACAACATCGACGTCAAGGTCATCATCCTCAACAACGCATCTTTGGGCATGGTCCGTCAGTTCCAGGACGATTTCTACGACGGCGTGCGCAGCGCCGTCGACCTCACATTCACGCCTGACTTCGTCAAGCTCGGCGAAGCTTTCGGAATGAAGGCCATGACCACCCGCCGGCTCGAGGACGTCGGCCCGATGATCGATGAGGCGCTCGCCCACAAGGGCCCGGTGCTGCTCAACTTCGACATCGATCCCGACGCCAATGTCTACCCGATCGTCCCTCTCGGCAAGGGGATGCTCGACTTCGTGGAGGCCAGCTGATGAACCCCAGCCGCCTCGTCTCGGTCATGGTCGAGAACAAGCCGGGGGTGCTCAACCGAGTCGCCTCGATGATCCGCCGCCGCGGCTTCAACATCGACTCCCTCTCGGTCGGGCCGACCGAGGACGCGACAGTGTCGCGCATGACCATCGCCGTCCATGTCGGCCGCCAGGCTGCCGAGCAGGCCACCAAGCAGCTCGCCAAGCTGATTGACGTCATCACCATCGATGACATCACCGAGCTGCGCAGCGTGTCGCATGAATTGATGCTGATCCGCATGCACGCACCGCCCGAGCAGCGCTCCGAGATCCTGGACGTGGTGGCGGTCTTCCTGGGCCGGATCGTCGACATCGCCGCCAGCTCGATGATCATCGAGATCACGGGCACCACCCAGAAGATCGACAACTTCGTCGAGCTGATGCGCCCCTACGGCATCAAGGAGCTGGCCCGGAGCGGGGCGGTCGCCCTGGTGCGGGGCGATCAGGCCGGGGCCCGTCTGAGCGGTCTCGGCCTGGACGAGGCCACCGCCGAGAGCGCCCGGGCCGGGGCTGGGGCCGCCGGCGCGAGCGTCACCGCCGACACGACAGGGGACATCTAGTGCAAGGCAGAATCCACGACGTGATCACGTCCATGGGCCGTCACCTCTCGGCAGCGGCCCGATCCGAGACCCACCGGAGGAACACCCCGCGATGACCGCGCGCATGTACTACGACGCCGACGCCGACCCAGCGGCCCTCCAGGGGCAGAAGATCGCCATCCTCGGCTACGGATCTCAGGGCCACGCCCACGCCCTCAACCTGCGCGACTCCGGGCACGACGTCCGAGTCGGTCTCCCCGAGACCAGCAAGAGGCGGGCGGCGGCCGAGGCGGAGGGGCTGCGCGTGCTCACTCCCGCGGAGGCCTCCGCCGAGGCCGACGTGATCATGGTGCTCATCCCGGACACCCGCCAGCGGGCCCTCTACGACACCGACATCGCGCCCAACCTCAAGCCGGGCGACATGCTGATGTTTGCCCACGGCTTCAACATCCGCTATGAGCTGATCCACCCGCCCGCCGGGGTGGACGTCAGCATGGTGGCCCCCAAGGGGCCCGGCCACCTGGTCCGGTGGACCTACGCCGACGGCCAGGGCGTCCCCTGCCTCTTCGCCGTGCACCAGGACGCGACCGGCAAGGCCCGTGCGCGCACTCTGGCCTACGCCCGAGGCATCGGCGGCACCCGCGCCGGCGTGCTGGAGACCACCTTCGCGGAGGAGACCGAGACCGACCTCTTCGGGGAGCAGGCTGTGCTCTGCGGCGGTGTCTCCTCGCTGGTCAAGGCGGGTTTCGAGACCCTGACCGAGGCCGGCTACCAGCCCGAGCTCGCCTACTTCGAGGTGATGCACGAGCTGAAGCTCATCGTCGACCTCATGTACCAGGGCGGTCTTTCGTACATGCGCTACTCGGTGAGCGACACCGCCGAGTACGGCGACTACGTGAGCGGGCCCAAGGTCGTCAACGAGACCAGCCGCCAGGCCATGCACGCCATCCTAAAGGACATCCAGGACGGGACCTTCGCCAAGCGGTGGATCGAGGAGAACGAGCTCGGGCTGCCCAACTTCCTGGAGTATCGCGACGAGGATCGACATCACCCGGTCGAGAAGGTCGGTGCCCAGCTCCGCTCGAAGATGAGCTGGTTGGGAGCCAAGACCGCGCCGGGCATGGAGGAGGTGCTCGCATCCGAGGGTGACGGCACCGTAGAGAGGACTGAGGCATGAGCACCGGCGCGAAGCGATCCGACAAGGGGGGCGGCGTAGGCGGCGAGGGGGAACCGAGCGGGGCCGGCGGAGATGCGGTCAGCCTCGGCAATCCGCTCCTCGTGAAGCGGGCTCCAGAGAAGCTGGAGCCACTCACCATTCTCGACACCACGCTGCGCGACGGCGAGCAGTCGCCGGGCGTGACCTTCAGCGCCGAGGACAAGCTGGCCATCGCCCACCAGCTGGCACGGCTCGGCGTCGACGTCATCGAGGCCGGCTTCCCCTACAGCTCCCCCGGCGACTTCGCCGCCGTCACGGCAATCGCCGAGCAGGTCGAGGGGCCGATCATCGCCGGCCTCAGCCGCTGCTTCGAGGAGGACGTCCGCTCCTGCGCCAAGGCGCTCGCCGCCGCGAAGCGCGCCCGCATCCACGTCTTCATCGGCACCTCGCCCATCCACCGCGAGGGCCAGCTGCGGATGACCCAGGCCGAGGTCTATGAGCGCTCCGTGAGCATGGTCCGGCTGGCCAAGTCATTCCAGGACGACGTCGAGTACTCGGCCATGGACACGACCCGCACCGAGCCGGACTACCTGGCCCAGGTGCTGAACGGCTGCATCGAGGCGGGGGCGACGACCATCAACCTCGCCGACACGGTCGGCTACGCCACTCCCGACGAGTGGCGCCAGCTCATCGAGTGGCTCTACGCCCAGGTCCCCGCCCTGAAGGACGTGACCGTCTCGGTGCACTGCCACAACGACCTCGGTCTCGCCACCGCCAACTCCCTCATCGGCATCCGTGCGGGCGCCCGCCAGGTGGAGGGCTGCATCAACGGGATCGGCGAGCGCGCCGGCAACACCGCCCTCGAGGAGGTGGCGATGGCGGTTCGGCTTCACCCCGAGGTCTTCGGGGTGGCCACCCGCTTCGACCACACCCAGCTCTTCCGCACCTCCCGGCTCGTCTCCCAGCTGAGCGGCATGCTCGTCCAGGCCAACAAGGCGGTGGTGGGCGG
>JBEKGP010000105.1:0-4707 GCA_050012735.1 Candidatus Dormibacteria bacterium
AACCTGCTCTCCGCCATGGTGGACAACCATCTCTTCCAGGGCAACGCGCTGAACCTCGATCCCGCCACCATCTCCTGGCGCCGGGTGCTCGACGTCAACGACCGGGCGCTGCGCAACGTGGTCATCGGCCTGGGCGCCGCCCAGGACGGCGTGCCGCGGCAGAGCGGCTTCGACATCACCGCCGCCTCAGAGGTCATGGCGGTGCTCGCGCTCTCCACATCGCTGCGCGACCTGCGGTGCCGGCTCGGCCGCATCGTCGTCGGCCACTCCCGCGACGGGAAGACGGTCAGCGCCGACGACCTTCACGCCGCCGGCGCGATGACGGTGCTGCTGCTGGAGGCGATCAAGCCCAACCTGGTCCAGACGCTGGAGAGCACCCCGACCATCGTTCATGCCGGGCCCTTCGGCAATATCGCCCACGGCAACTCGTCGGTGATCGGTGACCTCATCGGCAGCCGGGCCGCCGACTACCTGGTGACCGAGGCCGGATTCGGCGCCGACATGGGGGCGGAGCGCTTCTTCGACATCAAGTGCCGGGTGAGCGGGCTGCGCCCCGACGCCGCCGTCGTGGTCGCCACCGTGCGCGCCCTCAAGGCGCACTCCGGCAAGCACCGCATCGTGGCCGGCCGAGCCCTCCCGGCCCAGCTCTTCGCGGAGAACCCCGGAGAGGTGGAGGTCGGTGGAGCCAACCTGCGCAAGCAGATCGAGAACTGCCGGCTCTTCGGGGTTCCCGTGGTGGTGGCCATCAACGCCCACCCCGAGGACCACCCATCAGAGCACGCCGCCATCCGCCGGATCGCCGATGCGATGGGCGTCCGCTGCGCCGTCCACACCAGCTACGCGGATGGCGGCGAGGGCGCGGTGGAGCTGGCCGGCGCGGTGGCGGCGGCCTGCGAGGAGACGAGCGACTTCCAGATGCTCTACACGGACGGTGCGAGCCTGGAGGAGAAGGTCGCCGCGGTGGCGACCCGGGTGTATGGAGCCGACGGCGTCGCCTACGACAGCGCGGCCGTCCAGCAGCTTCGCCAGTGTGAGCGGGACGGATTCGGCGGCTTCCCCGTGTGCATCGCCAAAACCCAGCTGAGCCTCTCGTCCGATCCCAAGCTCAAGGGTGCCCCCACCGGCTGGACCCTCCCCATCCGGGAGGTGCGGGCCGCAGCGGGGGCCGGCTTCGTCTACCTTCGCAGCGGCGAGATGCGGACCATGCCCGGGCTGCCGAGCGCCCCGGTCGCCGAGCGCGTCGACATCGATGAGTCGGGGAACATCGTCGGGCTCTTCTGAGGCGCCCGGGCAGCCGCCGGTCGCAGCCCGCGCGAGCCTCCGGCGGCCACGTCCTGGGAACGTGATGGTGCAAGGACGTTTGGCCCTGCCGTCCGGTGGGATCGCCGCGCCTGCCTTGCTGCGTCGGTGCTCCGTCATCGCCTACCATCCCGGTCTGACCGTGCATCGGACCCGTTGATCAGCAGGGGCGTCGCATGAACGCTGGGAGCGGAGGCTTCGATCCGGAGGGGGATGTTCGCCAGGCGCTGGCGGCAGTCGTGAGAGACCACGGGCCGGACATCCTGGCCGACCCCCGGCACCTCGACAGCGCCCTCAACGTCCTGCTCCCCACCGCACCCGAGGAGACGGGCATCCTGGTCGCCGCGGCGAGGGCGGGCGCCAGCGCTCAGCTCGCCGAGCAAGCCGCGATGTCCGGCCCCAGCGCGGCGCTCAAGGCGGTCTCCGCCAACCTCGCCCAGAGCGGCATCCTCGACCCCCAGAGGAGCCACTGGGCGGTGGGAGAGATCGCCCGAGCTTTGGGATTCCCTATCAGCGACGCGCCTCCCGCAGCGCCGTTGCAGAGTCGAATAGCTGCCTGGCCGATACCGGTTCCGGCGCCGCCCCCGCCCCCGCCCCCACCCCCGGTGGCCCCACTCGCCTTCCCGGCGGCAACCGCCGCGTACCTGCCGCCTCCGGCTCCTTCGGCGTTCACCCCACCGGGTGCCCCCCCCGCCTTCCCGGGGCACGGCACGGCGCCGTCCTTCGCGGGACCCGCCGCCGCCAGGCCACGGGGAGAAGGCGCGACTGGCGGTCTGCCGCCGGCACCGCACCGGGCCGATGCCAGGATTCCCTCCCGACCGTCAACCCCCGGACCATCGCCCGGATCGGGCTCGTCCGGACCAACGCCCCCGCGGACCACTCCCGCCGGCCCCCGCCGCAGGGGCCGGCCCCCGACCGCCCTGATCGCGGCTGCGATCGTGGTCCTGCTGATCGTCATCTACTTCTTGGCCGCCGCGACCGCCGGTTTCTTCCCGTTCAGCGCGGCCGCCCGGGTCGCCACCCCCACTCCCACGCCGGTGCCCACGTTCACCTCCACCCCCACCATCGCCGCCTCCTCCTCCCCCACGGCCGGGCCGTCATCGTCCGGCAGCCCCGCGACCTCGGGCTCCCCGTCCCTCAGCCCGCTGGCGAGCCTGCTGCCCAGCTATGTCACCGGCAACACCGCCGACAGCTGCTCCCCGGTCCCGACCAGCGACGAGTTGGCGAGCGGTGTGAGCTCCGAGGAGCTCTGCGATCTGACCGAGAGCCAGGACGCCGAGGACTACGTCCTCTATGTCGGCTTCCCGACCGAGGACCTGGCCACCACCTACTTCAACTCCCTGCTCACCGGCAATGGCATGAAGGCGAGCCAGGGCAGCTGCCAAAACCTCACCCTGGTGACAGCCTCCGACGGCAGCTCGCAGTACTGCGAGAGCCCGTACAAGACGACCGGCGCCAACAGCAACAGCGGTTCCGACTTCGTCTTCTCGGGCACCCCGAGCTTTCAGCTGGGCAACAGCAACCCGGTGTCCAGCCTGGACGTCTGCTCAGCCGTCAACAGCGTCGACGTGCTCGGATTCACCGACCCGACCTACTCGGCGGTGGGGCTTGCCATGAGCTGCCTCGGCACCGAGCAGGACCAGGAGGTCAACTCGGACTTTCTGGCGGGCAACTTCTTCCTGGGAGGCTGACCCGCTCAGGACGCTCCGGGGTGGCTCCCGCGATCCCGCCGCCGGCGGCGGACCTCGGCCACCTTGAGCCGGTACAGGGCCCGCTCCAGCTTGGCGGCGGCCATGGCGTCGCCGGCATGCTCAGCCAGCGCCTCCTCGGCAGCACGGCGCGCAGCCTCGGCCCGCGCCTGGTCGATGTCCTCCGCCCGCTCGGCGGCATCGGCGAGGATGACCACCCGGTCGGGCAGCACCTCCAGGAAGCCGCCCGAGACGAAGAGGTACTCCTCCACCCCGTCGTTGCGCACCATGACCTCGCCCGTGCGGAGCGGGGTGAGCAGGGGGATGTGGTGGGGCATCACCCCCAGGTCACCGTCCGCTCCCGGCGCGAGCACGAAGTCGGCCTCCTGGGAGAGCACACGGCCCTCCGCGGTGACCAGCTCGACATTCAGCTTCGCCATCAGCTGCCCTTGTCCGGCTTCGCCTTCTTCGCGCGGCCGGAAGCCGGAGCCGCCTTCCTGGCCGGCGCGGCAGCCTTCTTGGGCGCGGGTTTGGCGGCGGACTTGTGCACCGGGAGCTCCGCCGACTTCTCGGCCGCGGGTTTCGCGGTCTTCTCGACAGCGGGCTTATCGGTCTTCTCGGCCGCGGGCTCGTCGGTCTTCTCAGCCGCGGGCTTCTCGGTCTTCTCGGCGGCGGGCTTGTCGGTCTTCTCGACAGCGGGCTTGTCGATCTTCCGGGTCGCGGGCTTGTCGGTCTTCTCGGCCGCCGGCGCCTCGGCGGTGCCGGCAGCGGGCTTCTCATCAGAAGACTTTGCCGTCCCCTCCAGCTCCTCCCCCTTGGCGACCGCCTGGTCGATGGTCCCGACCATGTAGAAGGCATCCTCCGGGAGGTCGTCGTGCTTCCCGTCCAGGATCTCGGCAAAGCCGCGGATGGTCTCCTCGAGCTTGACGTAGATGCCCGGACGCCCGGTGAAGACCTCGGCCACCTTGAAGGGCTGGGAGAGGAACCGCTGCACCCGGCGCGCCCGCTGAACCGTCAGCTTCTGGTCGTCGGTCAGCTCCTCCTGGCCGAGGATGGCGATGATGTCCTGGAGGTCCTTGTACTCCTGCAGGATCCGCTTGACCCCGGTGGCGACCCGGTAGTGCTCCTCACCGACGATGCGGGGATCGAGGGCACGGCTCGTCGAGTCGAGCGGGTCCACGGCGGGATAGATGCCGATCTCGGTGAGCGCGCGGGAGAGCGACACGGTCGCCCCGAGGTGGGCAAAGGTGGTCGCGACCGCCGGGTCGGTGAAGTCGTCCGCGGGCACGTAGACGGCCTGGACCGAGGTGATCGAGCCCTTCCGCGTGGAGGTGATGCGCTCCTCGAGATCGCCCATCTCCGTGGCCAGGGTGGGCTGGTATCCCACCGCGCTCGGCATCCGCCCGAGCAAGGCCGAGACTTCGGCGCCGGCCAGCACGTAGCGGAAGATGTTGTCGATGAAGAGGAGGACGTCAGCGCTCTTCTCATCGCGGAAGTACTCCGCCATGGTGAGGCCGGTGAGAGCCACCCGGGCACGAGCACCGGGGGGCTCGTTCATCTGACCAAAGACCAGCGCGGTCCGATCGAGGACCCCGGACTCCTTCATGTCGCCGTAGAGGTCGCGGCCCTCGCGGGTGCGCTCCCCGACCCCGGCGAAGACCGAGTAGCCGCTGTGCTCCTCGGCGATGTTGCGGATCATCTCGTTGACGACGACGGTCTT
>JBEKGP010000106.1:0-4700 GCA_050012735.1 Candidatus Dormibacteria bacterium
CGACTATCCGACGGCGGCGCCGCGCCCGGCCTACTCGGTGCTCGCCAATCAGGCGTGGGCGGCATTGGGGGAAGCACCCCTGCCGGCGTGGCGTGCGGCGCTGCACGCCTACCTGGCCGAGCGCGGGTCGACCTCCTCGATGTCCGCCGGCGGGTGACCCAACGAGCCCGTCCGCTCGCTCCGTATGTCGCCGCTCTGCACCCGCGCGGCGCGGCTGGGCACCAGGGGCGCTGACGGGATGAGGAAGCCGCCCATGCCGCGCCGACTCGCTGCGCTGCGCCCCCTCGGCCTCCTGATCGCTTCCCTCGCAGTGGCCTCGGTGGTGGTCATCTCCCGGCGCCCCGACACCTTCACCCACGCCCAGTTCTACGCCGAGGACGGCAGATGCTCATTCGCTGACGCTTACACACTCGGACCGTGGCAGGCGCTCTTCCTCCCCGATCAGGGGCATATTCTGATACAGCCTCGCCTCATCGCCTTGATCGCCTTCCCGTTCGGTGTCGCCAGCGCGCCGCTCATCTACAACATCTTCGGCCTCCTGTTCCAGGTTGCACCGGTGGCGTTCTTCCTCAGCGATCGATTCCGGCCGGTGCTGCCCTCGATCTGGTGGCGCATGGCTCTTTGCGTCGTGTACCTGCTGATCCCCTCGGCCGAGTTGCAGGTTACCGCCGGCAATTCCCAGTGGCACCTCGCCGTGCTGGCGAGCCTGGTGCTCATCGCGCCGACCCCGAAGCGCCTGGGCTGGCGAGTCTTCGATATCGGCACCCTTCTGCTGTGTGCCCTCACCGGCGGTTTCGCTTACGTCCTGCTCCCCGCCGCGCTGATCTGGTGGTGGGTTCGGCGCCAGCGTTGGACGGGCATTGAGGTTGCGGCACTTGGCATCGGGCTCGTTGCGCAGCTCTACGGCATGATCGTGGCGGCGCGCCTGCACACCTCGCTGGTGGCGAGCTTCCCCGACGCGGTTCGCGACCTGGCCTTCATCGGTTCGGACCACATCATCCTCGCGGGGCTCTTCGGCGAGGAGGCACACACCCACGTTTTCGTCCATGGTCTCCCGCATGGGGCGGTGCTGGCGGCGGGGATCTGCGTGGTCGGGCTTGCGGTTGTCGTGTTCGCGGCCCTTCGCGCACCTTGGGAGCTGCGCATCTTTGCCCTCATCGGGTTCGGCATCGCCGGTGCCGGCCTTGCCTCGCCGCTCGTCCCCACGGGGAACAATGCCTGGGACGTGATTGCCATGGCGGGGGATGACCGGTACTTCTTCATGGCCGAGCTGGCCTGGGTGGTGATCATCCTGTGGGCGCTGAGTCGCCTCCCGCACCCCTGGCTGCGCGCCGGCGGTTGGGCCTTGACGGCCGCCGCCTTCGCCTCGGGACTGGTGCTGGCCTGGCAGTACCCGCCCTCGCAGAACTACGACTGGCCGCAGGAGGCGGCCCAGATCGTGTCCGCAGGCTCTGGCGGGCATGTCTCGGTGCCCATCCCCCCCTCACCATGGCAAATCATCATTCCCGCCCCGCCGGGATGCTGACCCGCCGTCACTGAGACCAACCCGCGACGTCGAGGATGGCGTCAGCGCGGGTGGCTCCTACTCCTCCGGCCTGGGGACAGAGCGTCGGCGCTCGGCCAGAACATGCAGAAGGCCCATCAGGGTCAGGCCCAGCACCGCGAGGCCGGCGCAGCCGAGACCCAGTGAGAAGAGGGGCGGCCAGTAGCTGAGCACGACGGTGTGGACACCGGCCGGCACCGACGCCGCCATCATCACACCGTCGAAGGTGTGCAGGGCGAGGGGCTGCCCGTCCATGGTGGCGGTCCAACCGGGCTCGTTGGTGATGTGAATCTCGAGCGTCGAGGCCCGGGTGGCGGCGACGTGCAGTCGGAGCGATGCTGGGTTGTCTCCTGCGGCCGGCACGAGCGTCCCCGGCTGCTCCCCAGACGTCACCCTCCCGGGCACGAGCGTGACCACCCCCGCTCCGGGCACCCGGTACACACCCTCTCCGCCAATGGTCGCGACCAGGACCGTCCCGGAGGGGGCAGCGGATCCCCCTGGCGCCAGGATGTACGAGACCCCGAACTCTCGGGCCAGCGACGCGGACGATACCGAGGGGCAGAAGTCCCCGAACGGGTCCGCGGCGGCAGGCAGCGGCGCAGTCCCAGAGGCGGCCGCCCAGGCGGTGAAATAGCTCCGCGGGATGGTGGGGTCGTAGATGGGAAACTCAGTGATCCCGTACGCCGCGTTGGCGTCGGGCAGTATGCCCAGACTCGGGAAGAGGGTGAGCCCGGCGCACACAGCGAAGCCCACCCGGCTCTGGCCCACGAGGTGCTGTAGTTCGGCCTCCGCCGGCGTCACGGCGAAGGCCGCCGGGCTGGACGACCAGAGACCCGGCGCCGCGGTGAGCAGAAATGCCACCTCGGTGAGCGCAAGTGCCGCCGCGCAGGCGACGGTGACCCTCTGGCCGATGCGGGAGGAATCGGACTCCTCGTGTCTGCTCAGCCGCTGGCGTGTCACCAGCACGGCCAGGACGGCGAGCACGACCACAGCCTGGATGGTCGGCCAGAGGAAGCTGCCTGCCCGAATCGCGGACTCGGCCGGGAGGAGGGCATGGTTGTCGAGCTCCTTCACCCCGATCACCGCGAGAACAGCGACCGCGAGCCCCGCCATCACGCCGAGCCGTCTCCAGACTGCCGGACTGAGACCCCTGTCCAGCAGCGTCTGCAGGCCGAAGCCCCCCAGGACGGCGAGCAGCAAGTCGATGGGGATCAGCGCCCGGCTCCAGGTGTCGAGGTCCGCCCCCGGAAGTGATCCGAGGAAACGTGCCACCGGCCCGAGATAGACGATGGCCAGGAGCACCGCGGTGGTGATGGTCAAGGCCTTCACCTCCGCCTCACGCCATCGAGAGAGGACGGCCAGCCCACCGAGGACGAGCACGATCAGCCCGACATATGCGGCGGTCTCGTAGTAGTTGAGGGGACCGAAGTAGACGCTGTTGGCCGTGGGGAAGCCGAAGAACCCGGCGAAGGCGAGATTGACCGACGTGACCACGGGGAGACCCTGGTAGCCGATCGAGGCGAGGCGATTGGACCCAGCGATGACCTGGAGACCCGGCAGCAGCAGCGGGGCTGCTAGCGCGAGTCCGACCGCGGCGGCCCCCACCACTCGTCCGATCGGCCACAACACCGACCGCAGACTCCGGGTTTGCAATGCTCTGATCGCGAGCAGGGTCACCAGCACGAGCCCCACGGTGAGAAGCAGGATGGCGACGCTCTCGGGATGGCCGGCATAGACGGCGAAGGCCAGCGACACGGCGAGCAGGGCAACGCTGCGGCGCGGATGCTCCCCGCGTACCAGCAGCACGGCTGCGGCCAGCACCCAGCCCAGCCAGCAGAGCGTGTCGCCCATGACCCAGCCCAGCCACCCCGTGAAGGCGCCACTCAGCTCGAAGACGGTGGCCGCGAAGGTCGCCGCGACCGTCCCGAGACGCATCGCCCGCCCCAGGAACAGCGCTCCGGTCCCCGCGATGACCAGCCTCACCACCACCTGCACCGTGTAGGCGAAGCCGACCGGCAGCAGGTAGCTGATCAGCGCCGGGAGACTCAACGGGCCCGATTGGATGTTGAAAGCCAGCGGAAGGCCCAGGCCGTTGTAGGGGTTCCAGAGAGGAAGGATGCCGCTGTGGACCTGGCGCCACACAAGCTCGGCCCACGGGGCGAACTCGCGGACCTGGTCGGCGGACAGAGGGTTGTTCGGCGTGACGCCGGGAACCGCTCCGAGCCCGAATCGGCTCAGCAGGTCATAGGGGCCGAGGGCCGTGCCGTGAGCGAGCGCCGGCGCAAGGTAGCAGAGGCCTATCGCGATCAACCACGCGACGCTCAACACCGTGGAGGCGCTCGCAAGCCGGGGTATCTTGCCGTGCGCGTTCCAGCGCCAGCGACGCATTCGTGGCAGCATACCGCAGCCGCTCAGCGAAGGATTGGACGCGTCGTTCCCGTCCTCGGAACGAGAGCCAGGCCGCGTGCGGGGCGCCTCTGGATGGCGATGTTCGGGGTGGCAATGGCGTCCCCGGTAGACCAGATCAACGTCCGGTTTTGGGGGGTTGCCGTGCGCACCCGGCCGGATTGGGGCGGGAAGAGGGGGTTCAACGTACCCCGGCACTCCCTCTGCCCGCTTCGGGGCTTCTGATATCGTCGTCTGCCTGATGGGACCCGGGGGTCATTTCACCGTCGTCACCCTCCCCGCTTACAAGGCGGAGGACACCCTGGAGCAGACGATCGGCGCCCTTCCCGAGGGTTCCGCCGACCACCTGCTGCTGGTCGACGACGCCTCCCCGGACGGCACCGTCGACGTCGCCCGGCGGCTCGGCATCGACGTCCGGGTCCACGACCGGAACCGGGGCTATGGCGGCAACCAGAAGACCTGCTACCGGGAGGCGCTCGACCTCGGCGCCACCGTCATCGTCCTGCTCCACCCCGACTACCAGTACGACCCCACGGCCGTCCCGGCCCTGGTGGCCCCCATCGTGGCCGGGGTCGCCGACTTCACCTTCGGCTCCCGGTTCGCCTGCACCGGGAACCCGAGGGCGGGGGGCATGCCCCTCTACCGGTACTGGGGCAACCGGTTCAGCACCGTGGTCGAGAACATGCTGCTGGGCACCCACTTCACCGAGATGCACTCGGGGATGAAGGCGTACAGCCGGCGCTTCCTGGAG
>JBEKGP010000107.1:0-4486 GCA_050012735.1 Candidatus Dormibacteria bacterium
TAGTCGTCTCCACTCTTCAATTGTCAAGGAACGAGCCGCGCGCCGAACCGCTCGGAGAGGTAACGCGGCGATCCGGCCGGGTCCCGCCCCGTCCGGGGTAACTGACGAATCATACCGCCGGGGGACCTCACCGTCAATGTGAGGGCCGGCGCCAGCCGACGGCACCCTTGCCGCCGCGCTCGCGGATAATACCTGATCCGGGGGCGCGCGGGCTCAGATGGCCCGATCGGCGTCCAGGCTGCGGCGTCCGGCCAGCGCCCGGGCGATGGTGAGCTCGTCCGCATACTGCAGGTCGGCCCCGGCGGGCAGGCCGTGGGCGAGCCGCGTGAGCCTCAATCCGGGGACCGCGAGCCGCTCCCCCAGGTAGTGGGCGGTCGCCTCCCCCTCCACGTCCGGGTCGGTGGCGAGAACCACCTCGGTGACCTCGCCGCTCTGCAGCCGGGCCTCTAGCTCGGCAATCCGGAGCTGGTCCGGCCCCACCCCCTCGATGGGAGAGAGCGCTCCACCCAGGACGTGGTAGAGCCCCCGGAAGCCCCCGCTCCGCTCCACGGCGAGGACATCCAGGGCGTCCTCGACGACGCAGATGGCGGACGGATCGCGGCTGGGGTTGCGGCAGATGGCGCAGAGCTCGGCGTCAGCGATGAAGAAGCAGCGCGAGCACGCCCGGACCGCGGACCTCAGGTCGGCAAGCGCCGCGGCCAGCTGGGCGGCCTGGTTGGGGTCGCTGCGCAGAAGGTAGAAGGTGAGCCGCTGGGCCGTCTTAGGGCCGATACCGGGCAGCCGTCCCAGCTCGGCGGCCAGGCGCTCGACCGGCTCGGGGATCAGGGACACTAGGTCAGAGGAGACCGGGCGGGAGGTTGAGGCCGGCGGTGAGCTGGCCCATCTGCTGGGTCGCGAGATCGCGCGAGTGGTCAAGGGCGGCGTTGACGGCGGCCAGCACGAGATCGCTGACCATCTCCGCCCCCTCCTCGAGGACCTCGGGCTCGATCGCGATGCTCTGGATCTGCTGATGGCCGGTGGCAACCACCGTGACAGCCCCGCCGCCGGCGGTCCCGGTCACCGTCATGGCGCCCAGCTCCTCCTGCATCCGCGCCATCCGCGTCTGCATCTGCTGGATCTGCTTGAGCATGTTGGGGTTGTTCACGCCGCTCCCCCGAAGGTGGATAACCGCCGCAGTCTACGACGGGTGGCGCCGGGCGGGCCGCGGCAGACGGCCGGCTTCCCCGGCTCTCGCCCAGCCGCTACCCCTCGGGAGGCGGATCGTTGGCGTGGTCCACCAGCCGGGTCGAGGTGATCCGGCTACCGGCGAACGTGGCGACCACCGCGTCGGTGAGATTGGCGCCCTGGTCCTCCGCACCCGCCTGGGCGCCGGCCGGCTCGCCGCAGAACTCGATGGCCACCTCGCGAGGGCCACCGGCGACCTCGGCCACCGCGCTGTCCAGGATCGGCCTCTTGGCGGGGTTGCCCAGCTGTTTGAGGTGGAAGTCGTACGGCGCCCCGACCACCAGCCGGCCGGCACCCGCGTCCAGCGGTCGGCACCCGCGCAGGACACCGGCGAAGACCTTGTCGCGCCGGTTGACGGCCTCGATCAGAGCCGGCCAGGCCCGCTGCCACGCCTCCAGGGTGACGAGCTCGCCGGCGCGGCCACCGGCCTCTGCCGGGCTCGGCAGCGGCGCCGGGGCGGCCTCGGTGGTGGCGGGCACGTCAGTGGAGGTCCCGGGGGCCGCCGTGGCGGTCGCGGCTGGTTGCGTGGCGGCTGCGGGGACGGTGGGCACTAGCTGCGCCGGGACCGCCGGGACCTTGGCCGCCGGCTGCCGTAGGGGGGAAGCGACCGTGGCCGCCGGGGGCGACGGGGCCGCGGCCTGGGTGGATCGCGGCTGGACAGTCCTCGCGACGCTGGGCGCGGGGGCGGTCGCCGGTGCTGCGTCGCTGCGGCGCGGCGCGGGCCGAGCGGATCCGGGGTCCGGGAGTGCTCCGCCCGCGCCCAGGCGCCGCTCGACGGCACCGAGCCTCTCCTCCACCCCGGCGAGGCGCTCCGCCTCAGCGCCCCCCGCACCGCCCCGGCAGAGGCGGAGCAGGCAGGCCTCGACCTGGAGGCGCGCATCGACCGGCTGGCGCAGCTCGAGCTCGGCGGCGCCCATCTCCTCCAGCACCCGCAGCCAGAAGCCATCCGGCTCCCGTGCGGCCAGCTGGCGGCAGAGGTCATCCTCGTCCGCGTCGAGGTGGGCGCCCTCCGGGAAGCCGACGGCGACCAGCTCGGCGGCGCGCGCCAGGCGCGAGCACTCCCGGAGGAGCTGGCGGGGATCGGCACCGGCGTCGAACGCGGCGGCCGCAGCCCTGAGCGATGCGGCGGCATCCCTCCCGGCCAGGCCCTCGAGCAGCCGGCGGACCACCTCCGGGTGGGCCAGCCCGAGGGCGCGACGGCAGGTGTCCGTGGTCACCGGCCGGTCGCCGGTGGCGAAGCATTGATCCAGGAGTGAGAGTCCGTCGCGCACGCTTCCCTGGGCGGCGCGGGCGATCAGCCGCGCAGCCGCGGGCTCCAGCTCGACCGCCTCGGCGGTCGCGATCGCCCCCAGGTGCTCGTCGATCCGGGCACTCGACACCCGTCCGAAGTCGAAGCGCTGGACCCGGGAGCGCACCGTGTCCGGCACCTTGTGGGGCTCGGTCGTGCAGAGGATGAAGAGGACGTGGGCGGGCGGCTCCTCGAGCGTCTTGAGGAAGGCGTTCCACGCCTCCGAGGTCAGCATGTGGGCCTCGTCGATGATGTAGACCTTCGACCGCAGCCGGGCGGGCAGGTAGCGGACCCGCTCCCGGAGCTCGCGCATCTCGTCGATCCCCCGGTTGCTGGCGGCATCGATCTCGAGGACATCCACGGCCGACCCGTCCAGAATCTCGATGCAGGCGCTGCACTTGTTGCATGGCTCGCCGTCGACCGGTTCCAGGCAGTTGACCGCCCGGGCCAGGATCCGCGCCGTCGACGTCTTTCCCGTCCCCCGGATGCCCGCGAAGAGGTAGGCGTGCGTGAGGTGTCCGGTCCGCAGCTCGTTGCTCAGGGTGCGGACGATGTGGTCCTGACCGATGAGGTCGGCGAGGACGGCAGATCGGTACTTGCGGTAGAGCGTGGTCACGTCCCGCCGACGATAGCCGACCTGCCCGCCCAGGCGGGGCCGTCCCGGAGCTCCGAGCTACCCGAGCGTGGCGCGCGCGGCGCCCCTGACAGGAATGCTGGATCCGGGGACGGCATGGAAGGCGCCGAGCGCGTCGCGCGCACCACGCTCTGCACTCCATCAGCTCGTACACCCCTTAAGGACACTTCTGTCCCAAAGGCCCTGTGACGGGTGGGTGGCCCCGCTCCACCGGGCGCCCGACGAGGGGCGAGCCCCTGTGGTGGTGGACACGTCCCCGCGCCCTCTGGGGCGCACCTCATGGCGGGGTGAGCCGGATCCGGCTCCACGGGAGTAGGCGCGCGTCCTGTGCGCGCCGAAGGGGGGCGAGAGCGCTCCTGCTGCAGAGTGGGGGCGGCGAGCCCCGACCAGGACGAGAGGGGCCTCCACGCGGCCTGCCGCATGGGGAAGAAGTAGTCGCGCACCCCACGTCGTTGACGCGCCACCGGCGCTCACCCGATCCAACGGCTCAGGCCAGATTGGCTGCGGCACCCCCGGGGGACCGCTTAGCGCTGCTTCCTTCCGGACCTGACGCGGTTCACGGGCCCGGGCTGCGCAGGACCCAGCCATCAACGCTGCTGAGATCGGAGCGGACCCGGCTGCGCGCCCCCTCGGTGGGGAATTCGACCCCGCTATAGCGGATTGCGGGTACAGGGCACCGCTGGATCCCCGTCTAGCGCGACCACCCCCATTGTACCGGGCCGCGGGCCTCACCGCCGGCCGCCGTGCCTCAGACCGGGGCGGAGGTCGGACGCTCCCCGGCGACGCCCGCTGTCAGCGAAGGACGGAGGCGGCCCCGTCGGCGGCGTACAGGAGAGGGCCGGCCAGGAGCATGGCGACCACCCCGAAGAGCGCACACGCCAGCCCAACCACGCTCGCGAGCCGCGGCGCTCGGGGGGCCACGACCGGCAGCTCCTCATCCTCGACGTACGCCGCGCCGATCCAGCGCAGGACCGCGACCGCGTAGATGGTCGAGGCGGCCACACTGGCCACCGCCACCCACGCGTACCCACCGGCGACCGCGGAGGAGGCCACGAGGATGCGGACGAGGAACCCCGCCAGTGGCGGCAGGCCGGCCAGCCCGGCCAGGCCCAGGGCGAGAAGCGCGGCGGCCATCGGGGAGCGCCGGGCGAGACCGCGAAGACCGGCCATATCTCCCCCGATGCCGTCCTCCTCCATGCGCGCCACCGCCTGGAAGCTCGCCTGGATGGCCAGCACGAAGACGACCAGGCCAAAGAGAAGGGCGATCACCCCGCCGGACGGCTTGAGGTCACTCCCTCGGCCGCTCCCGACCAGGGCACTGAGCACCAGTCCGCCCTGGA
>JBEKGP010000108.1:0-4437 GCA_050012735.1 Candidatus Dormibacteria bacterium
TTGACCACCACTCGCTCCATCGGAATGCCCATCCGTTTTGCGGCGGCCTCGATGATGCGCTGATTGGCCTGGTGGGGGACGTAGTGGTCGATGCTGGCCGGGTCCCAGCCGGCGTCGGCGCAGACCCCGGCGGTGATGTCGCAGAAGGTTTCGACCGCCATCCGGAAGGTTCCCTTGCCGGCCATCCGGAGCCGGTCGGGGCTGTCGGCGTCGTCGGGCTTGGGCCCGTAGTAGATCAGGTGTCCCTTGGTCCCGTCCGCCCCCCAGCGCCTTGCCACGATCCCGCCCTCGGAGGCGGCTCCGAGCACGGCGGCGCCCGCGCCGTCGCCGAAGAGGACGCAGGTGCCGCGGTCTCCCCAGTCGACGAGCGAGGTCATGGACTCGGCGGCGACCAGCAGGACGTGCTCGGCGACCTCGCTCCGGATCAGCCCCTCGGAGACGATCAGGCCATAGGTGAAGCCGCTGCACGCTGCGTTGACATCGAAGGCCGGGATGCCGCCCATGTCCAGCCTGCGCTGGATCAGGCAGGCGGTCGACGGGAAGAGGGTGTCCGGCGTGACCGTGGTCACCACGATGGCGTCGATCCTGGGCGAGCCCGCCTTCTCCAGGGCCTGGCGGGCCGCCTTGGCGCCCATCTCAGAGGTGGTCTCCCCGGCGACGGCCCGGTGCCGGAGCCGGATCCCGGTGCGCTCCATGATCCAGGCGTCCGAGGTGTCGACCATCGACTCGAGGTCGGCGTTGGTCAGGATGCCGTCGGGCAGGTGGGCGGCAACGGAGAGGATGCCGGCCCGGCGCTCCTGTGTGGTCACGTGGCTCGATGCCACGGTGGCAGAGAGGGTGTGGACATCTCAGCCTAGAAGCGCGGGCCGCCCGGCGTGGTTACGAGGGGCGGCCGGTCGCGATCCGGCGAGACGGCCTGGTAGCCTTGCACCTGGTCCCTCCGCCTGACCCGATTGGAGCGAGCCTGCGTCCGCAGGGCCTGCGATCTCAGCCGGAGTGGACGGCGGAAACCGGAGCGTTGCCCGGGATGTCGACCGGGTGGAGGGCGTGGTGGCCAGCAGGTGGACCGAGGTCGAGGTCTACGCGACCTACATGAAGCTGACCGGTGAGGTGGAGGTGACGGGCTCCGATCGCCTGAGCGACGTCGTCAACGGCAGCGGGCGCTACCTCTCGCTGCGCGACACCCGGGCGGAGCCGCTCTCCGTCAACTACCCGGTGCTGAGCCGGGTGGAGCCACGCACCACCATCGCCAAGTCGGCGGTGATCCTCATCTGCCCGCTCGAGGAGGCCGAGCGTGAGCGCATCCCCAGCGCACACCGCGCCAAGCTCTCCCATCAGGCTGTCTTCAACAGCGTCGCCTTCTCGTTGGTGGGTGACATCCACCTGGAGCCGCGTCAAACCCTCGAGCAGCAGCTCGAGGCCCATCCCGGCGACTTCCTCCCCCTCACCAACGTCTCGGCGCTCTGGGTGACCGCTCTCTCCGCGGAGACGAGCGCGGTCCAGCGCGTCTTCGCGTTGCTCAACCCGGCCGCCATCCTCTCCTTCTCCGAGCGTTAGCGACCGGACCCTCCGGTTACGGCGTCTTGGCCCAGGTGACCACGGTGGGCTGGCCGGGACGCTCACGCCGGGCGATCACCTGCCAGCCGTCGTGTCCCAGCTGCTCCTCGTCGGCCGCGCGCTCGTCGTCGCTGTCGGCGCGCTCCAGGATCAGGGACCCATCCGGGAGCCGTAGGGCCTGATCGAAGTCGGCGGGTGTGACCATGCTCGGAGCGTAGGGAGGGTGGGCGTGCCTTCCAGAGATGGAGCCGTCACGGAACGCCGATGCCAGGTCACAAGGGGACCCACGGATCGCATGACCCCCCACTCAGCCGTCCTGCGGCGGGAGGAGGTGCACCTCGCCGGCCACCAGGCGTACCCGGCCGTCCAGGGTCTCGACCAGCAGCGCGCCGTCGTCGTCGATGCCGAGCGCCGTGCCCTCCACCGTCGACATTCCCAGCTGCGCTCGCACCGGCTGTCCCAGCCCCGCCGCACGCGCGGTCCAGTCCGCCCGCAGACTCCCGATGCCACCCGCCTCCACCTGCTGAAGCCGGCGACCCAGCTCGGGGAGCAGCGCGGTGAGGAGGGCGTCCCAGCCGTAGGCGGCCCCGGCGAGCCGGTCCAGGCTGACCCCGGGCGCGTCCGGGGGGAATGCGGGGACGGTGAGGTTGACGCCCAGCCCCAGGATGATCCCGCCACCCGCCTCGAGCTCGGTGAGGATGCCGGCCAGCTTGGCCGGACCCGCGAGCACGTCGTTGGGCCACTTCAGCCGGCAGCTGACTCCGGTCAGGCAGGCAACCGCGTCGGCGACGGCCAGGCCCGTCAGGAGAGGGACCGCGGCGGCCACCTCGGGGCGGCGCCGGAGCAGCAGGCTCATCAGCAGCGCGGTGCCTGGCGGCGCCAGCCACCGGCGGCCGGACCGGCCGCGACCCGCCGTCTGCTCCGCCGCCACGCAGCAGAACCCCTCGCGGGCACCGGCCCCGGCGGCCTCGCGCACCACGTCCTGGGTGCTCGGCGTCCGGGCCAGCCGGCGCAGCTGGAAGCCCGGGAAGACGGCCTCTCCCGCCCGCCGGACGGCGGCGACGGAGTTGCTTTCGGGGATCCGCTTCATCCTCCGCGCCTCACGCCGGGAGGCGGAAATTCCGAGTCTTGACCACCCCGTCCTTTCATGTTTAGGATTTTGCGATCCGTCGGGGGAAAGTGTGTTCCGCGGCGGATTTCGACCGGCTCTCAGGGAGGGCGAAACGTCAACCCATCCTTCAGGAGGGGGAGCGGTTGTTGATTCAGGCCACCTGCATGACCATCAGCGCGCTGCAGGAGCGCGCCGAGGCCGACCGGGACGTCAGGTACGCGCGCCGGAAGAAGATCCGCGCCATCGACCAGCTCATCAATGACTTCGAGATGCTCAACCTCGCCGAGGAGGTTGACGTCCCCGGAGAGTTGAAGCACCGCGCCAACCGGTTCATCGTCGCCGCCGCCCACCCGCTGGTGAAGCGGCCCTGCGACGAGATCCCCATCGCCGACTGGATGGAGGCGCTCTACGACCTCCAGGACACGCTGATGCTTCCCAGTGAGGACGACCTCGACTGAGACGGCCCGCGGAAAGCGAGTGGGGGCATCACGGCCGCGCATCCGGCCTGCGCCAATCGGCGGGCCACGCCGGTCGGCGTGCTTCGGGCTCCGAGGCGTCGGACCGACCCTCCACGAAGCCGTGCCCCCCGGCGCCCCGAGGGCGTTCGTATACTCGATCCACAGATGAGCGACGCCCCCACCCCCGAGCCGGACCTCGACTCGGTCGCCGCCTCCCTGCACATGGATGCCGCGGACATCGCGGTCTTCTTCCAGGTGTTCTGCGGCAAGCTGATCGCCACCGTGCCGGGTGCTGTCCAGGTTCAGCGCGAGGGAGGTCTCTTCAAGAAGGATCACCCCATCCGGAAGATCACGGTCCGGGCGGGAGAGGATGTCTTCGAGGCCGAATTGAGCCGTGGTTCGGTTGCGTGCCGGCACGCTCACGCGGTGCGGGGTATCGTTCTCCGCTCCGAGGATCTGGGCTTCGAGGCCTGGCGTCGCGCGCTGGTCGCCGTCCTGGGCACTCAAGCCCAGGTCAGCTCCGAGGCCCTCGCCGGTCTGCGTTCCGAAGTCACCTGAGCTTCCCCACCCCCCGTCCATCCCCACAGGAGGCGCGCCCGTCATGACCCAGCAGGAGGATTCCCCTCAGCCGGTCGAGGCTCCACCGGCGCCCCTCGAGGGGCTCCCCAAGGATGCGCTTCGCCGCCTAGCCGAACTGCAGGGCAAGGACGCCCTCTTCACCAGCGACCTCTCGGTCAACGAGTTCCTGCTGGTCAAGGAGGCCGGTTTCCACCCGCGCGGCCTGGTGGTGGGCAGCAGCATCTACCACATCGGCTTCAGCTCCAAGGGATGGAGCACGAGCCGTGAGGTCCAGACCCTGACCCAGGCGATGTACGCGGCCCGCGAGCTCGCCATGAGCCGGATGGAGGAGGAGGCCGCCGTGCTGGGTGCCGACGGGGTCGTCGGCGTCCGTCTCGATGTGGGCTTCTACGAGTGGGGCCGGGGCACGGCCGAGTTCCTCGCCCTCGGCACGGCGGTGAGCGCTGAGGACGGCGGCAACTGGAAGACGCCGGCCGGCAAGCCGTTCACGTCCGACCTCTCCGGCCAGGACTTCTGGACCCTGCTGCAGGCCGGGCACGCACCGCTCGGGCTGGTCATGGGTACCTGCGTCTACCACGTCGCCCACCAGGGGATGTTCCAGGCGATGGGCAACATCGGGCAGAACAAGGAGATGCCCAACTTCACCCAGGCGCTCTACGAGGCCCGCGAGCTGGCCATGGAGCGGATGCAGGACGAGGCCAAGAAGGTCGGCGCCGAGGGCATCGTCGGGGT
>JBEKGP010000109.1:0-4389 GCA_050012735.1 Candidatus Dormibacteria bacterium
CGTGGCAGCGAGCTCACCGAGAAGATCGTCTCGCTGAACCGGGTGGCCAAGGTGGTCAAGGGTGGCCGCCGCTTCTCCTTCAGCGCGCTGGTCGTGGTCGGTGACGGCCAGGGCCGCGTCGGGGCCGGGCTGGGCAAGGCCGGTGAGGTGCCGGACGCCATCCGCAAGGGTGTCGAGGACGCCAAGAAGCACATGATCACCGTGCCCCTGGTGGGCAGGACCATCCCACACGACCTCCGCTACAAGCTCGGGGCCGCCCGGGTGCTGCTCCGGCCCGCCGTGCCTGGCACCGGGGTCATCTCGGGTGGGGCGATGCGAGCCGTCGTCGAGGCCGCGGGCATCCACGACATCCTCACCAAGTCGCTCGGCAGCAATAACCCGATCAACGTGGTCCGGGCGACGGTGGCCGCGCTCGCCAGCATGCGGACCCTCGCCGAGGTGTCGGCGCTCCGCGGGCTGCCGCCCGAGCGGATCGTGGGGCGCAAGCGCGCCGCCCAGATCCTGGGTGAGACCGCCGCGGCGGCGGAGGCCGTATGAGCGACTCCTCCGCCACCCAGACCGCGGGTGAGCCGGTGATAGAGACCGGCCCCGCCCTTGTGCGAGTCACCTACCGCAAGAGCGCGATCGGGTACGCCCACGACCAGAAGGCGACCGTTGCCGCTCTCGGCCTGCACCGACTCCGCCAGACCGTCGAGCACCCGGACACCCCGGCGCTCCGTGGGATGGTGCACAAGGTGCGTCACCTGGTCAGCGTGGACGGGGTTCCCGCCGACAGTGTCGAGCTCGCGGCCAGGCTCGCTGCAGGTGGGCCCCTCGGCGCCGGCGCCGAGACTGCGCCGCTCCGGAGAGAGTCATGAAACTTCACGAGCTGCGCCCCGCTCCGGGGAGCCGCCACTCGCGCAAGCGCATCGGCCGGGGCATCTCGGCCGGGCAGGGCAAGACCTCGGGTCGGGGCCAGAAGGGCGCCGGGGCCCGGGCGGGATCCAAGGTGCCGCGCGCTTTCGAGGGTGGCCAGATGCCCATCACCATGCGGCTGCCCAAGCTGCGTGGCTTCGCCAATCGCTGGCGGGTGGACTACACGGTGCTCAATCTCAGCAAGCTCAATCGCTTCGCGAGCGGCGCGATCGTTGACGGAGCCGCCCTACTCCAGCACGGGCTGGTGCGCAATGCCGGTGAGCGGGTCAAGCTGCTCGCAGCCGGCAGGGTGCGGGTGCCCGTGACCGTACGCGTCCACCGCGCCTCGGAGGCTGCTCGACGGGCGGTCGAGGCTGCCGGCGGCAGGGTGGAGCTACTCGAGGAGCGGGTGACCCCGGCGCAGCCAGTCGGCGACGTGGTCGTTGAAGGCGGCGCGGCGGAGGCGGAGCCCGAGGAGTGAACCTTCTCCAGGCCCTCGCTCAGGCGCTCCGGATCCCCGAGCTGCGCAAGAAGCTCGTCTTCACCGTGCTTCTGCTGCTCGCCTTCCGGATCCTGGCGTCGATCTCCATCCCCGGGGCCAGCCCGACGGCGCTTGCCAACCTTTTCGGCAAGAACACGCTGCTCGGCTTGCTCAACCTCTTCAGTGGCAACGGGCTGGCCAAGTTCACCATCGTGGGTCTCGGGCTCAACCCCTACATCAACGCCACCATCATCATGCAGCTCATGACCGTGGTGTCGGTCCGGCTGAAGGAGCTGTCCAAGGAAGGCGAGACCGGCCGCAAGCGGATCACCCGCTACACCCGCTGGCTCACCGTCCCGCTCGCGGCTCTGCAGGCCTTCGGCTTCATGGCCCTCTTCACCAACCCGCAGGTCGCGATCCTGGTCAACCCGAGCGTGACCGAGACGCTGACGATCATCGTCACCCTGACCGCGGGCACGATCATTGCCATGTGGCTCGGCGAGCTCATCACCGAATACGGGGTGGGCAACGGGGTGTCCCTGATCATCTTCACGGGCATCATCGCGCAACTCCCGGGCGCCCTTTTCAGCTACGGCTCCGAGGGCACGCAAAACATCTTCCACATCTTTGAGATGGCGGTGATCGCCCTGGTGGCGGCCGCCGGGATCATCGAGGTCCAGCAGGCTCAGCGCAAGGTGCCGATGCAATCTGCGCAGCGCGTGCTCAATCCGCGAACGGGCATGGCGTCGGCGGGTGGGCGGCGCAACTTCCTGCCGCTCCGGGTCAACACCGCGGGAGTCATCCCGATCATCTTCGCCATCTCGATCATGGCCTTCCCGACCATCTTCGCCAACCTCTTCGGCTCCACCTCCGGGTTCATCGGCAACCTGGCCACCTGGATCCGGGACAACTGGCAGCCCAACGGCGGCACCGTCTTGCTCGACTTCCTCTACAACGCCTTCGAGTTCGTGTTAATCCTTGGATTCACGTACTTCTACACCGCGGTCGTCTTCGACCCCAACGACGTGGCCGACAACCTCAAGAAGTCGTCCACGTTCATCCCCGGGATCAGGCCCGGGCGCCAGACCGCGGAGTACCTGGGCAGGGTCATGAGCCGGATCACGCTTGCCGGGGCGCTGTTCCTGGCCGGTGTGACGGTCGTCCTGCCGCTCGCCACCAGCTTCCTGACCGGGGTGTCGACCACCCAGTTCCTCCTCGGTGGCACGGCGATCCTGATCGTCGTCGGTGTGGCCCTCGACACCATGAAGCAGATCGAGACACAGTTGCTGATGCGCCAGTACAAGGGCTTCATCCGATGATCGTCATCCTCTTCGGCGCGCCCGGAAGTGGCAAGGGCACGCAGGCCGAGCGAGTTGCGGTCACCACCGACACTCCGCACGTCTCCACCGGGGCGATCCTCCGCGGTGAGGTGGCCCGCGGGTCGGAGCTGGGCCGCGAGGCCAAGCCGATCATGGAGAGCGGGGCCCTGGTGCCCGACGAGCTGATGGTCCGGATGATCGAGAACCGGCTGGCCGAGCCCGACGCCGAGCGAGGCGTCATCCTGGACGGCTTTCCCCGCACCGTGCCCCAGGCGGAGGCACTCGACCGGATGCTGGCCCGCAACCAGCGTGAGGTCGGGCTGGTCCTCTACCTCGAGGTGGACCCGGACCTGATCCGCGAGAGGATCCTGCGCCGCGCCGCCATCGACGGGCGGAGTGACGACAACCCGGACGCTCTCGCCGAGCGGATGAGGGTCTACCAGCGCGACACCGCACCCGTGGTGGCGTACTACGAGCGGGCGGGCACCCGGATCGAGCGGATTGACGGTGCCCCTCCGATTGACCAGGTGACCGAGCAGATTCTGGCGGTTCTCAAGGCGGAGCCCCCCCGGTGATGAGGCGGCTGCGATGAAGATCGAGGGCTTCCGGCTCAAACGGCCGGACGAGATCGAGAAGATGCGGGCCGCGGGGCGCGTGCTCGGGGCCTGCCTGGCTCACCTGGCCGCCACGACGCGGCCGGGGATCAAGGTCATCGACCTGGACCGCCAGGCCGAGACCTTCATCCGGGACCACCACTGCGTCCCCGGCTTCATCGGCTACAACGGCTTCCCCAACTCCCTCTGCGTCTCCATCGACGACCAGGTGGTGCACGGCATCCCCGGCGAGCGGGTGATCGAGGAGGGTGACCTGGTGTCGCTCGACTGCGGCCTGACCCTGGACGGCTGGTGGGCGGATTCCGGCCTCTCACTCTGTGCCGGCGCCCCCGAACCCGAGGTCGCCAAGCTTCTCGAGGTGACCGATGAGGCGCTCCGCCGGGGCATCGACGCCGCCCGGCCGGGGGGCTTCATCGGTGACATCGGCCATGCCGTCCAGACCTACGTCGAAAGCTGCGGCTTCTCGGTGGTTCGCCAGTACGTCGGTCACGGAATCGGCCGCGACATGCACGAATCCCCCCAGGTGCCCAACTTCGGGAAGCCGGGGACGGGCAATCTCATCAAGCCGGGCCTGGTCATCGCCATCGAGCCGATGGTCAACGCCGGCCGGCCTGAGACCCGGGTCCTGGCGGACGACTGGACCGTGGTCACCGCCGACGGGCGGCGCTCCTGCTACTTCGAGCACACCGTTGCCATCACGGCCGCCGGCGCGGAGGTCCTCACCCTCCGGCCCGAGCCGGCCCGGGTGGAGGGATGACGGATGGGGCCGCCGCGGCGTTTGCCCGGGGAGGCACCCTGGTATACTCAGCGGCCGTGGCTGCACGGCAGCCCGATTCGGCACGCCCGATGACGCGGGCTGACGAGCCGCTCGTGGGGCGAGTGATCGAACCGCTCCCGGACGCGCTCTACCGGGTCGAGCTGGCGGACGGGCACAAGGTTCTCTGCCATCCGGCCGGAAAGGCCCGCCTCCAGGCGGTCCGGATCCTCCCGGGCGACAGGGTCCAGGTCGAACTTTCCACCGCCGATCCCGGTCGGGGGCGGATCATCCAGCGCCTTGCCTGACCGGCGGAGCCGGCGGGCG
>JBEKGP010000110.1:0-4389 GCA_050012735.1 Candidatus Dormibacteria bacterium
GCCGTGACCCCGGTCCACGTGATGGTACCTTCGGCCCCATGAGACCCCCACGCCCAACCCTGAGGAAGGTCCCGGAGATCACCGAGGTTCCAAGGGCCCGAGGCGGTGCCGTGACCTCCTGACCCGACCCCCACCGGGGCCCGGGATCATCAGACGACCGTGCTCACTCGCGTACGGGAGAAGGTGAGGGGAAAGCGGACGGTGTAGGTCCTAGCCGCCAGGGGTGCGTCGAAGGCCGCCCGGCGGTGGTTGCACCAGCCCACCTCGCGCTGTAGCTCCTTGGGCATCGACCATCTTTCCGCACAGGCGGGTAGCGCGCACGCACTCACCCGAGGTAGACTCGCCCGGCCCCCCATCCGGAGGGCAGAGGGGACTGATGCACACCAAACTGACCGGCCGCCGACCATGAACTACGAGCGTCTATACGAGTATCGGTTCCGCGAGATCTCCCAAGGACGGCGTGACACTGTTTGGGCTGCGGTCGCGCCAATGCTCTATGAATTACTCAAGCGGCCCGAGCGAGTGCTTGACCCGGCGGCAGGCCGATTTGAGTTCATCAATGCCGTCCCATCCGCTGAGCGCTGGGCGGTCGATGCCGTCGCCTACGATGAGAGTCTCGCGCGAGAGGGTACACGGCTGATCGTGTCCGAAATCATGAAAGCCGAGTTGCCGCGTGAGTATTTTGGCGGAGTGTTTGCGTCCAACTTCCTGGAACACCTCTTGAGCCAGGAGGCGGTTGCCGAGTTTCTTGAAAGGATGTACGAGTGCCTCATTCCCGGCGGGCGCATCGCTGTCATGGGACCGAACTTCCGCCACTGCGCACGAGAGTATTCGATTTTGCCGATCACAATGTCATTCTGACTGAACGTGGCGTCGAGGAGCATCTTTACGCGGCCGGGTTCGAGGTGGTCGCGGTGCATTCTCGGTTCCTTCCGTATTCATTCACGGGCCACCTCCCCTCCCACCCCGCGTTGGTAGGCGCCTACCTCCGATTTCCGATGGCGTGGCGAATCTTCGGCAAGCAGTATCTGGTCGTCGGCGAGCGTAGGGCTTGACCTAACGCGCGCCCGGCTCCTGGATGAGGGGGTGGCCTCGGCTGGAGTGTGGAGCGGCTCTGGGTGAGGCCATCCGGGCCGCTGGGCGCGTCATAGTAACTTCGACCCCATGCCGCCAACCCGCCCGACCTTGCGCAAGGTCCCGGAGATCACCGCCTACTTCTGGATCCTCAAGGTCCTCACCACCGCCATGGGCGAGGCCGCCTCCGACTTCTCGGTGCGTGAGATCGACCCATACGTGGCCGTCGGTCTGGGCGCCGTCGCCTTCGCCATGGTCCTGCAACTGTCCGTCCGCCGCTACATCGCCTGGGTGTACTGGCTGGCGGTGGTGATGGTGGCCGTCTTCGGCACCATGGTCGCCGACGCCCTGCACATTCAGCTGGGCGTGCCCTACGCGGTGTCCACCGCGGGCTTCGCCATTGCCCTGGCCGCGATCTTCATCGCCTGGTACTCGACGGAGCGGACGCTCTCCATCCATCACGTCACCACCCGGCGGCGCGAGCTCTTCTACTGGGCGACGGTGTGCGCCACCTTTGCCCTCGGCACCGCCGCCGGCGATTTCACCGCCTACACCCTCCACCTCGGTTTCCTCGCCTCGGGCATCCTCTTCGCGGTGGTGATCACCGTGCCTGCCCTCACCCACCGCTTCGCCAACCTCAACGCGGTGGTCGCCTTCTGGTTCGCCTACATCGTCACCCGTCCCCTGGGCGCCTCGTTCGCAGACTGGATGGGGGTCCCCCACGCCCTGGGCGGCCTCAATTGGGGCAGGGGAACAGTCGCCGTAAGTCTGACGGTCGTCATCGTCGGCTTCGTCGGTTACCTCTCGGTGAGCCGGGTCGATGTCGACGAGAAGCGGGGGCGTCAGCCCGTCGCTGAGCCGACCTGAGTCCTGCGCCCCTCTAGAGAAACCCCACCAGCTCCTCGACCAGCGCCAGCAGAGGCGCCTCTTCCACCGGCTTGTTGACCACCGCGACGGCTCCGAGCTGATGAGCGCGATCGCGGGCGGCGGTGTCCCCGGATTCGGTGAGCACCACCACCCCGGCGGGTGGGCAGTCGGCCGTGAAGCGGATGGCCTGGAGGAACTCGAGCCCATCGGTGTCGAGGCTGACGTCGAGGAGAAGCACCTGGGGAGCGAAGGCCGTCAGCTCGGCTCGCAGCTCCCGGACAGCCCGCACCCAGCGCACCTCGTGGCCTCCCTCGCGGAGCGCCAGGATCAGCGGTCGCGCCACGATCCCCTCGTCCTCGGCCAGCAGGATGCGTACGCCCGCCATGCGGTGGATCGTAGCCGCATCGCGCAGTGTCATGCCACACAGCGCCAACAGCGGCTATGCTGACCGCGGAATGGGCTGGGCGCGGCCAAACCTCCCCGTCGTGATACGCCGCCGTGGCGGCGCGGAGCGCGCTCCCCATCTGACCGTGGCGCCGGCGACCGAGCCCCAGGCCCGATCCGCGAGCCGGGTCCTCGTGGATGCCGCCACCCGCACCTTCTGGTCGCGGGGCGCCGAGGAGCCGGTGACGCTCGTCGAGTCCGACACCGCCGCCGCGCCGCGCCCGCTGCGCGATCGGGTCCGGGCGATGGTGGCGGCTCACGACGGGGGCCAGAAGCGTGGCGGTGTCCGCCCCTCGGGCAATCCCGCCTTCAGCGAGGCGCTCTTTGTGGAGTTGATCCGCGGCGGCCAGCATGCCCGGGCCTTCGCCCTCCTCGCTCCGGATTGCCAGCGCCGGTGGGGCAGCGCCGAGCAATTCGCCGCCGCCCATGGCGAGTCGTCGCTCCGGCGACTGGAGGGCGTGAACGTCGTCGCCGTCCGCCACCTGGAGCAGTGGGTCGATCCCGACCACGGTGACCTTCACCGCCAGGTCGCCGAGCTCGATGTCGAATACAGCTTCGACGCCGGGCATCGCCGGGCGAAGCTGTCCCGGACCGTGCACCTGGTGGCGGTGGAGGGTCGTTGGCGCTCTCTCTCCTACCCGGTGGAGGCGGCCGTCGCCTTCTGACGGCAGGGCTCGGCAGCCGAGGCCGGGGCGGCGTTGGCCATCGCCTCGGCTCCTCCGAGAGAGGTGACCCGGGCCGGATCGTCACCCGAGGCGCACGGTCGGGAAAGGTCCGGCTCCGTAGAATGCGTGGATGATTTCCGCTGCGGTGCTCCGCAGCCGGCCGGGCCCCCTCGCGGCCACGCGCGGCGAGCTGTTCGACATCGAGATGCGGGCGCGGTTCCGGCGGGAGCGGCTCTTCCGGTCACGGCTGCGCCTTCGTGAATCCGACACCCTCCTGGACCTGGTGGAGGAGTGCCGCGTCCGCGGCATCCGTCCCCTCCCCCCCGCTCTCTGGAGCGCCGTGGTGCGGCTGGTCGGCGCCGTGGAGCCCCAGCTTCGGGACGAGCTGGGGATCGACCGCAGCGCCGACCACGTCAGCGATGTCCTCTTCGCCGCTCAGGAGATCCTCCAGGAGCAGGCGCGCCAGGAGCGCCAGCCCCAGCTCGCTCCGATCATCCCCCTCTTCCCCGCGGGCTGAAGGGCGGGGGAGCGGTCCGCGATCCCATGCCCTGGGAGATCACGGTCGCGGGCACCGTCCACATGGACGACATCACGACCCCTCACGGACGCCGGACCTGGCAGATCGGGGGATCGGCCCTCTACTTCGCCCTCGCCGCGGCTCCACAGGCTCCCGTTCACCTCAACGCCATCGTCGGAGGGGACGCCGAGCCCGAGCTGCGCCGGACCCTGGACGGCCTCCCCGTCGATCTGGCCGGGCTCGCGGTGAGCGACGGCCCCACCTTCCGCTGGCACGCGGTCCACGACTTCCAGCGCTGGGTCGCGGAGACCGTGGCCGAGGAGCCCGGCTGCGAGCTCGAGTGGCGGCCCCACCTCAGCCCCGAGGCGGCCCGCGCCGAGGTGCTCTTCCTGGGCAGCATGCGGCCGTCGCTGCAGAGGGAGATCCTGGCCCAGTCCTCAGCCAGGCTGATCGGGATGGACAGCATGACCTGCTTCACCGGCCCGGAGCGGGATGCCGTCCTCGACGTGGTGAGTGGCTGCGACGTCGTCTTCCTCAACCGCCTGGAGCTGAGCAGCCTGGTTCCCGAGGCGCCGGACTGGGCGGCCGCCGCTCGGAGCCTGCTCGGCAGGGGCCGGCTCCGCGCCCTGGTGGTCAAGGCCGGGCCGACGGGGGCGGTGCTGATGACCTCCACCACGACCCTCGAGAGGCCGGCCGCTCCCGTCGACGTGGTCATCGATCCGACCGGGGCCGGAGACGCCGTGGCCGGAGGTTTCCTGGGTCTCTGTGCAGCCGCGGAGCGCGATGACGACGCCGTCTTCCCCGAGGCCCTCCAGGACGGCC
>JBEKGP010000111.1:0-4383 GCA_050012735.1 Candidatus Dormibacteria bacterium
CCCGGCTCGTCGTCGTCCATCTCGACGTCCTCGGGGAGCTCGGTGCGCCAGGGGAGCATGAGGTCAAAGACGATCTCCTGGATCGTCCAGAGCATGTCCATGATCTCGGTGATCTTGACGTGACGGCGGGCCAGGGTCTCCTCGACCTGCCGGCAGGCGGTCTCGTCGCCGGTGAGGCGAACCGCCTTGCGTGCGAAGGTGAATACCCGCTGGGCGCGCACGGCGACGTCCGGCGGAACCTCCTTCATCCCCTGGAGGTGCGTCTCCTCGCAGAGCTCGATGGCGGAGTCAACGCGCTCAACGAGCCGGCGGAGCCTCGTCCGTTCCACCACCTCGAGGTGGTGGCGCCGCCGGGCACGGTGAACCTCCTGGGTAGCGTTCTCGATAAGCAATACTTGTCTCCCCTGTGACCCGCGGCACCCGCCGCGCCGCGGTTCCGTCCATAGGCTAGCCCGATCGGTCGTTGACATCAACAGCCACGCTGGTGTCAGATTGATGCATGGATCGCATCAATGCCGACCTTTTGCGGACTTTCATCGAGGTGGCACGTCTGGAGCACCTGGGGCGAGCGGCCGAAGCGCTCCAGAATGACCAGTCCACCGTGAGCCGGAAGATCGTACGTCTGGAGCATGAGGTGGGAGTGCCCCTCTTCGAGCGGATCGGACGGTCGATCCGGCTCACCAAGGCGGGACGGCGCTTCGTCGGCCGGGCCGAACGCATTCTCGGCGAAATGCGTGACGCTGTCGCGGAGGCGGCCGGCACCGTGTCGGCCGAGACCGGGGAGGTCCACCTCGGATTCCTCCACACGGTCGGAGCCCACTGGCTGCCCGAGCGGCTGGCCCGTTTCCTCGACCAGTACCCGGGGGTGCGCTTCATCCTCGAGGAGGGGACCACCGGCGAGATCGTCGCCGGGGTGCTGGACGGTAGCTTCGACCTGGGCATCCTGGGCCCCCCACCGGCCAACACCCCGGAGTTGGAGCTGGTTCCGCTCTTCCGCGAGCGCATCGCCGTCGTGGTCCCGCTCGAGCACCACCTGGTCGGCCGGTCGTCGGTCACCCTCCGGGACATCGCCACCGAGCCACTGATCCTCCCCCGGTCGCGCACCGGCCTTCGGCGGGTCATCGACGACGCCTTCGCCCGCCAGGGGTTGAGCGAGCGCGTCGCCTACGAGGGAGATGACTTCGCGATCGTGCAGGGACTGGCCGAGGCCGGGCTGGGGATCACCCTCCTGCCGATGCCTCTGCCCACCCCCTCCAGCCGGGTGGTGGTGATCCCGCTGCGCGACCCCCCGATCGCCCGCACGATGGCGATCGCCTGGGACCGCCGCCGCACCCTGCCACCGGCAGCCCAGCTCTTCTGCCGCCGCATCGTCGAGGGGGTAGCCGGGCCCGCCGGTCGCACCGCCACCGGTTGAAACCGGCTCCTGCTAGGGAGAGAGGCGGTTGAGGTCCCGGGGGAAGAGGGTGGTCTCGCGCACGTTGGGGGCGTCCACGAGCTGGGCGACCCAGCGCTCGAGCCCGATGGCGAAACCGCCGTGGGGAGGCATCCCGTGCTTGAAGGCCATCAGGTACGCCGCATAGTTCTCGGGATCCTCGCCCCTGCCGACGAGCGCGTCGACATAGTCCTGGTAGCGGTGGAGCCGCTGGCCGCCGGTGACCAGCTCCATTCCCCGGAAGAGGAGGTCGAAACCCGCTGCGAAACCCGGCCGCTCCGGGTCCGGGTGGGTGTAGAAGGGCCGCTTGCTCATCGGGAAGCCGCGGACGAAGAGGAAATCCGAGTTGTGCTCGCGCTTTGCCCACTCCCCGAGCCAGCGCTCGTTGGCCGGCGAGAGGTCCGGCTCGTTGCTCAGGTCCTCGCCGGTGGCGGCGGTGATCATCGCCTGGGCGTCCAGGAAGTGGACGTCGGGGATGGGCTGCGGGACCTTCGGCAGCTCCAAACGGAGCACGGCGAGCGCCCCCGCCGCATCCCGCTCGACGGCGGCCAGCATGCTGGCGATGGCCTGGGTGAGCACGGCCATGACGGTGTACTCGTTCTCGATGAATCCGACCTCGGCGTCCAGCGAGACGTACTCGTTGATGTGGCGGGCGGTGTCGTGCGGCTCGGCCCGGAAGACGGGGCCCACTTCGTACACGCGCTCAAAGACGCCGACCATCACCTGCTTGTAGAACTGGGGGCTCTGGGCCAGGTAGGCGGTCTTGCCGAAGTAATCGAGAGCAAAGGTGGTGGCCCCCGACTCGGTGGCCGAGCCGACGATCTTCGGGGTCTGGATCTCCGTGAATCCGAGATCGTGCAGGCCGGAGCGGAAACCGGCCATGGAGGCGGCCTGGATGGCGAAATAGGCGCGGCGGCGGGGATGGCGGAGGGCCACCGGCGCGTTGTCGAGGATGGTCGGCAGCTGCGCCTTGATCACGGGTCGGTAGAGGTCAAAGGGCGGGGCCTCGTCGGCCTCCGAGATCACGGTCACCACCGGGTCGTGAATCTCGACCCCACCCGGAGCCTGCGGCTCGGCCACCACCACCCCGGCGACACCGATCACCGACTCGTTCTGCAGCCGGGCGAGCCTCTCCACCAGTTCGGGATCCTGGACGACCACCTGGGCGGTCCCACGGGCATCGCGGAGGATGAGGAAGCTGACCCCGGCAAGCCGGCGGAGCCGGTGGAGCCAGCCCTTGAGCTGCACCCTCTCACCGACGCGGTCGCTCAGATCGTCGGTCCAGACGCGGTCGGTGAGTTGAGAGATCACGAGGTGGGACTCCGGCTCCTGCTGGCGGCTTCCTGAACGAGTGCCCGGCCGATTGTACCGGGGGAAAGTGCCGGGCCCGCCCGGTCGGGCGGGCCGAGCAGGCGTCGCCACCGTAGACTGAGCCACCAGTCATGGCCGCAGTCCTCTTCGCCGCCGCCGCTCTCCTGGTCCTCGCCACGGTCGCGATCGTCCTTGTCGCACGCGGCCGGGTGGCGCCACCACCTGTGGCCACTCTGCCGCCCAGCCCCACACAGGTCCGCACCGAGGCCGCGGCCATCGTCGCCGCCGCGAGGACGGAGTCCCTCGCCATCCGCGAGGCGACGACGGAGGAGGTCGCCGTCCGCAGCGCCGCCCTGGAGGCCCGCGAGGCCGCCCTGGCTGAGCGGGAACGCACCTGGCGGGACCGCCGCGCCATCTTCGACGAGCGCCGCTTCGCCCACCGCAAGCGCAGGGAGGAGATCGACGCGCGGGTCGCTGAGGTCGTGGGCGTTCGGGAGGAGGTGCGCCGGACCATCGCCGAGCGCGCCGCGGCGGACCGTGAGACGGCCGAGCGTCTGGTGCTGGAGAACCTGGAGACCGAGCTGGAGGCGGAGCGGGCGGAGCGGGTGGCCGATCTTGTCGCCGAGGAGACGGGCGAGCCCGAGGCGGCGGTCCGGACCCTCCTGGTGGGTGCGCTCGAGAGGCAGTCCGAGAGCCATGTCGACACCGCACCCCGCCCCTCCCCCGTCAACCTCGAGGGATTGGACGAGACCCGCCGCGAGCGGCTCCTCACCGCCCTGCAGGTGGTCGCAGAGTCCACCGGGACCGATCTTGGAGTCGACAGCGAGCGGGAGCAGGCGACCCTCCGCGGTCTGGACCCGGTGGGGCGTGAGATCGCCCGGCAGGCGGCGATCGAGGTGCTCGACCGCGGCTTGCAGGCGGCGGACGTTCCACCCCTCCTGCTCCGCACCCGTCACCGCCTCTCGGCAACCATCGAGGACCTCGGCGAGCGCGCCATGTGGGAGATGGCGATGGAGGGCCGCCCAGAGCTCGCTGAGCTGCTGGGTATCCTCAACTACCGCTTCTCGTACGGCCAGAACGCCCTGCTGCACTGCAAGGAGACGGGCTACCTCTGCGGCGTCCTGGCGGCCGAGCTCGGCCTGGCTCAGAGCGCAGCCCGGGAGGCGGGCACGCTCCACGATATCGGCAAGGCGGTGGACCACGATGTCGAGGGATCCCACGCCATCATCGGCGGTGAACTGCTGCTCATCCTCGGCGTCGACCCCACCATCGTCCACGCGGTCAAGGCCCACCATTTCGACGTGGAGCCGTCGACCGACCTGGCCATGCTCACCATCTGCGCCGACGCCATCTCAGCCTCCCGGCCCGGCGCGCGGCGGGACACCCTGGCCGCCTATCTGGCCCGTCTCGAACAGCTTCAGGGCATCGCCACACGGCATCCCCAGGTGGAACGAGCCTTTCCCCTCCAGGCAGGGCGCGAGGTCCGGATCTTCGTCAAGGCCGGCAAGGTGGCGGACCCGGAGATGCCCGCCCTGACCGGCGAGATCGCCCGCGAGATCGAGAGCGAGATGCAGTACCCGGGGGTCATCAAGGTGACCCTGATCCGCGAGACCCAGGCGATCGCGACCGCCCCAGTGCAG
>JBEKGP010000112.1:0-3701 GCA_050012735.1 Candidatus Dormibacteria bacterium
GGCGCCGTGGGAGCCGCTGCGGACGTGGTAGAGATCGGCCAGCTGGAAGATGCGCCGGAGGTGGGTGATCCCGCCGGCGTGGACGACGTCGGCGCGGATGTAGTCGATGAGCTGCTCGGTGATGAGCTGCTGGCAGTCCCAGATGGAGTTGAACACCTCGCCCACCGCAAGCGGCGTCGTGGTGTGCTGCCGGATGATCCGGAAGCCCTCCTGCAACTCCGCCGGCACCAGGTCCTCGAGCCAGAACAGCTGGTACTCCTCGACCCGCCGCCCCAGCCGGGCGGCCTCGATCGGGGTCAGCCGGTGGTGGGCGTCGTGGAGGAGTGCGAAGTCGAAACCGAAGCGCTCCCGGACCGCCTCGAAGAGGGCGGGTATCTGGTGCAGGTAGCGGGGGGTGGACCAGTCCGAACTCTCGGCCGTGGGCACGTAACCGGACTCGCGGTGGGCGGTGTCAGGGCTCACCCCGTAGATCGAGCTGATCCCCTGGATGCCCACTTGAACGCGGACCGCGCGGTATCCGAGGTCCAGGAAACGGGCCACCTCGTCAAGCACCTCGGGCACGGTCTCGCCGTTGGCATGCCCGTAGACGGTGACGCCGTCGCGGCTCCGGCCGCCCAGCAGCTGGTACACCGGCAGGCCGGCCACCTTGCCCTTGATGTCCCAGAGAGCCGTGTCGACGGCCGCGATCGCGGTCATGGTGACGGGGCCACGGCGCCAGTAGCCGCCCTTGTAGAGGAACTGCCAGGTGTCCTCGATGCGGGAGGCGTCCCGGCCGATGAGCAGCGGGCAGACGTGGTCGGTGAGGTAGCTGGCCACGGCGAGCTCGCGCCCGTTGAGGGTGGCATCGCCGACTCCGGTGACGCTCTCGTCGGTGGTGAGCTTCAGGGTCACGAAGTTGCGCCCCGGGCACGTGATGATGACCCTGGCATCGATGATCTTCACACTGTCACCTCTGTCGCCTCATGGCCGGACCCGGCCCATCATAGGGAGGCGTGGGTTGGCGCGCGCGCCGCGTCCCCGACCCCTCAGCGATCCCTCCCGGCCGGGCGCGACAATCGCCCCCGTGGACGGCCCCGAACCGGAGCTCCCGGAACCGCAGTTCCCCGAGCTTCACTTCCCCGAGCTGAAGCTCCCGACGCTCGAGTTCAGCGACCCGCTCGCCAACCCCGAGGAGATTCCCGACCTCCCGCCGAGGCCCGACGGCCTCGGGGCCGGCGCGCCGTCGTCGCCGGTCCCGGGAGCCACCCGGCAACCGGGCGGCGAGGCGGTGACGTCTCCGGCTGCCGTCCCGACTCCCGACCCGCCTCCCGTCCGGACTTCCCCCCCGCCTCCCGGCCAGCCCGGCCAAGGGCCCTCGCTCGATCGCGCTCTGGCCACCCTCGAGAGCACGGTCGCCGGCTTCAACCGCCAGGACGTGGTGTCGTGCGCCCGCGACGCCTTCACCCATCTGCAGGCCGCCGTCTCCCTCTCCGAGCCGGAGCGGTGCCGCGTCTACCTGACCGAGGAGGTGGGTCAGGCGGTCCAGCGCGAGGTGGAGTCACTGAGGGCTCGAGGCCGCCGCCGGGTGCGTGGCAACCTCGACATCCTCGACGCCTCCATCACCCGGGTGGACTCGCCGGAGCGGGTCGGCGTCCGCATCGATGCCGTCTCCTCGCTCTGCGAGATGGACGAGGGAGACAACGTCGTCGAGGGTTCACCCGACCTGATGCGGTGGGGCCGGGAGCTGACTATGTCCCGTGACCAGGCTGGACCCGTGGACCGGCGCTGGCTGATCAGCGCGCTGCAGACGCCGGCCGTCGGGGTCGCCGTGACCGGTCCCGCCGCCCCGCCCATGGATGCCGCCGAGCGGAGTGCCCTGGAGGACCACATCGAGCAGTTGGATCGCGAATCCGACGAGCACGAGGCGGACCTCATGGACGTGGCCGCTTCCGACCTCATCCACCCCGGCAGCGGATAGCCCAGGCGCCGCATTCCCGGAGGCGTCTCCGGCGCCGGGCTCCGGCCGGCAGCGGGATGCCGCCGGCCTGAGCACCCCGACTCAGAGGGGGAGACCTCCCGGGTAACCGGCCATGGGTCCTGGAAAGGCCGCCTCAGCCCGCGCTTCCAGGCGGGCGGAGTGCCGGCGCAGCAGGAGCAGGCCGGCCACCACGATGGCGGCGGCCGCGAGGCCGAAGCCGGCCGCGAGCCACCCGCTGAGGCTGAGGAGGGCGCTGCCCGCCGCGTAGGCCGCGAGCCCGTAGGCCGTGGCCCAGACCACGCTGCCGGCCGCGTTGAAGAGGAGGAAGGCGAGCGGCGGCATCCGGCCCGCACCGGCCAGCAGCCCGGCGAAGCTGCGCAGCACGAGGACGAACCGGCCCAGGAAGACGACCCTCCCGCCGTCACGCTGGAAGAGGTAGTGGGTCACCTTGACCTGGGGCTGGCCGAGGCCCACGCGCGCGCCGTAGCGGACCAGGAGGCGGTACCCCCCCCACCAGCCGACGGCATACCCGAGGCTGCCCCCGACGATGGGACCAGCCGCGGCCGCCACGATGATCCCGCCGATGGCCAGGTGCAGCTTCGTCGCGAGGGCAGCGGCCGTGAGCAGCGCCGTCTCGCCGGGGAGGAAGGGCACGCACAAACTTTCGATCCCGGCGAGCAGAAAGACGGCCAGGTAGCCCCAATGCTGGACGAAGCCAGACGCGAACCCGGTCAGGGAGGCCAACAGCACAGCCGGACAATGATGCGGGGGTCGGGGTCTCCAGGGGTGGTCGCGGGGAAGGTCGCCCCAGGCTCCCGCTCTTCCGTCCCCGTCAGTCCCAGACCTTCCGGGATGGCTCTCCCTCTGTCAACAGGGCCCGTCAGCGCTACGCCTGGCGCTGGGACGCAGAGGCCGGGACACCCATGGCCGCGGGCTCGCTGAGCCGCAGCAAGACCAGCGACCGCCCCTCGACCTGGAGGCGCTCCGGGGTGCGGACCCCGCGGGTGCCGGGCTCCTCGTCCGGCCGGGCGGTGTCCAGGATCACCTGCCAGGTCCCGGGAGGCAGATCCCAGTCGCAGCCCTCCCCGGAGGAGTGCAGGAGCAACGCCAAGGTGTCATCGACGATCCGCTCCCCGGTCGCCGTCCGGTCGGAGATCAGGCCTCCCTCGAGGATCATCGCGAGCGACTGCCGTTCGTGGCTGCCCCAGTCCTGATCGGTCATCTCCACGCCGTTGCGCCGCAGCCAGCGAACATCCTTGAGATCCCCACCCACGATCCGGCCGGTGAAGAAGTGCTGGCGGCGGAGGGCGGCATGCTCGGCGCGCAGGGCGATCAGCCGGCGGGTGAAGCGGAACAGCGACGGGTCGCCGTGCTCCCAGTCGATCCAGGAGAGCTCGCTGTCCTGGCAGTACGCGTTGTTGTTGCCCTGCTGGGTGCGGCCTGTCTCATCCCCCGCGAGGATCATCGGGCACCCCTGGGAGAGCAGCAGGGTGGCCAGGAAGTTGCGTTGCTGGCGCAGCCGCACCTCGTTCACCGCGGCGTCGTCGGTCTCGCCCTCGACACCGCAGTTCCAGGAGCGGTTGTCGTCGGTGCCGTCGCGGTTCTCCTCGCCGTTGGACTGGTTGCGCTTGTGCTCGTAGGAGACCAGGTCACGCAGGGTGAAACCGTCGTGGGCGGTCACGAAATTCATGCTGGCGCTCGGTCCGCGGCCGTCGTCCGCGTAGAGGTCGCTGCTCCCGGTCAG
>JBEKGP010000113.1:0-3673 GCA_050012735.1 Candidatus Dormibacteria bacterium
CAAGGCGCTGGAGCACTTCTTCAAGCGGCCCATGCCCAACTGGGGGGCGGACCTCTCCGGCATCGACTTCGACAACATCTACTACTACATCAAGCCGGTCGATGAGATGGGGAGGAGCTGGGAGGACGTCCCCGACTCGATCCGGAACACCTTCGACCGCCTCGGCATCCCCGAAGCCGAGCGCAACTTCCTGGCCGGGGTCTCCGCCCAGTACGACTCCGAGGTCGTCTACCACAGCATCCGCGAGGACCTCAGCAAGCTGGGGGTGCTCTTCAGCGACTGCGACACCGGGCTGCGCGAGCACGAGGAGCTCTTCAAGCGCTACTTCGGGACCGTGATCCCGCCCAACGACAACAAGTTCGCGGCCCTGAACAGCGCGGTGTGGTCGGGCGGCTCCTTCGTCTACGTGCCCAAGGGGGTGCGCGTCGAGATCCCGCTCCAGGCCTACTTCCGGATCAACAGCGACAACATGGGCCAGTTCGAGCGGACGCTGATCATCGCCGACGAGGGCTCCTACGTCCACTACATCGAGGGCTGCACCGCCCCCACCTACTCCAACGACTCGCTGCACGCCGCGGTGGTCGAGATCATCGCCGAGAAGGGCGCCCACGTCCGCTACACCACCATCCAGAACTGGTCGGACAACGTCTACAACCTGGTCACCAAGCGGGCCATCGCCAAGGAGGACGCGACCATCGAGTGGATCGACGGCAACCTGGGCTCGAAGATCACGATGAAGTACCCGTCGATCTACCTGATGGGCGAGCGGGCTCACGGGGAGGTCCTCTCCGCCGCCTTCGCCGGCAGCGGCCAGCATCAGGACGCGGGCAGCAAGTGCATCCACGTGGCCCCCAACACGACGAGCAACGTGGTCAGCCGCTCCATCTCCAAGGGGACGGGGCGGACCTCCTACCGGGGCCACATCCGGGTCCTGCCCAAGGCGACCAACGTGAAGGCCAACGTCCGCTGTGACGCGCTCCTCCTCGACGAGGAGTCCCGGAGCGACACCTACCCGTACATGGACATCGAGAACCCGGACGTCACCTTCGGCCACGAGGCCACGGTGTCCAAGGTGGGCGAGGATCAGATCTTCTACCTCCAGTCCCGTGGCATCGACGAGGTGCAGGCGACCGCGCTCATCGTCAACGGCTTCTTCGAGCCCTTCGTCAAGGAGCTGCCGATGGAGTACGCGGTGGAGCTCAACCGGCTGCTGGCGCTCTCCATGGAGGGTTCCATCGGGTGACGCTGGCGAGAATCGGGTCAGCGACGATGGGGCACGTCGTCGTAGTGGGGGCTTGCGCAGGCGGCAGCGCAATGCCGCCGAGCACGAGCAGCCGACGCCAGAGGCGTCGGACTGCGGTCCCCCCGAAGACGTTGTGCCCCATCGTCGCCTTCCGACGGCCGACATGACGGAGGCAGCCACCGCGACCGGGGTCGTCTGCCGGGAGACGCTCGACGCCAGGGTGGCCGTCAGCCCGGCGTGGCTCGCCGACCGCAGGACGGCAGCCTGGGACGCCTTCTCGGCGATGCCGGCGCCGTCCTCGTCACGCGACGAGGACTGGCGGCGCACCGACATCGCCAAGCTCCACCTCGACCGCTTCGTCCCCGCCGCGGCTCCGACGCGCGAGCTGGTGGAGCTGGCCCAGAGCCGCCAGGCCGCGGCCCTCCCCGGAGCGGCGCTGGTCGTCTGCGGCCCCGACGGAACCGTGACCGTCGAACACGCCGAATCGCTGCTCGCCCAGGGGGTGATCGTCTCCTCCCTGGAGGAGGCGGCGGTCCGCCACCCCGACCTGGTCCAGCGCGGTCTCTCCGGGATCGGCATCGGCGAGTCGTACTTCGTGGCCATGTGGAACGCGCTCTGGCAGGGCGGCGTCTTCATCCACGTCCCCGCCGGGATGCAGGCGGTGGCCCCGGTCTGGATCGGACATCTGGCCGCGGGGGGCGAGGAGGCGTCCTTCCCCGCCACCCTGGTGGTGGTCGACGACCACGCCTCGCTCACCGTGGTCGAGGACCTGGTGGGCCTGCCTGATCCCACCCCCCGGCTCTCGGTGGCGGTCTCCGCATTCCAGCTCGGAGAGGACGCCCGCGTCGACGACATCCCCGTGCAGCAGCTCCCGTACGAGACCTGGCACTTCTCGACCCGCCGGGCCAACTGCGGTGCGAGCGCCCATTACCGGCTGTTTGGCGCGACCCTCGGCGCGCGGCTGCAGAAGGCCTACTGGGACGTGATCCTGGAGGGCCGCGGCGCCGAGGCCGACGTCTTCGCGGTCTGCTTCGCGGACGCCCACCAGCACATCGACCACCAGTCCCTCCAGCTCCACCGGGGGCCCGACACCCGGAGCAACCTGCTCCTCAAGGTGGCCGCGCGCGACCAGGCCCAGAGCGTCTACGGGGGCCTGATCGACGTCGAACCCGGCGCCATCCACGCGGACGGCTACGTGGTCAACCGCAACCTCCTGCTCAGCCAGGGGGCCAGCGCCAGCGGTGTGCCGCGGCTGGAGATCAAGGCCAACGACGTCCGCTGCGGGCACGGGACGACGGTGGGACACGTGGATGACGAGGAGCGCTTCTACCTGATGGCACGTGGCATTCCCGCGGACGAGGCCGACAGGCTGGTGGTCCGCGGTTACTTCTCCGACGTCCTCGACCGCGTCCCCCTCGAGACCACGCGGGAGTGGCTGCTCTCGCTGCTCGACGCCGAGATCGGAGATGGGGGCGGGCTCGAGGCCATCGAGGCGGCGCCGTGATCGCGGACCAGTGGGTCAGCGTGGCCCGGGCGGCCGACATCCCTCCGGGCCACGCGGCGCGGGTCGAGATCGACGAGGTGCCCATCGCCATCTTCAACGTCGAGGGGCGGCTGCACTGCGTGGATGACACCTGCAGCCACCAGGAGGCCTCGCTCTCCGAGGGCGACCTGGACCTGGAGCGCTGCGCCATCGAATGCCCGCTGCACGGCTCGGCCTTTGACCTGCGCACGGGTGACCCCATCGGCCTGCCCGCGGTGGAGCCGGTGCGAGTCCACCAGGTGGAGGTCGTCGACGGCATGATCCGGGTTGCCCTCAACGGCTGAATCCATGGCGACGATCATCGACCCCGCCACCGCCCTCTCCCTGGACCTGGAACGGATCCGCGCCGACTTCCCCATCCTCGAGCGCGAGGTGGGGGGGCACCCGCTCACCTATCTGGACTCCGCGGCCACCTCCCAGAAGCCGATCCAGGTCATGGACGCCGTGGACGGTTACTACCGGCGCAGCAACGCCAACGTGCACCGCGGTGTCCACCAGCTAGGCAACGAGGCGACCGACCGTTTCGAGCAGTCGCGGGTGCGAGTGGCCGGCTTCATCGACGCCGACCCGCAGGGCCTCGTCTTTCTCCGCAACACCACCGAGGCGCTGAACCTGGTCGCCGGCTCCTACGCTCGAGAGCTGCTCCAACCTGCCGACCGGTTAGTGCTAACCCTGATGGAGCACCACAGCAATCTCGTCCCCTGGCAGCTTGCCGCCGAGCGCGCCGGCCTCCAGCTCGCCTTCATCGGCCTGACCGCCGACGGCCGCCTCGACCTCTCCAACCTCGACGAGCTGTTCAGCGAGCCCACCCGGTTGCTGAGCCTCACCCACCAGTCCAACGTGCTCGGCACCGTGAACGACATCGCGGCGATCACCGCGGAGGCCCA
>JBEKGP010000114.1:0-3550 GCA_050012735.1 Candidatus Dormibacteria bacterium
ATCGGCGCCCGGGATGTCGTGGCAGAGCACCGATCCCACCCACCCCCCGTCGTGGATCGCAGTCCCAGGGACGATCTCCAGTCTCACGGCGCCGCCGCCGGAGCGGCGGGGGAGAGGGCACCCCCCGATCGCCCCCGGCGGCTCGCCACCGCCTCGGCGAGGATGGCGAGCGCTATCTCCTGAGGGGTGGCGGCGCCCAGGTCCAGCCCGATCGGGCTGTGAATTCGCGCGACGGCCGGCGCGTCCAGCCCCGCCTGTTGCAGGCGGGTGACACGCTTCGCATGGGTGCTCCGGCTGCCGATTGCGCCCACGTAGCCGGCCTGGCTCCGGAGCAGGACGCCCAGGGCCGGATCCTCGAACTTGGGGTCGTGGGCGAGGCAGACGGCAGCGTCGCGCGGCCCGAGGACCAAGCCGGGCAGGGCCTCGTCGGGCCATTGAGGGATGAGCAGGTCCGCGTCGGGGATGCGCTCCTCGGTGAGGAAGGTCCGGCGCGGATCGATGACCACGACCCGGTACCCGGCAGTCTTGGCCAGCCGCGCGAGGTGGATCGCGATCTCCACCGCGCCCACGATGACCAGCTGCGGTGCGGCGACGATGGGATCGATGAAGAGGGAGAGCCCGGCGACGTTCTCGATCCCCGGCAGCCCGGAGGTCAGACGGCCCGCGGCGGCTGTGAGCGCCGCCGACTCCGTGGCTCGGTCGCCCAGGCTCCCTACCAGGTGAGCCTCCTCGTCAGCTGCGGCCCTGGCGCTGGTGTGCTCACCGGCCACCACGCTCAGCAGGGCCACGGGATGGCGGACGCGGACAGCCTCTCGAACGGCGACGAGCGCCGGATCCGATCCGTCCCAGCACAGCGTCTCCACGAGGATGTCCATGCTTCCCCCGCAGGCGAGCCCCACCTCCCAGCCGAGCTCGTCGCTGATCCCGTAGTGGAGGATTCGAGGGGGAGCCTCACCTGCGAGGGTGGCCTGGGCCTCCTGGATGACCGCGGACTCCAGACAGCCACCGCTCACGGAACCGGCCATCCGCCCGTCCCGGCTGACCAGGAGCCGGGCTCCCGGCGACCGCGGGGTCGAACCCGCGGTGCGGATCACGGTGGCCAGAGCCATGACCGGGTCGGACCTCGCCCAGTCGTCGAGCGTCCCGAGCAGCTCGCGCATGAGTTTGAGTATGGCGCCGGTGCGAGTCCCCGGCCCCCTGACGGGGTCAGGCGGGGGCGAGACGGCTGAGGCAGTCCCGCAGCAGCCGCAGGCTCATGACCCGGAGCATGGCCAGCCGGTACTCCCGGCTGGCGCGGACGTCGGAGATCGGTGACGCGTGGGTGAGCAGGTCGCTGAGGACGCGCTCTCTGGTTGCCTCGGGAGCGCTGAGGTCCGCGAGGACGCCGCTCTCGTCGGCAATCAGGAACGCGCGCGGGCCGACCGCCCCATAGGCGAACTGCGTCCGCCCCTGGGTGTCCACCATGCAGGCGAGGTTGACCGTGGCCAGATCAACCCCGCGCCGTCGGGTCACCTTGGCAAAGGCCTCCCGATGGCCTGGCGGCCCGACGGGAACGTCGATCGACGTGACCAGCTCCCCGCGCTCCAACGCCGTGCGGCCGGGACCGACGAGGAACTCGGCAAGTGGCATGCGGCGGGTGCCCCGAGCGCCCGAGATGTTGACCTCCGCTCCGTAGATGAGGAGGGGAGGGACCGTGTCGGCGGCGGGCGACGCGTGGCAGATGTTCCCGACCACCGTGGCCCGGTTGCGGATCTGTACCGATCCGACCGTGGCCGCGGCGTCGGCGAGGGCTGGGAAGGTGGCTCTCACCCGTTTGTTGCGCTCCACGTCGGCCATGAGGGTCGTCGCGCCGATCCTCAGCCGGCTTCCGGTCAGGTCGATCTCCGGGGCGAGCTCGGCGATCCGCTTCACGTCGACAACCACCTGCGGTGCGATGGCGCCGTTGCGAATCGCCACCACCAGATCGGTGCCGCCGGCGAGCACGGCCGCTGCGGGGCCGTGCTCGTCCAGCAAGGCCAACGCCTCACCCAGGGTCACCGGCCGAACGTAGGTGAACGGGCGCATGGCCAGCCCCGTCAGAGGACCTTGTCGAGCTGGTCCATCAGCACCTGCGGAGTGGCAGCCCTCACCATGAAGAAGGGGCGCCCGGAGAACATGGTGACGAACTTCGCGCGGGCACGGCGGAGCTCGCTCGTGTCGAGGATGGGCATCGCCCAGCCGGGTGCGAGCAACTCGTTGGTGAGGAAGTAGTTCTGAACCGAGTGAAATGCCTGGAACTGCTTCTCGAACGAGATCATCTCGGCGCAGCTCGGATCGAAGTTGCCGTCGATGGCCGGCACCACCACGACATCGATGGTGGACGGCTCCTCATAGACTTCCCAGGTCGGCATCGAACCGAAGAAGATCTCGACCGCGCGGTCGGGCGCCGCTTTGTCGGCGCGCTCGGTTCCCTGGGCCCGCTTCTTGATGAACACGGTCTTGGAGCCCATCACCGCCCGAGCCGCCTCATCCACCACCGTCGTCTCGGTGGAGACGAGGGAGGCGCCCCGGCGGCAGGCCTCGATCTGGCACATGCTCTTGCCGTGGTTGGACTCGCCGCCCAGGAACATGACGGTCTGGTCGTGGTATCGGACCGCGGACGCGTGGAACGGATGCAGCCCGTGCTCCTCGAGGCGGAGCGCCAGCATGGCAACGCCCGCCTTCTGGAGGGGTCCCGGCGCCCACTCGCCGTTGAAGGTCATGGCATGACCGTCGTAGCTGACCGAGGTCTCGGCGTCGCGATTCCACACGATGTCGGGCTGGGCCAGGCTTGGCTCGGAGGAGATGTGCACGTCGGCCAGCCGGTAGTTGAAGAAATCGAGATCCTCGAGGATGTGGGCGCGCGGCTCGGTGCCGTGATAGTCGACCCTCACCCGCGCGGGTCCGACCGACAGCTCCTCGGTCACGTGTTGCTCCGTGGTCATGGCTTCTCCCGCCTGCAGGTTGACTCAGTGAACCGAGCCGGACAGCTCGTTCACAAGCTTGTCGTACAGCGATGCCGCGTTCTGGGTCTGGATGTGGCCCATCATGTAGCCCTGGCCTATGTCGACCGGGTATCGAGCCGCGAAGTTGACCCGCTCGATCGTCTCCTCGCGCGACCAACCCTTGGCGATCGCTGCGGCGACGGCGTTGACCCACTCGATCAGCACCGCCCGCTGGGTGGAGAGGTACTGGGTGGTGGTGACCGGTCCATGACCGGGGACGACGTGGTCCACGTCGAGGGTGGCCACCCGAGCCAGGGAGCCCAGCCACTGCCGGACGTCCGAGGTCATGAGCCAGGTCTGGCAATCGCAGAAGACGGTGTCTCCCGTGAAGACCACGCGCTCCTCTGGGACGTGGACGGCCACCTGCCCGGGGGTGTGGCCGGGCGTGTGGAGCAGCTCGAAGGTGTGCCCGCCCACCCGCAGCGTCAGATCGCCGGTGAACACCACCGTGGCCTTGTTGGGATCCTTGAAGTACTCGTCGCGATCCGGGAAGATGCCCTGCCCCTGGGGGTCGTCGGTGGGGATCG
>JBEKGP010000115.1:0-3540 GCA_050012735.1 Candidatus Dormibacteria bacterium
GCTTCGGGCCAGCGCCGTGACCGGTTCGGCCTCGGGCAAGGCCATCACGCGGTTTGTCATCCACTGAGCTTCTCGCCCTGGCAGACCTGCGGCGCAGCATCCCCGCTGGCTTGTGCCGCGCCGCCGAAAGGGACGAGGAAGTGAGCCGGCGCGGTACAGGTGGGTCGAGCTGTGCCAGCCTGGGCACACGGCTCCCGTGCTGCAACGCCACGCCGCATGGCCGGTCTTCGGCGTCCGGAGGGACGCGGCCCCTGGGGCACACGAACGCGCCCGTCCGTGCGTAGAGGGGGCCTCCCAAGGCGTCGGCCTCCGTGTGTTTGTCAGCTTGCGAGACGAGTGCTTTGCTGTGGATGGTCGACGACGACCCCGGGCCACGAGGTTGTGGCGCGGATCGTTGATAACCCTACAGCCGGTCACCCGGAGAATCACCCCATGACGACGACATCAGACTCGCTGCCGGGAGGCGGTCCTTGGCGGGAGCTCTCCGCAGAGGGCACCCCTCGTGGGGGAAGTCGACGCTGGCGGCGCCCGTGATTGACCCGCGAGCCCAGATCGAGCCCTACGAGGGCTGGGATGATCGGTACATCGCCGGTCTACCCCCGAAGGTTCAGCGCGCTCTCCTTCGCGAACGCAAGCTGGAGGAGGCCACCGGTTCCGACCGCGCGCGCGCGGCAATCAACTACATCCTCGGGCTGAACTGGAAGCCATCTCCGCGGCCATGCATCGACCTCCGGGAGGCGCGGCGGGTTTTAGACGATAGCCACGCAGGACTCGTCGAGGTCAAGGAGGCAGTCCTCGACTGGCTGGCGACCGAGGAGTGGAGCCGCCGGAAGGGATTGCCCGCGGGCGCCGGCGGTGGGACGTCACTGTGCTTGATCGGACCGCCGGGGACCGGCAAGACGACCCTGGCTTCGACCATCGCCTCCGCATCGAAACGGTACCTGGAGAGCTTCGGACTCGCCGGCGCCGACACCGTCTTTCTGATTGGGAGTGACAGCGCGTACATGGGAGCGCGCCCCGGGGAGATCGTGCGGCGGCTGATTAGCTCTGGGCAACACCCGAGCGGGTTGGTCGTCCTTTTGGATGAGATCGACAAGCTCAGCCGCGCTCCGGTGAGAGACCCTTTGCCCGTCATCCTTCACCTACTAGATCCGTCCCGTAATCACGCTGTGAAGGACCAGTTTCTTGACAATATTGACCTGAACTTCAATTCGACCCTCTTCGTTGCCACGGCGAACGAGGAAGCGGACATACCTGCGCCACTTAAGGATCGCCTTCGGCTACTTCGTCTCCCCGGGTACACCCGAGATGAGCAGATGGCTATTGGGTCTGCGCACATTCTGCCGCGGATGCTCAAGCGCCTCGGCATCACGAACGAGGTGGAACTCGGACCCGAGGTCGTGGAATGCCTGGTCGCCGACTATCCGCTCACTAAGGGCATGCGCCAGCTTGAGCAGCGGCTTTCCACTGTCGTATCCCGGGCCCTGCGCTGTCACCTCGAGACCGGGAAATCGATTCACGTGAACGCTGGTGTGGCCCGATCCTGGGTGGGAGTCGGGGAGGCATCGAAGGCGATCGGGTTCCAGATGCCGTCCACCGGCCGCCCCAGGCGGGAGTTACCCAGGCAAGTGGATCGTTGACAGGGGTTGTGGCACCTCTGCCCCGTCCGCCTGCCCAACCATGTCATCAGACGGCTGGATGCCCCGAGCCCGGAAACGAGGTTCACCACGGTCAACCCGCGGTAGTCATCAGCGGTGGCTGCAGACCGCGAGGGCAGCACGCTGAGCCAGTACCTCCGCGAGGCCTTCGATGGGAAGCGGCTCCAGGATTGCCTACCTTTCCTCGCGGGTTTGTATCCTTTATCCACCGCTGGCGGCTCGCTCAGCAACGTCGTCCAACCTCCGCATGAGCAAGCTGGCGAGACCCAGCTGCTCGAGGGCCTCCTCGTCGCTCAACGGGCGGAAGAGTTCGTGCGCGTCCGGATTCCGCAACCCGCGCACCGCACCCATGAACAGAAAGCGGTAACCGGACTGGATATTGCGGCCCGTCTCGGTGGCGACGTCGCCCAACTGTAGCACTGGATCCCTGTCTGCAAAGGCCCTCCCCATGAGCCCTTCACCGTCAAGGTCCAAGCCGGTCATCACCTTCACCCTATTGTTCACCGCCTTGAAAGCCTCGAAAATCGCGACGTCCAGATGGGCGGGAATGAACCGCTGCGAGACCTCGCGAACGGAGGGGTGCAGACGCGAGAGACGCTCCGATTGCGTGCTGAGCGGCGCCGGCTCAGATTCACCCGCCTGCTGGGGTCCGACAACGATGCGCCCATCCTGCACGTGCCAGCCCTGCTGTGCGAGCTGGCGCAGAAGGCGGCCCCGGACCTCTTCGGTCGGCCAAGTGTGCAAGCGGTTGTCGAGCCAGGAACCGATGAAATGGCGCAGCAGGCGTCGGCTCGCGGATCCAACCTGGTCAAGGTGGTCGAGCACCGATAGGACGTAGTGCCATTTGCTGTCGCCTTCCACTGGAGGGAGGTGCTCGGCTGGGATGCCGGAGTCAACCAGGAACTGCGGGATCTGGCTCATGGTGTAGGAGTCGCCAATAGCCCGCGCGATCTCTTCCAGAGTCATGCCGGCGACGGCTCGGCCATCGTCCTCATCCGGATCGGGCAGGGGCTGAATGATGACCCGACCGAGCGCGCGGTCGCGCCCCAGGATGGTTAGAGGTGTATGTCGGTAATCTGCTGAAGCCACTGGAACGGGTCCGTCGCGCTGGGGGGAGGTGAACCAGGCCAGCGTCTCTCCTGGTAGTCCAGGAGCCCGGCGGCATGGGCAAGACGTAGCTCGCTGGCAAACAGTCGGTAGTCGTTAGGCTCAAGGACAGTCCCACTGGCGATGGCCTGGATTAGGGGCAGTCCACTGTAGAGAGCACCGGATGGCGTCTCCTCGTACGAGTGGATCGAGTGGAGCAACTGGAGATCGTCGAAATGCATCCCCGAAGCCTGCCAGACTTTGATGGCATCTCTCAAGGTCCTGGCGGACCCCGGCAGGGCCGCCAGCGAGAGGCGTCGATAGGGGCCAGGGCTCAGGGTAGCCCTCAGGCGATGGCGGCCACGGCGATCGGCGAGGGGGTCGGGGTGGGCGCCGAGGGTCCTAGGCCTTCAGAGGCGGCCCTCAGGGCCACCTCGATCCCCAATAGGCGAGATCTGGCAATACCACCTCAGCCGAGGGTGGCTGTCACCGCCACCGGAGCGAATTGAGCAAGACTGCCAACTGCCCGAATCAAGGCGGAGTCGGTGGAGGGAACCTCGCGTCGTGCTCCCGCGTTACACGAGAGTGAGAGCGCGGCTGACCACCGTGGCCGCCGGCATCGCGGTGGCCGTCATCACCCAGTGGGGCTATCGCAGGTGTTCCCGGCCGCCGACCGCGGTTGTCATCGGCAGGGCTCCCAACACGCCGGCATTGGTTCTGAGATACAGTCCTCGCGCCATCCGCGCCCGCGGGATTGCCTGAGGGAGACCGATGCGCCGGCTCATCCTGGATCAGA
>JBEKGP010000116.1:0-3431 GCA_050012735.1 Candidatus Dormibacteria bacterium
CACCGAGAAGGGCGGGAAGTTGTAGTGGTGCATGTAGCGCTTGAACTGCTCGAGCCCGAGCCCGTCCAGCTTCTGCTGGTCCTGGCCGGAGCCGAGGGTGACCACGGAGAGCGCCTGGGTCTCACCGCGGGTGAAGAGCGCGCTGCCGTGGGTGCGGGGCAGGACGCCCACCTTGCACCAGATCTTCCGGATCTCGTCGGTGCGGCGGCCGTCGGGCCGGATCCCCTCGGTCAGGATGGCGTTGCGGACCGCCTTCTTGATCTCGGCGTCGAAGGCGCGCCCGATCTCGGCCCCACCGGTGGGGAAGCGCTCGGCGAGCTGGCCTGCCACCTCCTGCTTGAGCGCGCCGATCTGAGCCTCGCGGGTGGCCTTGTCGGCGTTGCGGGCGGCCGCGGTGGCCTTCCCGGCGACGGCCTCGTGCACGGCGTCGGAGATCTCAGGGGCGATCCCCCACTTGGGGTAGTCCATCGTCGGCTTGGCGCCGAGGCTCTCGCGGATGTGGAGCTGGAACTCGACCAGCCGCTTGATCTCGTCGTGAGCCAGCCGCAGCGCCTCGAGCACGGTGCTCTCGGGGAGCTGACGGGCGCCCGCCTCCACCATGGTGATGGCGTCGGCGGTGCCGGCGACCACCAGGTCGAGCTCGGATTCCTGGAGTTGCTGAAGGGACGGGTTCAGGATGAATTTGCCGTCCAGCATCCCGACCCGCACGCAGCCGACCGGTCCCGCGTGGGGGATGTCGCTGATCTGCAGGGCGAGCGAGGCGCCGGTCACCGCCAGGGTGGTCGGGTCCTGCTCCTGGTCGGCCGAGACGACGGTGGCGACCAGCTGGACGTCATTGCGGAAGTCCTTGGGAAAGAGCGGCCGCATCGGGCGGTCGATCATGCGGCAGGCGATGATGGCCGCCTCGGTGGGCCTCCCCTCACGGCGGGGGAAGCTGCCCGGGATGCGCCCGGCGGCGTACAGCTTCTCCTCGTAGTCGCAGGTGAGCGGGAAGAAGTCGATGCCCTCGCGCGGTGCCTTGCTCGCCACCGCGGTGACGAGCACCACCGTGTCGCGGCAGCGGATGAAGAGGGCGCCGTTGGCCTGCTCGGCGATGTGCCCCGTCTCGACGGTGAGGGTCTGGCCGGCGTAGTCGGTGGTGAAGGTCTTGGGTTGTTGATCAGCCATGTGTGCTCCGGAGGTGGCCACTGCCCTGACTGCTGGCGGTGGTGTCCGAAGGCGAGGCTGTTGGAGGCTGCGGGCCGCGTCGTGGGGTCGCGCCGCGCAGCGGCTGCGTCACCCTGGCGGGCAGTCCCCAACGTCTCGCCGGCTCGTTTCGATCGCCGTGCGTTGTGGAAGTGGCCGTTGATGAATACGGGTGAGCCGGGTGGCTCAGAGAAGGTGCGGGACTGCCCTCCTGTCGGGTGGGATCATGAACTGCCAGGTTGCCACGGCAGCACGCGCCACGTTGGCGTGGGAGCCGCCGGCACCGGCGGAGGGAAGGGCGCTCTGGTCTCGACTGGGCCCGGATCGCGGTGACAGAAGGGTCACTTATCGCCGGAGCCCGAGGCGGGCGATGATGGCGCGATACCGCTCCACGTCGGTGCGAGAGAGGTACTCGAGCAGACGGCGGCGCCGTCCGACCATCTTGAGCAGCCCGCGCCGCGAGGCGTGATCCTTGGTGTGCTCGCGCAGGTGCTCGGTGAGGCCGCTGATGCGCTCACTGAGGACCGCGATCTGGACTTCGGGCGAGCCGGTGTCGGTCTCGTGACGCCGATGCTCGGCGATGATGTCGGTCTTGGTTCGAAGCTCAGGCAAGGGGTGGTCTCTCCAGTGGGCCCGGGTGGGCCAGTCGCCGGACCGAGAGCGGGGCTCGGGAGCGGGCACGCCCGTCCCTGGGCCGGGCCCTCTGTCGGTCTGCGTCAGCATACCAGGGCCGGGGCCGCGAAGCGGAGCGCCCGGGGCAGGACCGTGATCTCGGCGGGGGCGCTCCCCACCTGCTCCCCGTCCACGTCGAAGCGCGGCGGGCTCTCCCCGTCGACGGCGGCGATCCCGATCGAGCGCACCCGGTGGGAGGAGATGGCCGCGAGGCCGAGGTGGGTGCCCCGGAAGAGGCGAGGCACAGCCAGGAGGGCCCCGATGCGGGAGATGTCCCCCACCACGACGAGGTCCAGCAGACCGTCCGCCGGATCGGCGCCGGGGGCGATGCGCATCCCGCCACCGAAGCAGCGGCCGTTGGCGACCACCACCTGCTGCACACGCGCCCGCGAGGTCACCCCGTCGATGGTGAGGAGCACGTCGCGGTTGCGAAACCTGACCAGCTCGGCGACCGAGACACCCAGGAAGGCGGCGCTGCCGCGCAGACCCGCGCGCTTCTGGCCGCTGCGATTGATCCTGCTCACGACCTCGCCACCCAGTCCGCAGTCGGCCACGTTGGCGAAGAGCCGCTGGCTGCCGTCGGCGAAGACGATCCTGCCGACGTCGATGCTCCGGGTGGTCCCGCCGGCGAGGAGGCGGGCGGCGACGCGAGGGTCGGTGGGCAGACCGAGGGTGCGCCGGACGTCGCTGCCGGTGCCGCTCGGGATCAGCCCCACGGTGAGGCCGCTTGCGAGCGGGGTGCCCGCCTCGTCGAAGCAGCCGTTGACCACCTCGTTGAGGGTGCCGTCGCCGCCGACGGCGACCACCCGCCGCACGGACGCCCTCCCCGTAATCTCGCGGCGCGTCACAACGGTGGCATCCCCGCGGCTCGTGGTGAGGTGGGCGTGGATGTCGATGCCCTCCGCACGGAGCGCGGTCCGGATCTGCGGCCAGCGCCGCATGGTCTGGCCGCCGGCGCTCACCGGGTTGACCACCACCAGGGTGGAGGGGTTGCTAGTCACGGGATCAGGGCGTGGGCTCGGACCGTGTCCCGGTACCAGGCGAAGCTGGACTTGGGGATGCGGGCGCCGGACGGATAGTCGACCCAGGTGAGCCCGAAGCGCTTCGAGTAGCCCGACGACCACTCGAAGTTGTCGAGCAGCGACCAGACGAAGTAGCCGCGCAGGTCGACGCCGGCGTCGATGGCGTCGAGGACGGCCCCGAGATGGCCTCTGAGGTAGTCGATGCGCTCGGGATCACGGATCTCGCCGTCGGGCGTGACGTAGTCGTCGTTCGACATGCCGTTCTCGAGCACGTAGAGGGGACGGTCGCCATAGTCGTCGCGGACCCGGAGGAGCATCTCGGTGAGCGCCGCCGGCTCGATCTCCCACCCCATGGTGGTGCGGGCCAGGGCGGGCCGATGGACCTGCACGCTTCCGAGGTCGAGACTGAGCGCGTCAGCCGGCGGGGAGGCAGGCACCCAGTACCCAGCTGCCCGCGCCTCGGCCATCCGGGTGGTGGCGCAGAAGGTCAGGGGCGAGTAGAAGTTGACCCCGAGGAAGTCGGTCGGCTCGGCGATGACCCGGAGGTCGCCG
>JBEKGP010000117.1:0-3407 GCA_050012735.1 Candidatus Dormibacteria bacterium
ATCATCACCGGTGAGACCGGGCCGGAGGTCAGAGCCGCGGTCGGCGATGGGTCCCGGTTCGGCGCCTCGGTGACCTTCATTCCCCAGGAGGCACCGCTGGGCCTCGCCCACGCGGTTCTCATTGCCCGGCCCTTCCTCGGCGAGGACCGGTTCGTGATGTACCTCGGGGACAACCTGATTCGGGACGGCATCACCGAGTTCGTCGAGGAATTCCGCCGGCTGCAGCCGGACGCCGAGATCCTGCTCGCCAAGGTGCGCGAGCCTCAGCGCTTCGGGGTGGCCGAGCTGGAGAACGGGAGGGTGGTGAGGCTGGTCGAGAAGCCCTTGGTGCCCCGGAGCGACCTGGCCCTGGTGGGCGTCTACCTCTTCTCTCCGGCGGTGTTCGACGCCATCGAACGCATCCAGCCCAGTGCCCGCGGCGAGCTCGAGATCACCGACGCCATCCAGCGGATGATCGACGACGGAGCCCGGGTGATGCCCCACGTGATCACCGGATGGTGGAAGGACACCGGTCGCCTCGAGGACATGCTGGAGGCCAACCGGATCATCCTCGACACCCTGGATCCTCGGGTGGAGGGGAATATCGGCGAGGGCGTGCGGCTTGAGGGCAAGGTGGTCATCCAGCCGGGAGCCCAGCTCCGCCAGTGCCTCATCCGGGGTCCCGCCATCATCGGTTCCGGGACCCTCATCGAAGAGGCGTACGTGGGACCCTTCACCTCCATCTACCATGACTGCACCATCCGCAGATCGGAGATCGAGCACTCGATCGTCCTGGAGGGGAGCGTGATCGACAACGTCGACGGCAAGATCGAGTCGTCGCTGATCGGCAAGGGATGCACGGTCTGCTCCTCTCCGGAGCGTCCGCACGCCTACCGGCTCATGCTGGGTGACCATTCCCGCGTGGAGCTGCGCTGATGGCCTGGATGACCGTCACCGAACCCATGGAGCGCGTGCTGAGCAGCATCAGCTCGGTCCCGGCGTCCCAGCGTCTGGGCCCGATCGACGGCGTCATGGTCAAGACGTTCCGCAAGCACGCCGACCAGCGCGGCTACTTCATCGAGCAACTCAAGCGTGGAGACCTCGATGATGAGGGACGCCCCTTCATCCCCGCCGATCCCTTCGCCCAGATGTCGCGCAGCCTCGCCTACGCGCGCGGAGGAAATCCGCCCGAGCTGATCAAGGCCTTCCACTGGCACAAGCGCCAGTGGGACTACTGGGACATCGTGCAGGGCAATGCCCGCGTGGTCCTCGTGGACCTTCGCGAGGGCTCCCCCACCGTGGGTCGCATCCAGACCGTGATCCTGGGGGAGCACGCGCCCAAGATGGTCGCCATCCCCCCGTTCGTCGGGCACGGCTACCAGGTGCTGGACCTTCGCGACGTCATCCTCAACTACTACGTGACCGCACCCTATGATCCGGCCGATCCCGACGAGGGACGGATCGCCTGGAACGACCCCCGCATCGGATTCGACTGGAGCATCGAGAACATCTGAGATGCGGCTGCTTGTGACCGGAGGCGCGGGCTTCATCGGCAGCGAGTTTGTCCGGATGACGCTGCGCGATCATCCAGAGGATTCCGTGGTTGTCCTGGACAAGCTGACCTACGCCGGCAACGAGCGCAACCTCGATCCGGTCCGCGTCGATCCCCGCTTCCGCTTCGTCAAGGGGGACATCGCCGACCAGTCCGTCGTCGATCCGCTGGCGGGCGAGTGCGACGTGATCGTCAACTTCGCCGCCGAATCGCACGTCGACCGCTCGCTCGAGGCACCCGGCCAGTTCATCATGACCGATGTCTACGGCATCTACGTCCTCTTGGAGGCGGCGCGCGCGGCGGGCCACCAACGCTTCCTCCAGGTGAGCACGGACGAGGTCTACGGCGACGTCACGGAGGGCCGGTCCCGGGAGGGTGATCCCCTCCGGCCGCGCAGCCCGTACAGCGCCAGCAAGGCGGGTGGCGAGATGCTGGTGCAGGCCTACCGCGCGTCGTACGACTTCCCGGCGATCGTGACCCGGGGCTCGAACACGTACGGCTGGTATCAGTATCCCGAGAAGATCATCCCGCTCTTCATCACCAACGCTGTCGACGACCGGCGCCTGCCCATCTACGGGGACGGCGGAGCGGTGAGGGACTACATCTTCGTCGAGGACCACTGCCGGGGAATCGACCTGGCCCTGCGCAAGGGTGTGCCGGGCGAGGACTACAACATCGGGGCCGGCAGCGAGATCAACGGGCTCACCGTCGCCGACGCCGTGCTGCGTCTGCTCGAGAAGCCTTCCGAGCTCAAGCAGTTTGTGACCGATCGCCCCGGCCATGACCGCCGTTACGCTCTGGACTCGGCGAAGCTCCGAGCCATCGGGTGGGAGCCGCGTGTCGACTTCGACACGGGGATGGAGCTGACCGTGCGCTGGTATCTCGAGCACGAGGCGTGGTGGAGACCTCTCAAGAGCGGTGAGTTCTGGGCGTTCTACCAGCGCAACTACAAGGTGGTGAACTAGTGACGCGGGAGAGGCTCGGGGTGCTCCCAGGTTCGCCGCCCCCCTGCCCGGGCGCGGGTCCGGACTGAGCAAGGCAAGCATGCGGATCGAGGTCGTGGGCTCTCGAGGGCAGCTCGGCCGCGAACTGCTCCGGACGCTGGCGGAGACGTCGTATCAGGCCTCTGGTCACGACGTCGAGAGCGTCGACATCCGCGACCCCGGATCCGTCGCTGCGCTGCTCGACGATGTGCGGCCCGACGCCGTCATCAACTGCGCCGCCTGGACGCGGGTGGACGCCGCCGAGACCGAGGAGGCTGCGGCGACCGGCGTCAACGCCGACGGCCCGCGGGTGCTCGCCGAAGCCTGCCGGCCACGCGGGATCCTGCTCTGCCATCTGAGCACCGACTACGTGTTCGACGGCACGGCGACTGAGCCCATCGACGAGTTGACGGTGCCCAACCCGCAGAGCGCCTACGGGCGGGGCAAGCTCGCCGGCGAGGAGGCGGTGAGGGCCACCTTGCCGCACCACCTGATCGTGCGCACCGCGTGGCTCTACGGGCAGGAGGGGCCCAACTTCGTGCTCACGATGCTGCGGCTGGCGCGCGAGCGCGGCGCGCTGCGGGTGGTCGCCGATCAATGGGGCTCCCCCACCTGGACCGGCCACCTGGCCCCCGCGCTGGTCCGGCTGGTGGAGCGCGGGACACCGGGCACGTACCACCTCACCAACTCCGGGAGCACGACCTGGTTCGGGCTGGCACAGGCCATCGTCGAGGAGGCGGGGCTCCAGGTGCCGGTGGAGCCGCTTGCCACGTCCGACTATCCGACGGCGGCGCCCCGCCCGGCCTACTCGGTGCTCGCCAATCACGCCTGGGCGGCGTCGGGGGAAGCACCCATGCCGGCGTGGCGTGCGGGGCTGCACGCCTACCTGGCCG
>JBEKGP010000118.1:0-3354 GCA_050012735.1 Candidatus Dormibacteria bacterium
AATTCTACTATGTATTAGTCATATATGACACTATTTATGCTTTAGGACGTTCGACCATCCAGAAATGGACGCCACAGCCTCATCCGAGTTCAGACTCCGCCGGGTTTTTCGGGGCGAAGTAGTTAGGCAAAGAGGCCCGTCGCACCACGTAATCCCGCTGGCCGCGACACCTCGGAATGGAGCCCGCATCCGGGGAACGTGGACCCCTCACTTGGTCGTGCTCGATGGTCCCGTGGCCTGACCTCCAGTAGGCGGTGAGGCTACGATGGGCAGCACATCGACGGAGCCACCCGAGCAAAACTGAAGTCCGTCGGGGAAGCTGGGCTGTTCTTGCAGGCTAACGGCGAGCGTCCCGGTGGTGTCGGGAAGACTGAAGTCGACCTCGGCTGCGGTTTCACATGGCGCCAGCGCATCGTCGCCCGACATCCAGATGTACGCGTAACCAGAGGCCTGCTGGTTCGAGGCATTCGGCGGCACCTGGAACCCTGGAGGCGGAGGTAACGCTGGAAGAAGAACAACAGGAGTCGGCTCTGCAGTAGCGACCGCTATCGACGAGGTTTGCGTCACACGAGTGGATAAGAACGCGCCTGCGGCGTTGAGGAGCTGCAGGTTGGGCCAGCCTGTGAGTTCGCATGCAGCGGAGCCTATATCCCGCAGCTCAAACTCGACGATCACGGTGCCCGCTCCCCCCAGTGGCCCCAGGTACGAGATTCCGAGCTGGGACGTCGCACAAGCGGCCGCTGCGGCCGGAGTGGGCGGGCTGGACGGGGACACAGAAGTTGAAGGGCTGGCCCAGGGGAAGCCCGTAGGGGGCGAAGGTGAAACGGAAGATCGGGTGCCAGTGGTTATGTGGGAGGCAAGACGGTTATTGAAGGTCGCAAATGAAATGATCCCCCCGATGACGATGAACGAGGCGAGTGCACCGGCGATAGGGAGTGCGCGTGAACGGCCCCTAGACGGCCTGGAGAACTTCTCAGGCATAACCGCGGGGGCAGGACGGGACTCCAGCCGTGCGAAGTACGCCTTGGCTAGAGTGCGAAGCTTGTTATCGAGAAGCGGGTCGTCAGGCATAGGGGATGTCTCGCCTTAGGGAGGCCACAGCCCTTGCTAGATGGCTACGAGCGGTGCCTGGTCTGCACCCCATGTGGCCAGCACATTCAGTGAGCGTGTAGCCATGATGAACGTGAAGCGCGAAGACAGCGCGCTGTGGTGGAGAGAGGCGCGCAAATGCGCGGTCGAAATCGAGTAGCTCGCCGATGAACTCCACAGCAGAAGGAGGGATCGGCTGCTTGGCCTTTGACTGGAGCAGGCGCCAGGCGCGCCGCTCCCGACGTGCACTCTCTAGACATTTGTTCACGCAGATGCGAGTGAGCCACGGCGATAGCCGGGTTGGATCGCGGAGGCGCCCCCAGGACTGCCACGCTGACAGCAGGGTTTCTTGAAGCACGTCCTCGGCCTCGGCCGGACTGCGGGTGATGGTCATTGCCAGCGCGAACAGCCGGGGGGTCTCCCTGAGAGCCATCTCCCCGTAGGTGGCATGCGCGTCAGCTGGCGGCGGCTGCGTCCGAGCTTGGGTCACGATCACCCTATATAGATGCGCGTCGCGGGCAGTTTTCTTACACTCCAACCCAGAATGGGTACGAACCAGAGTAATGGAGAGTGCCGGCGGTAGGGAAGCCCTTCCTTAGAGGCACCAAGGAAACTCGCCTGCGACGAAGAAGAGCCTTCCCGATCGGACAGCCGGCATGCGCCGGAGAGCCCAGGGGCGGCCATCCGCGAGCAGAGCAGGTGGAGGGTCGGTGGTCGAGGGTCTCGATGGCGGCGTCCAGTTTACCGGCGTTCGCGCAAAGCTGGGCGTCGGTGCTCAACGCGTCGATGGCCAGGCTCCGCACGTGCTCCTGGCCCTCCACCAGCCAGTTGTAGTCGGCGCCGGCGAAAGCCTCGCCCCGAATTCCGTCCGCGGCGCGACTCAGGACGGCCCGCAGGCGCTCCGGATCCGTGCTCTGCTTGGCGGCGTCGCAGCCAACGGCGAGACGCCCGTAGTCCGAGCCGCTGACATCCTCGTTGAGACGGAACACACCGCCCACGCAGGGGATGAGGTCGATGCTACGGTCGCCGATCGCCTCGCGCAGCGCGGACCTGATGCCCCGAACGCTACCGCCCCTGCCCGTCCAGCCTGGCTGCCGGGTGGTCGCTCGTGGCAGAGCTTCCCCAGGAGCACGGTGGTGGGCCGCACCCAGATGAGCCGCTCGCGGGGGGGGGCCGATGGCCACCCTGCGGGGATGCCCGGCGCGCTCGTGCTCGCGGGGCGAGGCGTGACTGCTGGTCGGCGCGCTGTGAGTGGCGGCGGGGGCGCCGGAAGGATGGACCAAGCGCATCCGGCGATAGCGCTGACACGCCGCGTCTCGCCCTGGCGGGCGAGGTGGCCCTCGACGTAGACGGTGCCGCCCGGCGCGAAGTCACTGATGTCGGGAAGGTGGATGCCGCCGAGGATGATCCGGTGACGGTCGACCCGCTGGCCGAGCGGGTCTCGCTGCGTGAGCAGGACGACACCGAGGTCGCCGGCGGGGCCTACGGGTCGGGGCCAGCAGCCGACCAGGCCGATCAGACCCTATTCATCGCTTCAAGTCGCCGGCGTCGATGGCCTCCTGGAGCCCAGCGATCGTCGCCTCGGCGAAGGACGTCGCGTCCGTGGCGTGGCCACCGTCGACATGGCGCCCTTTAGCGCGGCATTGGCTGTAACCGCGGGCCTCGGCGAGGGGGTCGGTGATCCAGCGCCACCTCGCCTCGTGCCAGTCCTGGTAGGAGCCTGCAGCGATCTCAGGATCCTCCGGCTCCTCGGGTGCACTCACGGGGCCGGGCTGGACGAGGGGAACCAAGGGATTGGTGACCTCCTGGTGATAGTGCCACAGGGCGCTCAGCTCGTCGGTGAGCCCCGGATGGCGGTACCAGCAGATAGGAACCTTGCCGACGAGGTGGTGACGAGCGACGAACCAGCTGACCCAGGACGCGAGTTCGCGGAGGTGCTGGTGGAGGTTCTCCTCCTCCAGGCCCTCCCAGTTCCAGGGCAGGCGGAGGCGGACCCAGTCAGTCATCCGGACCCACGCCCCACAGCTCCGCCGGGTCGGGCACCAGCTGGTCCGGGCTGACGCCCAGCGAGCGGGCGAGGGTGGTGATGGTGTGCATGTGGGGGCGGCCGGACCGTCCTCCCTCGAGGCGGCGGATGGTGGTCCGGGCCAGCCCCGCGGCCGCGCCCAGCTCCTCCTGGGTGAGGAAGCGCCGCAGGCGCAGGGCGCGAAGCCGCACGCCGAGCGATAGTGCCGGGCCGTGGCCGGGCTGCGGAGAAATCGAGAG
>JBEKGP010000119.1:0-2828 GCA_050012735.1 Candidatus Dormibacteria bacterium
CGTTGCCGGCCTGGACCAGGCCGGCCGCGGCGAGGCCGATGCGCCGCTTCTCGAGCGGGTGCTCCCGGTCCCGGGCCGCGAAGAATCCGGTGAGCCGCGCGCTCGCCCGGCTCACCGCGCCGCCGCGAACCCGGCGGAGCTTCCCGGCGTCCTCGAGCAGGGTGAGGTCGTGGCGAATCGAGGTGTCGGTGACCCCGAACTGTGTCATCAGTTCGGCGACACTGAGAGTATCGCGCTCCTCGACCATCTTGGCGATGGAGTCGCGCCGCGCCTGTGCCGTTGTCACCGTGAGCCGAGGCCTCCAACTCTGTCCGCCATATTGCGCCGACAAGCATAGTCAACCGAGCGGGGTGTGATCCTGACAGGCGGAGGGTGGGCGCCCACCGGGGGGCGCCCACACACTCCGTCGGCCATTGGGGATGGTCAGATGATGGCGTCCGCCGGTGCGACAGGCTCGCCCCTACCATCGTCGTGGTACTGCTCGCGCTTGATCCGGAAGAACGGTGCATGGGTGATGTTCTTGGAGAGCAGAGCCAGCGGGATGCCCACCAGGAAGAGGCACACGGCGAGAACGAGGACCACGCCGGAGGTGCCGGGGATGGACCTGAAGATCACGTAGGAGAGCACCCCGGCGCCCACCAGGGGCAGGAGCAGCCCGAGGACAAACTCCTTGAGGCTGCTGAGGACGATGCTGCGGTAGTACCAGATGCTGAAGACCGCGATGACGATGTAGTACCCCGCGAAGAGCAGTCCACCGGTCGAGTCGACGTAGATGATGGTCGTCTGGAGGCTGCTGCTCAGCAGGTAGAGGGCGAGCGCGACCACCGGGATCACGGCCATGATGAGCAGCCCGGCCACCGGGGTGCGCCACTCGGGGTGCACCTCGCGCAGGGACTTAGGCAGGACCCGCTCGCGGGCCGTGCCGAACATCATCCGGCTGCCGTCGACGATCTGCGACTGGGTGGTGGTGGCGAAGGAGGAGATGACGGCGAGGGCGATCAGGTCGACGAACCACTTGCCGGTGAGGCGGCCGCCCAGGTACGGCAGCACGTTGCTCGCGTGAGCGGTGATCGCAGACGCGGGTGCCAGGCCCTCGAGGCAGACGAAGAGCATGACCACCCAGAGGGTGCAGAAGGTGATCGAGATCAGCACCGAGCGTCCCGGGTCCTTGGGCTTGTTCTGCTCGTCGCCGAGGTAGATCGGCGCATCCCATCCGCCCAGGAGGAAGGTGGCGATGACGGCTCCGGCGAGGATTCCGGTGAAACCTCCGGGCGCGTTGGTGGAGGTGAACCACGACCAGCTCGGAGCGGTGATCCCGGCCGCGTGCGAGGTCAGCTCGGTGACGAGCCCCCAGATCGCCAGCGACGTGATCGCCGCCGGCGCCCAGGGGAGCGGGTCGAGCAGCGCCATCTTCACCGCCGCCGATCCCGAGCAGATGCTCACCAAGATGATCAGGGCGACCCGGCAGGCCTGGGACGCTCGAACCCAAGGAGCAGTGACAGCATGACCGTCCACCACGAATCCTTCGGCCTGGCACCCCAGCGTGCGCCGAGCTTTCGGGATGTCACAGCCGAGGTCCAATCCATCCTCGACAGATCGGGTATCCACCAGGGCATCCTGGTCGTCTTCTCGCAGCACACCACCTGCAGCGTGCTGATCCAGGAGGCGTCCGACGACGTCAACTACTGGGGCACGGAGCTGCTGATGCAGGACCTGGTCACCGCCCTCGCGCAGATCACACCGACGTGTCAGATCGAGGGTCAGTACAACCACCCGGGGCCTCTGCACATCAAGGCCGGTGCAGGGCGCGGCAAGGAGCCCGCATGGTCGCTCAACACCGACGCCCACCTGCGCTCGGTCCTCCTCGGCCGCTCCCAGTCGGTGCCGGTGGTGGACGGCGCGCTCACCCTCGGTGAGTTCGGCCGCATCTACTTCGCGGACTTCGACCACTCGCGCACCCGCGAGCGGACCGTCCGGGTCCAGATCGTCGGGGAGTGAGCTAACTAGCGATGGGGTCGCCGGCCACGGTGGAGGGGCGGCCCGACACCTCGGGCGGGGGCTCGCTCGCATAGAGGGCGGGCCGGCGGTCGCGGAGGAGGTGGTTGCGCGGTGTGCGCCACCGGGCCCTCTCGACCGCGGTCAGGTCGACGTCGGCGATGAGCAGCTGGTCACGATCGGGGCTGGCCGGCCCGGCGAGGGGCCAGCCGTCGGGCCCCACGATGATCGAGGCACCGAGGAACCTGACGCCCCGCTCCTCCCCCACCCGATCGGCGCAGGCGACCGAGGTGCCGTTGGCGGCAGCGGCGGCCATGGCCATGACGTCCCCCTGGCAGTACCCGTGCTCGTCGTGGAGGCGGCGCCGGAAGGATGCGACCCAGTTGGTCGGAACGGCGATCAGCTCGGCGCCGCGGAGGGCGAGGGTGCGGGCGACCTCGGGGAACCAGAGGTCGTAGCAGATGGCGAGCCCCACCCGAGCGAAGGGAAGGTCGACGACCACCAGCCCACTCCCCGGCTGGAACCACGACTGCTCGTCATAGAAGAGGTGGACCTTGCGATAGGTCGCCAGCCGGCCCTCGGGACCGAGGACGACGGCGCTGTTGTGACGGCAGCCATTCCCGATCTCGGCCAGGCCCCCGACCACGTACACGCCGAGGCGGCGGCAGGCGCCGACCAGCACCGCCACGCTCTCCCCGCTGTCCGCGTCCTCGGCTGATATAACGCGAGCAGGGGTCAGAATCGCACCGATCTTGACCTTGCGGGGAGACCGGCACCCTGCTATCCGGCAATGCGACCGATGCGCCTAGTGACCGGCCCTCGCTCTTCGCCAT
>JBEKGP010000120.1:0-2720 GCA_050012735.1 Candidatus Dormibacteria bacterium
GGCCGCACTCAGATCGGATGCGATCACGGTGGCTCCGGGGAGCTCCGCGGCGAGGGTGCAGGCGAGGCAGCCGCTGCCGGTGCCGAGGTCCGCGATCCTCAGCTCGCCCCCCAGCTCCCGTGCCACCTTGAGGGCGCGATCCACCAGGGTCTCGGTCTCGGGCCGGGGGATGAGCACCGCGGAGGTCACCCGGAAGCTTCTGCCGTAGAACTCGCGCCGCCCGGTGAGGTGGGCGATCGGCTCACCCCTCCCCCGCCGCCGCAGCATCGTGCGGATGGCGACCAGGTCGTGGTCGGCGAGGGGGCGGTCGTACTGGAGGTAGACGCCGAGACGCTCGATCCCCAGTGCGTGCGCCACCAGCAGCTCGGAGTCGAGGCGGGCCGAGTCGCTGCCGTGCTCGGAGAGGTAGGTGGTGGAGAGCCGCACCACGTCGAGGACGGTGCGCGCGCCGTCGGGACCGCCGGGGCTCGTCGAGGCCATCACCGGACTGTATCCGGGTGGCGGGGCTCGGGGTTTTCCCCCTCGCCGGCCCCCGTACCGGCCCGGTAGAGTGGCGCAATGGCGAGCCCCGACGCGATGGCCCCGGCCCGCACGCGAGCGGCGTGGACCAGCGTCGGGGTGGGGCGGCTGACCCTGCTGAGCATCTACTGGGTGGCGATCGGCTGGCTCTGGAACGCCCTCGGAGCCCAGGTGCTCCCTCCGATCATCACCAAGATGGTGGGCCAGGCCCATCAGGGGACGGCGCTCTCGGTGCTGGAGGGCTTCGGCACCCTGGTCGCGGTGGTCTGGCAGCCGGTGGTCGGCGCCGTCTCCGACCGGACCCGGCTGCGGTGGGGACGCCGGCGTCCCTACATCACGGGCGGAGCCCTGGGCTCCTCGCTCTTCCTCGTGATCATGGCCTTCGTCGGCGCCTACTTCTGGCTGCTGCTCGTCTACTTCCTGCTGCAGGTCGCCTCGAACACGGCGCAGGCGCCCTACCAGGGGTTGGGCCCCGATGCCGTCCCCGAAAGGGACTTCGGCAGATTCGGCGCCTTCTACGGCATCGGCAACCTGCTCGGCACCCTGATCGGTTTCGTGGTCACCGGCATCTTCACGAGCCGCGGCCGGTATGACCTGGCCTTCTACGCGATGGCGGCGATGCTGGTGGTGAGCATGGTGCTCACCGTCACCCTGGTGCCGGACCGGGGTAGGCCGGATGCGAGCCTCCGCCGCGGCCTGGCGGCGATCACCCTTGGCACCTTCAACATCAGTCCCCGCAAGTACGGCAGCTTCCTCTGGCTGATGGGGTCACGGCTGCTCATCCTGATGGGTGTCGTGGGCCTGGAGACCTACGCGCAATTCTTCTTCAAGGATGTCTTCTACCCGGGCGGCGGGACGGCCCTCACCAACCACGCCAACGGTGCCACGACCGACCTGCTCGCCATCATCGCGCTGCTCGCCATCGCCGTCTGCTACCCGGCGGGGCGCGTCTCCGACCGCTGGGGGCGCAAGCCGATGGTCATCGTCTGCGGCATCCTCGGGGCCGTGGGGGCCCTGGGCCTGGTATTTGCCCACTACCCGCTCCTGCCCGGCGCGATGACGGCCCCGGTCGCGTCGCTGCTCGACATCCCGCGCGGCCTGGCCCAGGTGCTCTGGTTCGGGGTCCCCATCGGGGTCGGGGTCGGCTGCTTCCTCACCGTCGACTGGGCCTTCATGATCGACCTCATCCCGGCCGCGGAGTTTGGCCGCTTCCTCGGCTTCTCCAACATCGCGACCGCGGGAGCCGGGATCATCGCCCGTTTCATCGCCGGACCGATCCTCGACCACTTCAACGCCGGCGGCCACATCCTCGGCGAGCTGGGCGGCTACCCGGTGGTGTTCGGGATGTTTGTCGTCTACTTCGTGGCCGGCGTCTTCCTGGTCCTGCCGGTGGTGGAGCCGAAGCGGCGCCCGAGGAGCCCGGCCCTCGACAGGGCGGCGTAGGGCGGCACGCGTGCGTGCCAAACGTCACCTACCAGCGCTGATGCACCTGGGGCGCGATCTGAGCAAGGTACAGCTCGGCGATCGCCCGCATCACCTCCGGCTGCAGAGCGGCCAGGTCTGAGGCGCGCGCGTTGGCGACGGCCTGCTCGTCGGTCTTGCCACCGGGGATCACGGCACTGACGGCGTCGTCCATGAGGATCCAGCGGAGCGCCCAGGAGCTCATCGGAGCGCTGCCCGGCAGCATGCCCCGGAGCCGTTCCACCGCCGCCAGCCCGGTTTCGTAGTCGACCCCGGCGAAGGTCTCGCCCACATCGAAGGCCTCCCCATGGCGGTTGAAACTGCGATGGTCGGAGCTGGCGAAGGTCGTGTCCCGGCGCAGCTTCCCGGTCAGGAGCCCCGACGCCAGCGGGACGCGGACGATCACGCCGACCTGCCGGGCGCGGGCCTGGGGGAAGAACAGCTCCGCGGGGCGCTGACGAAAGATGTTGTAGATGATCTGGACGGTCTCGACGCCGGGGTACTCGATCGCCTTGAGCGCCTCCTCGACCCGCTCGACGCTGACCCCGTAATGGGCGAGGACCCCGTCGGCGCGCAGCTCGTCGAGGTACTCGAACAGAGCCGGGCGGTAGTAGCTGTCTGAACCGCCCCGGGAATCCTGGAGGCTCCATTCCTTGAGAGGATGGAGCGATGGCAAGGACAAGCAGGTATCCCCAGGACGTTCGTGACCGGGCGGTCCGGCTGGTGCTGGACCACCGAGG
>JBEKGP010000121.1:0-2661 GCA_050012735.1 Candidatus Dormibacteria bacterium
GCCGAGCGCTTCCAGCCCAGGTCGCAGGTGCGCGGAGCGCACGCTCGCAATGGCGTTGGCGCCTGCGAGGACAGCCAGTTGGACACAGGCCACGCCCACCCCTCCGGCCGCGCCGTTCACCAGCACGCGTTCACCCGGCCGCAGACCGCACTGGGTGAACAAGGTGTCGTGCCCGACCGTGAACGCTTCGGGGAATCCCCCCGCTTGAATCGGGGAGAGCTGGTCGGGGACCGGCATGGCGGTGCGCTCGTGCAGGACCGCCAGCTCGGCCTGTCCGCCCCCTCCGACCACGGCCATGACACGGTCGCCGATGGCAAAGCGCGTGGAGCCGGGGCCGAGCGCCGCCACCTCGCCCGTCAGCTCGAGGCCCAAGATGTCGGGCGGCGCGCCCGGCGGGGCCGGGTAGAGCCCGGCACGCTGCATGAGATCGGCGCCGTTCAGGCCCGCGGCCTGGACCCTGACCAGAATCTCGCCGGTGCCGGGTGTCGGGTCAGGCCGCTTCCGCACGACGGCTGAGCCCGCTTCGACTACGACGGCGCGCATCGTGTGAGGTCCGCCGGCTGCCCTGTGGGGCAAGGAACCAGCTGGGAGGGCTTACCAGGCCGTCAGGGTCTGCCGGCGCCGTAGGCACCGGGCGGGATGGGCGTGTCCATCACGTTGGTCCCGGTCTCTTCCGCCTGCACGACCATGCCGCCGCCGATGTACATGACGACGTGGTAGAGCACGTAGGAATTGCCGTAGAAGATGAGGTCGCCGGGAATGAGGTCCGCCATCGAGACGTGTGGGATCTCGTAGTACTGCTCTGTCGCCCCGTGGGCGAGCGACACGCCTGCCATGCCCCATGCCCACATGGTCAGCCCCGAGCAGTCGAACCCGTAGCCGGGCGAAGCGCCAGCCCAGACGTAGGGGACGCCTAACTGGCTCTGAGCGGCCTTCACCGCCCTCTCGCCGGGCAATAGGCTCCCGGCGGGCGCCAGCGGGGGGTTGGGAGCTGGCGGCGTTGTCGTGGTAGTCGCAGCCGGCACCGTCGTGGTCGGGGTATCGGTCTGGGCGCCCACCTTGGCAGCCAGACGCGCTGTCTTGGCGGCCTGAGCAGCGGCCTGAGCGGCCTGAGCGGCCGCCTGAGCAGCCTGAGCGGCAGCCGCGATCTCCGCTTTCTTGGCGGCCGCTGCCAACGCCGCCTCGTAAGCGGCCTGCCTCTCTTGTTCAACCTTCGCCACAGCAGCCACAAGTTGCCCCTTGACCTGGGACTGCTCCTGGCTGAGCAGCGTGAGGGTCGCGGTCTTCTGGGTGAGGTCGCTCGAGATGGCGGCCTCGTTGGCCCTCGCTGCCGCTTCCGTGCTGAGGAGAGTGCCCCGCTCGAGCGTCAAGGAGCGCTGGTTGATCAGGACCGTTGTCTCGGACTCGTCCAGATTCCCCGACGCCGCCTGGATGTAGGCCTGCTGCATGCCGGCGGTCTGCTGGCTGCCGTTGAAGACCACCGACAGCGTCTGGGAGGCGCCGCCGGTCACGTAGGCCTCGATGGCCACCTGGCGAAGGTGCGCCCGGTCGACCTCGAGTGCCTTCTCTGTCTTCGCTATGGCCTGGGTGGCGGCGGTGATCCGCTCCGCGAACAAGCGCACACGGCCTTTGGCCTGCAGGTACTCCTCGTCGAGGATGCCGTACTGGGCGGCGGCCGCTTGGATCTCGCCGGCGATGTACTGGGCGCGTTGCTGGAGCGTGGCGACCTGGTCGGCACCCGCGGGAGCGCCGGCCAGAGCGAGCGGCGTGCCGACGCCGACGAGCAACATGGCCGCGACCGTCAATGAGACGGCCGCGCGACGACGATGCTTGTTGGACGAGTCCGGCGCATCGACCGCACTACGCGCAGCCTCAGCTACGAGGCTTCCACCAGCAGGTCTCACAGTGCCCGCAACCTAACCCGCCGCACAAAGGCTTTGCAAGCGCTGTGAGAGGGCAAGGTTTCGCTGTAACTGCTGACATTACAGCGTCGTTACGAGGCAAACGTTATGGTTACGCCGGTTCTTGTGGCAGGTACTCTGACTCTATGACCCTTACCGGAACCCCAGAAGGTGACGAAGAGCGCGCGGACCGGTATCGAATCGAGCACGACTCGATGGGAGAGGTCCGCGTGCCGGCAGACGCTCGATGGGCGGCCCAGACCCAGCGGGCCGTGGAGAACTTCCCCATCTCGGGCGAGCCTGTCGAGCCGGCTCTCATCGTCGCCCTGGCGATGATCAAGGGTGCAGCCGCGGCCGTGAACGCCGAGATGGGCGCCATCGCCGCCGATGTTGCCGCGGCCATCACCGAGGCAGCCGATGAAGTGGCAGACGGCCGCCATTTTGACCAGTTCCCCATCGACGTCTTCCAAACGGGCTCCGGCACCTCGACCAACATGAACATGAACGAGGTGCTGGCGAATCTTGCCGGCGAGAGGCTCGGTCGGGAGGTCCGGCCGAACAACGAGCCGAACGCGTCGCAGTCCTCGAACGACGTCTTCCCCTCCGCCGTCCATCTGGCGGCCGCCCTCGGGATCGTCGGCGACCTGATCCCGTCCCTTCTCCACCTGGCTTCGGCCCTGCGGAGCAAGCAGGACGAGTTCAGCGGGGTGGTCAAATCAGGGCGCACCCACCTCATGGACGCGACCCCCGTCACGCTCGG
>JBEKGP010000122.1:0-2569 GCA_050012735.1 Candidatus Dormibacteria bacterium
CAAGGCCAAACGTGGGACGGGTGGCCCGCCCGATGTCCCCAGGTAGGCCGCTTAGATGGATGGTCACCCCGTCGGTGCGTTTCCGGCCGGCGGACAGAACCCCGCCTATAGGCCGGCTCGCCACCACCACCCACTTGAGCAGGAGCTTTGGGTACTGGCCTCCAAGGCGTGACATGTAGGGGACACACTAGGACCCGAGCACTTCGTCGATAGCGGTTAGGGGCGGTCGAGCCAATACGCAAGCCGGCCCAAAGCGACGCAAAGCGTCTCTGGTTACTCGTCTTGGGACGAAAGGCCTTACTTGGCGTGCCCGCGAATGCGCCAAGGTGACCGACGCCGGTCCCGTGAGAGGAGCGTGCGCGACGCGACTACCTGCGCCGCAGGATTGCGGAGACCACAAGCCGATACGATCGCCCAGGGCGCCAGAGAGCGGTAGTCCGCACGCGCAGGTCGGCCATCAGAAGGGGGTTTGATGCAGCGCTGGAACTATCCGAAGCGCCTCATCGGCTCAAAGAGAGCGTGCCTGCTCGCGCTCGCAGCAGTCGTGTTCGGGTTCCCGATCGCGGCAATCCGGGGCGGCGTGACCGGCGCGACCACGACCACGACCACGACCACGATCCCACTGCCCAGCTCGACATTGTCCTGCTTGATGGACGCCTGCTACTCCCCGCAGCAGTTCCAGGTCGCGTACGGGATCGCGCCGTGGCTGAAGCGCGGGATCAACGGCCGTGGCGAGACCGTAACGGCCGTCGTTCCTGTCCCAGTCCCCAGCCAGGCACCCACCGACATTCGTCAGGACGTGGCGGCCTTCGACAGCATGTTCCATCTCCCCGCCGCACGCATCGACGTCGTGACGAGCCTCGTTCCTTCAGCCTCGCGATGGCAGGCGACGGGGGAGGAGGTCGGCGACCTCGAGATCCTGCACGCGATCGCACCTGGCGCGACCCTCCGAGTGGTGCTGTTTCCCGCCTCCTGGGACAACAGCCCCGCGAACGCGACTGCGGACATGCTCGCTGTGTTGCCGCTCGTTGTCTCCCACACCGACGTGGCCTCGATCAGCTGGGGCTTGGGATCGCATTACTACACCCCGGCTCAGGTGGCCAAGATGCACTCCATCCTGCTCGGGGCGGAGGCGCACTACGTCACGGTAGTGGCCAGCTCCGGCGACAATGGCATGTACTCCACCGATTGGGGGTGGGGCGGACGGCAGGTCAAGGAGGTCGAACTCCCCTCGTCCGACCCTCTTGTGCTCTCCGTCGGCGGCACGCAGCTCAGCGCGAATGCGAAGACCGGCGCCTACATCGGCGAGACCGCCTGGAACGGCTCAGGTGGCGGCTTCAGCCACTTATACGTCCGCCCCAACTACCAGGATGGCGTACCGGAGATCTCCGAGTCGAGGGGCGTGCCCGACGTGGCAGGCGATGCTGCTGCGCCTGGCGGCATGGCGCAGGTTTACACCTCCGACGGCACGCCACAGCTCATAACGGAATCGGGCACGAGCGGTTCCGCGCCGCTCTGGGCAGGAATCATGGCGCTGGCCGACGAGTACGCCCACAAAGACCTTGGCTTCGTTAACCCCGCCATTTACGACATCGGCCGCAGCGCCAGCTACCACAGGGCCTTTCACGACATTACGACCGGCTTCAACGGTTACGAGGCGACTCCCGGATGGGACCCGGTGACAGGCTGGGGATCCCCCAACGCACAGGTGCTCATCCCTCTGCTGGCCCGTTACGCGCGTAGCTGACGGGGCAGGTCTTGCCACCGAGCAGCAGGGCGAGGGTGGCGAGCAGGGCACCGATGCTGGCGCGTGGACACCGGTCAGACGAAGTAATGGCCCCGTTCGATGTCCTCGATGAGGCCGGCGTGGGTAGCCTTCCAGCCCAGGAGTTCCTGGGTGATGGTGCTAGAAGCCGGCATGTCGGTGCTGAGGATGTGCGCGAACATGCCGCCGAAATCTTCGGCGGGGAGGGACCGAGCAGGCAGGTTCAGGTGCCGACCGATGGTCTCGGCGATCTCGCGGACGGGCACGCCTTCGTCGCCGACAGCGTTGAGCACAGCGCCGGCGGGAGCCTTCTCGACCGCGAGCCGGTAAAGACTCGCGGCGTCCTTCACGTGGACGGCAGGCCAGCGGCTGGTCCCGTCGCCGATGTAGCCGGAGACGCCCTTGGTCCGGGCAAGGGCGATGAGCTGGGGGATGAAGCCGTGACGTTCCCCCTCGCCATGTACCGAGCGGGGCAGCATAACCAGACAGGAGCGGATGCCCCTGTCTGCGGCTGCGAGTGCGGCCTGCATGTTGGTGATGCGGGCCGCGATGGGGCCTGCGGCGACGAGTTCGTCGCGTTCGGTCGCTAGTCGTCCGGGCGTGACGAGCGTCGCGCCAGAGATCACCAGGGGCTTGCCAGAGCCGGCGAGGCTGGTGGCAAACGTGTTCCTCTTGGTGTTTGGTTATAGCAGGAATGGAGGGGAAGTAAAGGGGGTGTTTGGTGTTCGGTAGAGGAAGGTGAAGAAAGGCGAGTGATGGTGAATGGGAACGTTGATGGACGGGGAGGATGGAGGAGGGAAGATG